>NZ_JAPSKQ010000275.1 GCF_031181555.1 Streptomyces sp. | reverse complement strand
CCGGTGACGACCGCGACGGCCGCCACCTTCGGGGCGAGCGCGGCGAGAGCGGGCACCGCGTCGGGGTGCGCGCGGGCCTGCTCCGGGTCGGGCACGATCGGTGCGAGCGTCCCGTCGAAGTCGAGGGCGATCAGCGCCCGCCCCGGCCGGGCGAGAAGCGCGTCCAGCCCTTCCCGCCCGGCCCGCGTGGCGGGCGCCGGCAGGCGGTCGGCGGCACCGGGGTCCTTGGCGTTCGGGTCCGTGGAATCCGTAGGGTTGCCCATACCGCCAACCTATCCACGCCCCGGCGCCCGTACGCCTGTGTGACCGGCCGTACCGGGCGGTCCTCCCCGGTTCAGGTCAGCCGGGCGTCCCCTCCCGCAGCGCGTTCAGCTGGTCCAGGAACCACTGCGCCGGCGGCAGCGCGGTCGCCGCCGCGGCCAGGCGCTTGCTGCGCTCGACCCGCTCCTCCGGGCCCGTCGTCAGGGCCTCGTGCAGGGCGCGCGCCGTCTCGACGACGTCGTACGGGTTGACGGTGATCGCGTCCTCGCCCAGCTCCTCGTGGGCGCCCGCCTCCCGCGACAGCACCAGCGCGCAGCCCGCGTCGGAGACGACCGGCACCTCCTTGGCGACCAGGTTCATGCCGTCGCGGACCGGGTTGACCAGGGCCACGTCCGCGATCCGGTACGCGGCCAGCGAGCGCGCGAAGTCGTCCTCGAGGTGCAGCACGACCGGCCGCCAGCCGGGCGTCCCGTACCGCTCGTTGATCTCCTCCGCGACCCGCCGCACCTCGGCGGTGTAGTCGCGGTACACGGCGAGGTCCTGCCGGGAGGGGTAGGCGAAGGCGACGTGCGCGATCCGCTCGCGCCACTCGGGGTGGTCCTCCAGGAGCTGCCGGTACGCCAGCAGACCGCGCACGATGTTCTTCGACAGCTCGGTCCGGTCGACCCGGACGATCGTCCTGCGCGCGCCGCCGTCGGGAGCCGTGCCGATTTCCTCCCGCAGCGCGACGATCCGCTCCTCGACGTCCGCCTCGTGGGACCGGGCGCGCAGGAAGTCCGCGTCGGCCCCCAGCCCGTGCACGCCGATCCGCGTGTCCCCGAGGCCGTCCGCGAACCGCTCGCAGCACGCGGTGAACGCGTCCGCCCAGCGGCGGGTGAGGAAGCCCAGCCGGTCGGCGCCCAGCATCCCGCGCAGCACCTGGCCGGCGATGTCGTCGGGCAGCATCCGGAAGTACTCCGGAGGCGCCCACGGCGTGTGCGAGAAGTGACCGATCCGCAGGTCGGGGCGGAGCGCGCGGAGCATCCCGGGGACCAGCGTCAGGTGGTAGTCCTGCACCAGCACCGCCGCTCCCGGCGCCGCCTCCTCGGCCAGCGCCTCGGCGAAGGCGCGGTTGTACGTCTCGTAGGACGCCCACTGCCGCCGGAACTCCGCGTCGAAGACCGGTTCCAGCGGGGTCTGGTACAGCATGTGGTGCACGAACCACAGCACCGAGTTGGCGATCCCGTTGTACGCGTCGGCGTGCACGTCCGCCGGGATGTCCAGCATCCGCACGCCGTCCTCGCCGACCCCGCGCCGCACGGCCTCGCGGTCGCCGTCGGACAGCGCCGAGCACACCCACAGCGCCCCCGCCTCCGGACCGATCGCCGACAGCCCGGACACCAGTCCGCCGCCGCCCCGTCTGGCCCGCAGCGAACCGTCCTCGTCCACCGTGTACGAGACGGGTCCGCGGTTCGACGCGACCAGCACCTGAGCACCCTGAACAGCCTGCGTGGAAGCCATAGACCTCAACTTAGCCCGCCCTCCGAACGCTCAAACGTACGGCTCGGCCGTATACCGCGGGGTTTGTTCAGGCCACCCTCCGCGCCCGGTACTCCGCGATCTCCGCCATGGGCGGCCGTTCCTCCGTGTCCACCGAGTACGTCCGCGGCTCGAAGGTGTCGCCGGCCCGCTCGAACTGGGTGAGCGCGGGCCGTATCAGGTGGCCGCGGGCCAGCCGGAGCTGGGCGGTGCGGTAGATCGCGGCGGCCATGCGGCCGAGGGCCTGGCCGTCCTGGTGGCGGTGGATGCGGACGCCGACGTCGACCTGGGCGAGGGCGTCCAGGCCGACCAGGTGCAGGGCGTCGACCAGCATGCCGAGTTCCACGCCGTAGCCGACGGGGAAGGGGAGCCGTTCCAGCAGGGAGCGGCGGGCCGCGTACTCGCCGCCGAGGGGCTGGACGAAGCCGGCCAGCCGCGGCCAGTGCATGTTGAGCAGCGGGCGGGCCATCAGCTCCGTGACCCGGCCGCCCTGACCGGCCGCCCCCGTGCCGGAGGCGGAGCCGCCGGACACGGTCAGGGGGCGGTCGTACATGGCCTTGACGAGGTGCACGTCCGGGTCGGTGAGCAGCGGACCCACGATGCCGGAGACGAAGTCGGCGGAGAACTCGCGCAGATCGGCGTCGACGAAGCAGACGATGTCCCCGCCGGTGACCAGCAGCGAGCGCCACAGCACCTCGCCCTTGCCGGGCACGGCCGGGATGCGGGGGAGTATCTCGTCGCGGTGGACGACGCGGGCGCCCGCCGCCGCGGCCACCGCCGGCGTGCGGTCGGTCGACCCGGAGTCCACGACCACGATCTCGTCGACGAGCGGGACCCGCCGCACCAGGTCCCGACGGATCACCGCGACGATGTCGCCGACGGTCGCCTCCTCGTTGAGCGCGGGCAGCACCACGCTGACCGACTGGCCGGTGGCGTGCTTGGCGGCCATGATCTGGGGAAGCGTGCGGTCTGCCACGGACCAGGAGCGCGCGCTCAGCCAGCGCTCGACTTCTTCCAGCACGGTCGGTGGCTCCTTTGTGATCCATCTCGCGGTACGGACGGCTGTCTCAACTGCCCTGGCCTTCGGTTACAGTCTTGAACAACGCCGATGACCCGCGCATGCCGGGGGTCGTCGCGCGGACACACGCAGAACAACCACATACCGCTCATCCAGAGGGGCAGAGGGACACGGCCCGATGAAGCCCCGGCAACCCTCCAGCCGGTCTCGTAGATCGCGAGGCTCCCCGGCTAGGGAAGGTGCCAAATCCGTCTCACGGCGAGATGCGTCGTGAGGAAGATGAGGAGAAAGGGCCTCGCCTCACATGGCTGTGCAGACCGTCGCAAGCACCACCGACACCGCCGCCTCCCCCGTCGACCTGGGTCCCGCCGCGGCGCTCTCCTGCCGCGAATGCGGTCACCGCGTACCGCTCGGCCCGGTCTTCGCCTGCCAGGAGTGTTTCGGCCCGCTGGAGATCGCCTACGACTTCTCGGCCCACGACACCGAGGAGCTCCGCAAGCGGATCGAAGCGGGCCCCGCGAACATCTGGCGCTACGCGCCGCTGCTGCCCGTCCCGGCGGACGTGGCGACCAAGCCGAACCTCAACCCCGGCTGGACCAAGCTCGTCAAGGCCGACAACCTCGCCCGCGAACTCGGCGTCACCGGTGGCCTGTTCGTCAAGGACGACTCCGGCAACCCGACGCACTCCTTCAAGGACCGGGTCGTGGCCCAGGCCCTGGAGGCCGCCCGCGCCTTCGGCTTCACCACCCTGTCCTGCTCCTCCACCGGCAACCTGGCCGGCGCCGTCGGCGCCGCCGCCGCGCGCGCCGGCTTCCGCTCCTGCGTGTTCATCCCGCACGACCTGGAGCAGGGCAAGGTCGTCATGGCCGCCGTCTACGGCGGAGAGCTCGTCGGCATCGAGGGCAACTACGACGACGTGAACCGCTTCTGCTCCGAGCTGATCGGCGACCCGGCCGGCGAGGGCTGGGGCTTCGTCAACGTCAACCTGCGGCCGTACTACGCGGAGGGGTCCAAGACCCTGGCGTACGAGATCTGCGAACAGCTCGGCTGGCGGCTGCCCGACCAGATCGTCGTCCCCATCGCCTCCGGCTCGCAGCTCACGAAGATCGACAAGGGTCTGCAGGAGCTGATCGGGCTCGGACTGGTCGAGGACAGGCCGTACAAGATCTTCGGCGCGCAGGCCGAGGGCTGCTCGCCGGTGTCGACCGCGTACAAGGCGGGCCACGACGTCGTCCGGCCGCAGAAGCCGAACACCATCGCCAAGTCGCTCGCCATCGGCAACCCCGCCGACGGCCCGTACGTCCTGGACATCGCACGCCGTACGGGCGGTGCCGTGGAGGACGTGACGGACGAGCAGGTCGTGGACGCCATCAAGCTGCTCGCCCGGACCGAGGGCATCTTCGCCGAGACCGCGGGCGGTGTGACCGTGGGCGTGACGCGCAAGCTGATCGAGAACGGCCTCCTCGACCCGGCGAAGACCACCGTCGTGCTCAACACCGGCGACGGCCTGAAGACCCTCGACGCGGTGGCCGGCACCGGCCTGACCGCCACCATCCGCCCGACCCTGGACTCCTTCCGAGAGGCTGGCCTCGCATGAGTGTGACCGTCCGCATCCCCACGATCCTCCGCACCTACACCGGCGGACAGGCCGAGGTCACCGCCGAGGGCGCGACCCTCGCCGAGGTCATCGAGGACCTGGAGAAGAACCACACCGGGATCGCCGCCCGGGTCCTGGACGACCAGGGCAAGCTGCGCCGCTTCGTCAACGTCTACGTCAACGACGACGACGTGCGCTTCGAGCAGGGCCTGCAGACGGCCACCCCGGACGGCGCGGGCGTCTCCATCATCCCGGCGGTCGCCGGCGGCTGATTCTTACCGCCAGTAACTCCGGTGACCGAGAGCTCATCGCACTGCCCCCTCCGTGAGAGATGCGGAGGGGGCAATTCCATGGGGTTGAGCACGGTAGAGTTGGGGAACGCGCTCCCGATCCACTGATCGAGAACCCTGAATTCCTGCCGTACGCCCGACTGGATGTAGCCAAAGTGTGGGCCTCTCGCGCGGCATTTGTGCCCTTTGTGTGACCCGACTTGCCCTGAATGCAGATGAATTCTCGCCATATTCCGGGCCCGTGGCGTCCAGATTTCTCGTCCGATTGACCTGTTGCAGACGGCAGTTGGGCAGATACATTCAGCCGCGGTCGACGCGTTCCGGCGCACGCCCCCAACCGTTGGGGGGTGAGGTCTGACCCGGATCCGCGAAGTGTGGATCTGTGCAAGGGCCAGTAATAGGGGAGTTAGGCATGGCTCAGGGCACCGTC
>NZ_JAPSKQ010000103.1:19111-24303 GCF_031181555.1 Streptomyces sp. | reverse complement strand
CGGTGCGGGCCTGTTCGGCCAGGTCGGCGAACTGTCCGGCGAGCTGGGCGATGACGTCGGGGCGCAGCTTGTAGTACGTGTAGCGGCCGCACGGCTCGGTCTCGACGACACCGGCCTCGCGCAGCACTCTCAGGTGGTTGGAGAGGTTGGTCTGCCGGGCGCCGGTCTCCTCGACGAGGTGGGTGGTGCACAGCGTCTCGCGGGCGAGCAGGGTCACGATCCGGAGCCTGAGCGGGTCGGCCAGCACCCGGATCAGGTCAGTGTCGACTGACGTCATCATGGGCTGATACTGTCACATCACCCGACGCTGATACCAGCCGGGGCTGACCTACAGGCCCGTCGGAAGGGTCTCCCATGTCCGCCGCCACCTGGACCGGCCCGTGATCGGTCCCGACGGCGCTCCCCTCGGAGCCGTCCCCCGGATCCGCGACGACATCGGCACCCGCGTCACCGGCCTGCCGAGCACCTGAGCCTTTCCGCACCACCTGCCACCACTTCGTGAAGGAAGAACGCATGTCCTCCGCTCCGCTCGCCTCCGTGCTGTTCGTCTGCGTCCACAACGCCGGCCGCTCCCAGATGGCCGCCGGATTCCTCCAGCACCTCGCGGGCGACCGCGTCGAGGTCCGCTCCGCCGGCTCCGTCCCCGGCGACCGGGTCAACCCGGCCGCCGTCGAGGCGATGCAGGAAGTCGGCGTCGACATCTCCGCCGCCGAGCCGAAGATCCTCACCACCGAGGCCGTCCAGGCGTCCGACTACGTCATCACCATGGGCTGCGGCGACGCCTGCCCGGTCTTCCCCGGCAAGAAGTACCTCGACTGGGCCCTGGAGGACCCGGCGGGCAAGGGCGTCGAGGCCGTCCGCCCGATCCGCGACGAGATCAGGACCCGCATCGAGGCCCTCATCGCCGAGATCGACGCCAACCAGGAGGCGTGACCTCAGCGCCCGACAACGCCTGGTGGCGAACACGCGTGCGCGGGCCGAGAAGTCCGGCGCGGAGATGATCGACGACGACGTCGTCGAGGCGGACCCCACCGGGGACATCGAGTCGGTCACCGGCACCGCGGGTGCCGGGCACCGCGCGAAGACGGTGATCGTGACCACCGGGTCCGGCTGCCGCTAGGGCAGGCCCCTACGATGGGCGCATGCCCAGGAGCACCCGATCAAGCAGCCGCCCGGCCGGGCGGCTGTTCGTGCTGCTGGTGCTGGCGGTGCTGACCGGTGTGCTGGGCATGCACGGCCTGGCTCCCGGGGCGGTGCCCACGGCGCATGCGGACACCGGCCACGAGAGGGCGACGGCCGCGGCGGCCGGCGTGCCGCACGCGGACGCGGCCTGCGCGCACACGGACGGCGGCGGGCCGGGGCATCTCGATCACGCCGACGGGATGTGCGCGGCCGCCGGGATCGGTTCGGCGTACACGCCGCCGGCGCTCGCCGGCGCGGTGCCGGCCGCGCCCGCCGCCGCCTCGCCCACCGCGGCGGCCGTGCGCGCGTCCCACGACGGGCGGGCGCCGCCCGACCTTTCCGAGCTGCAGCTCCTGCGGATATAGAGCGGCCCGCCCGGCACCCCGCGCCCGGCGATCTCCGCTGGTCTCCGTGGCGGGTGCCGTGCTTTCGCACGCCCTCACATCCGCTTGGACCGCGCGCCGCGAACGGCGCGCGGGAAGGAGTTGCACCACCATGATGCGCAAGCGTTCCCTCGTCCGCCGTAGTGCCGCCGCCGTCGCCGCCGGTGCGGCGGCACTGGTCCTGGCCGCCTGCGGCGGTGACGGCGACGGCAGCGGTTCGGCCGGGCACGGCGGCCACAACGCCACCGCTTCCCCCTCGGCCCCGGCGTCCGCATCGGCGTCGCAGGGGCGGCACAACGCCGCCGACGTGGCCTTCGCGAAGGGGATGATCCCCCACCACCGTCAGGCCGTCGAGATGGCCGACCTCGCGCCCGGGAGGGCTCGGTCGGCCGAGGTGAAGAAGCTCGCCGCGGAGATCAAGGAGGCCCAGGGCCCGGAGATCGAGACGCTGTCCGGCTGGCTGACCGCGTGGGGCGAGGAGGTGCCCGCCGAGGGCGCCATGGACCACTCCCTGCACGGCATGGGCGGCATGATGACGGACGAGGAGATGAGCGAGCTCGAGAACGCCTCGGGCGAGGCGTTCGACACCGCCTTCCTGGAGCTGATGATCAAGCACCACGAAGGCGCGGTCGAGATGGCGAAGACCGAGCAGGCCGACGGTGCCCACGGTCCGGCCACGAAGATGGCCGGCGAGATCATCGCCTCGCAGAGCGCGGAGATCGAGCAGATGAACAAGCTGCTCGGCAAGGGCTGACCGCATCACGTCGGCATGAGGTGAGGGCGGGCACCGCCGGTGCCCGCCCTCATCCCGTGCGGGGGCGGCTCAGCTCGCGGCCCTGAAGCCGCGCAGCCGCAGGCTGTTGCCGACGACGAAGACCGAGGAGAACGCCATCGCGGCTCCGGCGATCATCGGGTTGAGCAGTCCGGCCGCGGCGAGCGGGAGTGCGGCCACGTTGTAGGCGAAGGCCCAGAACAGGTTGGACTTGATGGTGCCGAGGGTCTTGCGGGCCAGCCGGATGGCGTCGGCGGCGGCCCGCAGGTCACCGCGGACGAGGGTGAGGTCGCCGGCCTCGATGGCGGCGTCCGTGCCGGTCCCCATGGCCAGCCCGAGGTCGGCCTGGGCGAGCGCGGCGGCGTCGTTGACGCCGTCGCCGACCATCGCCACCGAACGGCCCTCGCCCTGCAGGCGCTTGACGACGTCGACCTTGTCCTGGGGCATGACCTCGGCGATGACCTCGTCGATGCCGACCTCGGCGGCCACCGCCTCGGCGACGGCCCTGTTGTCCCCGGTGAGGAGGACCGGCGTGAGGCCCAGGGCACGCAGCCGGGTGACGGCCTCGGCACTGGTGTCCTTGACCGCGTCGGCGACTTCGAGGACCGCCCTCGCCTCGCCGTCCCAGGCGACCGCGACCGCGGTGCGCCCCGCGGCCTCGGCGCCGGCCTTGGCGCGTGCCAGGCCGGCCGGCAGGTCCATGGCCCATTCCCGCAGGAGCTTCTCGCGGCCGACGAGGACGGCGTGTCCCTCGACGACGCCCTGCACCCCCAGGCCGGGGACGTTGGCGAAGTCCTCCGGGACGGGCAGGGCGCCGACGCGGTCGGCCGCGCCCGCGGCCACCGCCTGGGCGATCGGGTGTTCGGAGGCGTGCTCCAGGGCGCCCGCCAGCCGCAGCACCTCGTCCTCGTCGGTTCCGCCGGCGGTGTGCACGGCGAGCAGGGTCATGCGTCCGGTGGTGACGGTGCCGGTCTTGTCCAGGACGACGGTGTCGACGCGGCGGGTGGACTCCAGCACCTCCGGGCCCTTGATGAGGATGCCGAGCTGCGCGCCGCGCCCGGTGCCGACCATCAGCGCGGTGGGCGTGGCCAGGCCCAGGGCGCAGGGGCAGGCGATGATCAGGACGGCCACGGCGGCGGTGAACGCGGCGGTCAGTCCGGCGCCGTTGCCCAGCCAGAAGCCGAGGGTTCCCAGTGCGAGGGCGATGACGACGGGGACGAAGACGCCGGAGATGCGGTCGGCGAGCCGCTGGGCGGCGGCCTTGCCGTTCTGCGCGTCCTCGACCAGCTTCGCCATCCGCGCGAGCTGGGTGTCGGCGCCGACCCGGGTGGCCTCGACGACCAGGCGGCCCCCCGCGTTCACGGTCGCTCCGGTGACCGCGTCCCCGATGCCGACCTCGACCGGAACGGACTCGCCGGTGAGCATCGACGCGTCGACGGCGGAGGTGCCCTCGACGACCGTGCCGTCGGTGGCGATCTTCTCGCCCGGCCGGACCAGGAAGCGGTCCCCGGCCTTCAGCTCGCCGACCGGGATCTGCTCCTCACGGCCTCCCCGCAGCACGGTGACGTCCTTCGCGCCCAGCTCCAGCAGCGCGCGCAGGGCGGCACCGGCCTTGCGCTTGGACCGCGCCTCGAAGTAGCGGCCGGCCAGGATGAAGGCGGTCACGCCGGCGGCGGCCTCCAGGTAGATGTTCCCGGCACCGTCGCTGCGGGCGATGGTCAGCTCGAAGGGGTGCGTCATGCCGGGTGTGCCCGCGGTGCCGAAGAACAGCGCCCACAGCGACCACAGGAACGCGGCCAGGGTGCCGACCGAGATCAGTGTGTCCATGGTGGCCGCGCCGTGCCGGGCGTTGGTGAAGGCGGCCTTGTGGAAGGGCCACGCGGCGTACGTGACGACGGGCGCCGCCAGGGTCAGCGACAGCCACTGCCAGTACTCGAACTGCAGCGCCGGCACCATCGCCGTCGCGATGACCGGGACGGCCAGCACCACGGCGGTGACCAGTCGCTGCCTGAGCGGCCGCAGCCCGTCGGCCTCTTCGGCCTCTCCGCCGGCTTCCGGGCCGGAAGCGGGCTCGGCCCGTACCGGCTCGGGCTCGCGCGCCGTGTAGCCGGTCGCCTCGACGGTGGCGATCAGCTCCGGGACGGACACGTCCCCGGTGTAGCTGACCTTGGCCTTCTCCGTCGCGTAGTTGACGGTGGCGGTGACCCCGTCCATCCGGTTGAGCTTCTTCTCGATCCGGGCGGCGCACGAGGCGCAGGTCATGCCGCCAATGGCGAGTTCGACCTCGGCTGTGTCGGGGACCGTGGTAGCCATCACTGCTCCTCGGGCTGATCAGGAAAGGGGGGCGGGGAAAGGGACCGCCGGACCCGCGGGCGGGTCCGGCGGGCGTGCGGCCTCTCAGACCGCGCGGCCGGTGAGCTCGTAGCCGGCGTCGTCGACGACCTTGGCCAGCAGCGCGTCGTCGGGCTCGCCGGAGGTGGTGACGGCGACCCGGCCGGCCTCGACGTCGACGTCGACCGTCAGCACCCCGTCCAGGGCGCCGATCTCCTTGGTGAGCGTGGCCTTGCAGTGCCCGCAGGTCATCCCGGAGACGTTGTAGACGGTGGTGACGCCCTCGGTCGCCGGAGTGGTGGCGGTGCCGGTGGAGCAGCTGCCGTCGGGGGTGCAGCAGGACATGGGTTTCCTCCCGGATGAGGCGGTCGCGTACCCCTTGGGGGTATCTCTGACGCTCACATGTATACCCCCCTGGGGTATTTTTGGCAAACACTCCCGCGCCGCTTCCGCGTACCCCGTGGGGTAGGCGGTCGGATCGCCCCGCCCCCGAGCGGGGATCGCCCGGGGGCGGGGCGGCCGGC
>NZ_JAPSKQ010000103.1:0-19011 GCF_031181555.1 Streptomyces sp. | reverse complement strand
GGCCGGCGGCGAAACGGTGCGCCGTGGAGCCCATCGGCACGGTGAGGCGCGAGGGCGCCTGCTCGCCCGTGCCGAGGCGGCCCAGCCCGTCACGGACGTTGACGGAGCGGCCGGTCGCGTCCACGTCGCACAGGCGGGTGAAGAGGTCGGCGTGTCCGGTGTCCGCGGAGACGCCCAGCCGCGCCGAGACCGGGCCGACGATGTCCAAGGGCTCGGCCAGAGGAGGGCCGGTGAACGTCAGAACGTCGCCCCGGGCCTCCAGGGTGCCGTTGTCGCGCGGACCGGCGGAGCGGGAGAGCAGCGGACCGCCGAGGGACGGCGTGGGGTCGGCCGGATCGTAGCGGAACGACGTCAGGGGCCCGGAGTCCGTGGGGGCCTGCCGGGTGAGGTGCCCGTCCGGGGTGGGGAACCATGCGGTGCCGGCCGTGGCCGGCGGCCAGTCGTCGAGGCCCCGCCAGGCGTCCTCGCCGCCGACGTGCACGCGCACCGCAGCGGGGCGCAGACCGGAGGGGTCGGCGCACAGGTGCGCGCGCAGCCAGGCGAGGCCCTCGGCGAACACCTCGGGCCACCCCTGCCGCAGTGCGGAGGCGTGGGTCCAGGGGCCGACGAGCAGGGCGGTGTCGCATCCGGCCCGGCGGAGCCGTTCGTATTCAGTTCGGGCGGCGGGTCCAGGGCGAGCGCACCAGCAGGGTGGGGAAGTCGCCCCGGGCACACGGGAAGTAGTGGTCGGTGATCAACGGGCTGCCGTCGGCGGCCGGAACCACCAGTCCCGGCTCCCACCCGGCCCGGTACCGCCCGGCCGGGAGGCCGCGCCGGGTCGCCCTCATCATCCGCGCGGCCAGGGGCGGCTTCCCCTGCGGCGGCGCCCGGGCCGGGGGCGGCGCGGGGTCGTGCGTGCGTGATGCCATCGTTCGTTCCCCTCTTCGTTTACGTACGGCGTACGAGAATAGAGGGTGGTTGGATGACGCCGGCAGGCGCTGCCGCACGCGCGGGGAGAGGAGCACGAGGACCGTGACCGGTGAGGGAGGGTCCGGCGCCGCGGGCGTCGACCCGCAGCAGCTCTGGCTGAGCCGCCCCCGGCCCCGCAGGGGCCGCCGGCCCGCCCACAGCCGGGAGGCGATCACGGCGGCGGCCGTCGCCCTGGCGGACGCGGAGGGGCTGGACGCGGTCAGTATGCGGCGGGTCGCGGCACAGGTCGGGGCCGGCGTCATGTCGCTCTACAGCTACGCCCCCGACAAGGAGACGCTGGTGGAGCTGATGGTCGACCACGTCAGCGGCGAGCTGTCCCCCGCGGGCCCGCCCACGGGCGACTGGCGCGCCGACCTGAAGGCCGTCGCCCACCTCCAGCGCTCCCACATGCTGCGCCACCCCTGGCTGCCGGCGGCCCTGGCCACCCACCGCACCCCCGGCCCCAACACGCTGGCCTTCCTGGAACACGTGCTCGCCGTCCTGCGGCCCACCGGGCTGGACGGCGGGACGAGGCTGGAGATCTTCGCCCAGCTCACCGCGTTCGTGGCCGGGCACGTCGCCCACGAGGTCGCGCAGGCGGCGGCCTCGCGGTCCCCCGACCGGGCCGCGGCCGAGGCCCGCTACCTCACCGCCGTCGCCGCGGACGGCCACCACCCGGAACTCGCCGAGGCCCTCGCCTCACCCGGGCGGCCCGTCACCCCCGAAGCCACCTTCAACCGGTTCCTCAACCGCCTGATCGACGGCCTCGACGCCCGTTGATCCCGGGCGCGTCCACGCGTCGGCGCGGGCGCCGACCTCACTCAGGCGGGCGGCGTGACACCTATATCGACATGTGTCAACATAGATGCATGTCGAACACCAAGGTGCTTCCCCTGCTTGAGCCCGAGGGAACCGAGGCCGTGGCGCCGTGCTGTCCGCCGCTCACCGAGCGCCCGTTCACCGCGGAGGAGGCCGAGACGGCCGCGCGGATGTTCAAGGCCCTGGGCGATCCGGTGCGGCTGCGGCTGTTCTCCGCGGTCGCCTCGCACGAGGGCGGCGAGGCGTGCGTGTGCGACATCTCCGACGTCGGCGTCTCCCAGCCGACCGTCTCGCACCACCTGAAGAAGCTCAAGGAGGCCGGTCTGCTCACCTCCGAGCGGCGCGGCACCTGGGTCTACTACCGGGTCGAACCCTCCGTCCTCGCGGCGATGGGCAGGCTGCTGGCCGTCGCGCCCACCGCCGCCTGAACGGGCCACGCCCTCGCCGGTCGGCCGGTCAGTAGCCGAACACCTGGGTCCACGTCCAGTCGCTCGTGGTCACGCCGACGCCCAGCGTCCTGAGCGAGCAGTTGAGTATGTTCGCGCGGTGGCCCGGGGAGTTCATCCAGGACTCCATGACGCTCGCGGCGGAGTTCTGCCCCCGGGCGATGTTCTCGGCGCCCGGACTCGGGTGGCCCTGCGCCTTGGCCCGGTCGGCGAAGCTGCTGCCGTTCCGGCCGGTGTGGGAGAAGTAGTCGTGGGCGGACATGTCCTCGCTGTGCAGCTGGGCCGCCCTGGCCAGACGGCTGTCGTGCGTCACGGGACCGCACCCCGCCTCGGCGCGTTCCGCGTTGGTGATGTCCAGGACCCGGGCGGCGGGGCCCCCGGCCGCGGGGGCGGCGGGCGCGGACGGCTGAGCCGCCCGCGGCCGCGCCGGCGTCTTCGCGGGCGCCGAGGTGCGTGCGGGGGAGGGCTTCGCGTCGGACTCGTCCGGGCGCGGCGTGGCCGAGGACTTCGGCTCGCGGGACGCGGAGGCCGACGGCGAGGACGAGGGGGACGAGGGGGCAGGGGAGGAAGAGGGGGCGGCGGCGGACGGGCTCGGAGCCGGGGGCGCGGGCACGGCGGACTCCGAACCGCCCGCGGACGCCGACCGCACCGTGTCCCCCTCGCCGTCCGGTATCAGAACGGCTGTCCCGGATATCGCGCCGCCGGTGACCAGCAGCGCCGCGACCACGGCCGCGACGGTCCTGCCCCGCCGCTTCCGCTCGCGGTCCCGCGCGCGGCGGCTCGTACGGCGGCCCGCCACCGTCACCGGTCCGAGAGCCGCGGCGGGGGGATCGGCGGGCGCCGGTCCCGTGGCCCCGGACGCCGTTCCCGGGTCGGTCGGCACACCGTCCTGTTCCGCCGGCACCTCCCTCTGCCCCGTGGCCGCCGCCCCCGGTCCCTCCGCCGCGTTCCCGGCGAAGGACAGCGGTGTCGCGTCCGCCGTTCCGGCACCGGGGCCGGTGAGCAGGCCGGCCGCGCCGAGCAGGCCCGCCCCCACCGGCACCAGCCCCAGCCCGACCAGCAGGCCCTCCGCCGGCACCAGCCCCGACTGGAGGCCCGCGCAGACCGTGCAGTCCCGGGCGTGGCGCGCGATGCGCTTGCGCCACAGGGCCGAGGGGACGGCGTCCCAGGCCGCGATCACGTCGTCCAGCAGGACGCAGCGCGGCCGCGCGGACAGCGCCCGCACCACCAGCCGGGCCGTCTCCAGCTGCGCCTTCATCCGCTGCACGCGCACCGCCGTGTGCTGCGGCGACAGCTCCAGCGCGGCCGCCACCTCCGCCCGCGTCAGCTCGCCCGCCGCCTCCAGCCACCACAGCGACAGCAGCGCCTGATCGTCGGGGTCCAGCCAGCGGGTCGCCTCGGCGGCCTCGCGCCGCTGGCCCTCCAGTCCGAGCCGCACGATCGTCAGGTCCACGAAGTCGGCGCCCGGGTCGGCGACGTCGTACGCGTCGTGCAGGCCCGAACGGACCGGCACCGCCCGGTCGTTCCGCTCACTGCGCCAGTGGTGGCGGAGCTGGTTCATGGTGATGGCCACCAGCCAGGACCGGAAGCCGGCGGGGTCGTTCAGCGAACCGAGCGCGCCCAGGGCGCGGAGCATGGTCTCCTGCACCACGTCGTCGACGTCGGGATGCCCGTTCAGCGCCCGGCCCACGATGTTGTAGACCAACGGGAGGCAGGCGGCGACGAGTTCGTCCTGGGCCCGCGTGTCGCCGCGCCGTGCCGCCTCGACCGTCTCCCTGCCGAATCCCCTGTTCGCTGCCACGCTCGTCCACTCTCCTTCTCGGTGCCGGACCGTTCCGCCCTGTCACAAGAGGAGAGCCGCCACCCCGGCCGGGATAACAAAAAGCACGCGACGGATCGGCGATCCCCGGCCCTCCGGTCCTCCGGTCCTCCGGCCGGCAACCGCCCGGGAACCCGGTGCGCCGCAGCCGCCGCGAAGGGTAACCGGAGCACCGCGGCCCCTCACCGCTCTCGTCGGCCCCGGTGGGCTCGCCGGCACCGACGAGGGGAAGGGAAAGGCCACGGGGACGGAAGCACCGCGGATCCGGGAACGGGGCCGGCGGAGCCGCCCGGTGCCGGTGCCGCGGACCGCCGGCACGCCCGCTGTCCCGGAGCCGCGTCCCGGCGGGGCCGCCACCCGCTTCATGGCGCACGGCGCCGTCGGGACCGGCGGGGTGAGCTCCCGCGACGGCACCGCCTGCGCGTCGACGTGGTGGACGCACCCGCCTCCCTCCGTGAGGGAGGCGAGGCACGCCCACCTCCACCTCGTGCGCGCGGGAGGGGACAGGGGCGGGTGCGCCAGGCGGTACCTGCGGAGCGTGCCGCTCGGCGAACTGCGCGGGCTCACGCCCCTGGCGACCGGCCGGCGCGACGAGGTGCTCGCCTGGTCCGGCGGGCGCAGGACGTTCTCCTTCGCCTTCTCGGACCAGGAGTCACACCGCTGCGGTCTCCCCTCCTCGGACAGGGAGGGGAATGCCGTCCCCCGCGAGTACGAGGGGGCTTGAGAGGGCGCGTCGCCCCGCCCGGCCAGGGGTTCCTGACGGCGCGGTCCCTCAGGGACCGGACCCTGAGGCAGCTCTGGGCGGGCCGGCCCCCGGGACTCAGTCCAGCACGTGCCGCAGATACGCCCGCGGGTCGGCGAGGTAGCGGCGCCAGTGGTCGACCAGGGCCAGGTCCTGCCAGGCGGTGCGGCGCACGCCGTGGTCGCCGACCTCGACGATGTCCGCGCCGGGCAGCGCGGTCAGCAGCGGGGAGTGGGTGGCGCAGACGACCTGCGCACCGGCACGGGCCAACCGGTCGATGTGGCCGAGCAGTTCGAGACAGGAGGAGAAGGACAGCGCCGCCTCCGGCTCGTCCAGGACGTAGAGGCCGGGGCGCAGGAACTTGTCCCGGAACGCCGCGAGGAATCCCTCGCCGTGGCTGCGCGCGTCGGGTGCGAGCCCTTCCCGGTCGAGCGCGTCCAGTGCCGTTTCGGCGCGCAGGAAGAAGCCCTGGCGGGCGGACCAGGAGCCGAGCATGCGGCGGCCGCGCGGGGCCGCGTCGAAGCGGATGCGTTCGCCCAGGACGGACTTGGCGCGGTGGCTCGCGTAGCGCCACTCGTGCGAGCCGCCCCAGGAGTCCAGCCCGAAGCCCTCCGCCAGGGCCTCGACGAGCGTCGACTTCCCCGAGCCGTTCTCGCCGACGACGAAGGTCACCGGCGCGGTGAACCGCAGTCCGTCCCGAAGGAGTTCCCGCACGCAGGGGACCGACCAGGGCCACTCCCCCTCGTCGTGCGGGCCCACGTGTGCGTACGCGCGTTCGACAATCACGGGGCGAGTTTCGCACAGGGCCCGTGCGTGACGGGTGAGCGGCGCACCGCCCTCCTCACTCCCTCCCCGTCGTCCGCCTCACTTGGTCCCCACCGTCCGCAGCACCGTGAGCACCAGCGTCCGTGCCGCCGTCACCACCTCCCGCATCGACACGTGTTCGCGCTCGCTGTGCGCCACCGCGATGTCCCCCGGGCCGTACTGCAGCGTCGGGATCCCGGCACCGGTGTAGAGGCGCAGGTCACTGCCGTACGTCGCCCCGCGCCGCCGCGGCCGCGGGCCACCCGTCGCGTCGGCGTGCGCGGCGCCGGTCACGTCCGCGAGGACGTGCCCCTCGGGCAGCCGGCCGCTCGCGAACTGCCCGCCCGGCCAGCTCACGGTGGCCGGATGGTCCCGCAGCCAGGGGTCGGCGGCGCAGGTCTCGGCCACGCACCGCTCCAACGCGGCGCGCGCGTCGGCCGGGTCCTCGCCGAGCCGTACGCCGAGCCGCCCCTCGGCGACCAGCAGGTCGGGCACGCTGCTCGCCCAGTCCCCGGCGCGCACCGTGCCCACCGACAGGCCGTACGGGATCGGGTACTCGGCCAGCAGCGGGGACGGGTCGCGGTTGCGCTCGGTCTCCAGGGCGGCCAGCGCCCGGTGCAGGGGCAGGTAGGCGTCGACGGCGCTCACCCCCAGCTCCCGCGAACTGCCGTGCGCCGCCCTGCCGGGCACGGTGATGCGGAACGTCAGCGCGCCCGCGTTGGCGGTGATCAGCGCGCCCGCGGTGGGCTCGGCGATGACGCAGGCGTCGCCGCGGTGACCGCGCCGCAGGGTGCCGAACGCGCCGAGGCCGCCGTCCTCCTCGCCGACGACGCAGTGCACGGCCACCCGGCCGCGCAGCCGTGTCCCGGCCGCCCGTATCGCGGCGAGCGCGGCGAGGTGCGCCGCGAGACCGGCCTTCATGTCACAGGCCCCGCGCCCGTGCACGAGGTCACCGGTCACCCGGGGCACGAACGGGTCGCCGTCCCAGGCCGCGAGGTCCCCGGGCGGTACGACGTCGACGTGGCCCTGGAGGATCAGGGTCGGCCCGTCGCCGCCGTCGGGGGTGGTGCCGACCAGGCCCCACGCCTCCTCGCGGGGCGCCTCCGTGCCCGGGAAGTCCGGGTGGGCGCGCAGCGCGGGCAGGTCCATCGACCACAGGTCGGTCTCCAGGCCGAGCCACTCCAGCCGCCCGGCCAGCTGGTGCTGGAGCTCCGACTCGGCGGCGCTCCCGGTCACACTCGGCACCGCGATCAGCTCCAACAGGGTCCGCCCCAGAGCCGCCTCGTCGATCGCCGCCAGCGCGGCGCCCTCCTCGTCGGTCAGCACGCTGCCGCCCCTCCCCTCGTCCCACGGGGCGGCGACGTCCGCGGCCCCGAACGCATACCTGCGCATCCCGGCCCGCCCGTACGCCTCGACCGCGGGCGTTCCCGGTGCCGGCCGTCAGCGCGGCACGCCCGTGGTCCCGCACCGGCGCGTCGACCGGTCCCGCCGCCCCGAGGGGCCGGCGCGTCGGCCCGCTCTCCCGCGACGCGTCCGGTACCGGGGGCGGCGCGTCCCGCTCGGGAGCGCCGACCACGGCCCGGCCCCGACCGGACGGCGCGGGGCCCGCGACCGCCGCGGACGAGCCCGCACCGGGGGGGTCCGCGCGCCCGGCCCGGACGCCCGTCGGGCCCGGCCGGGCTGCCCGCACGAGATGCGCCGCCCCCGCCGGGGCCCCGCCGGCCGGCGCCGTCAGCGCCCCTCGTCCTCGCCCGTCCGCTCCACCGCGCCGCCGCCCACCGTGAACCCGATCACCGTCCCGCCGCCCTCCCGCCGGAAGGCGTACGGCGCTCCCCCGTGCGCGAGGGCCACCTCGCGGACGATGGACAGGCCGAGACCGGAGCCGGGGAGGGAGCGGGCGTCGGCGGCGCGGTAGAAGCGGTCGAAGACCCGGGTCAGGTCGTCGTCGGCGATCCCGGGCCCCCGGTCGCGCACCTCCACCCGTACCGTGCCCGGCCGGGCGGGGCCGGCGACGCGGATCTCCACGGGCGACCCGCCGTCCCGGTCGAACTTGACGGCGTTCTCGACCAGGTTGGACAGCGCCCGCGTGAGCATCCCGGGCCGCCCGTCGGTCGTGGTGTCGCCGCTCGCCCGGACCACGATCTCCCGCCCGCTGCGGCGCCGGGCCAGTCCCGCCACGTCCTCGGCGACGTCGGCGAGGTCGACCCGCTGCGGCGGCTCGGTGTCGGACTGGCCGGCCGCGAGGTCGACGAGCTCGTTGACCAGGTCGGTCAGTTCGCGGGCCTCCTGGGTGAGGTCGGCGACGAGTTCCTCCCGGGTGCCGGGCGGCAGTTCGTCGATGCGGCGCAGCAGGGAGATGTTGGTGCGCAGGGAGGTGAGCGGGGTGCGCAGCTCGTGCCCGGCGTCCTGCACCAGGCGGCGCTGGTCCTCCTCGGACTGGGCGAGCCGGCCCAGCATCCGGTCGAAGGCGCGGCCGAGGCGGCCCACCTCGTCGTAGCCCGCGACGGGCACCTGGATGCCGAGCCGGCGGGTGCGGGCGACGTCCTCGGCGGCGTTGGTGAGGACGACGAGCCGGCGGGTGATGCGCCGGGCCAGCCACCAGCCGAACAGCCCGGCGGCGACCACCACCGCCGCCATCAGGAGCAGCGTGCGCCGCTGGAGGGCCCGCAGCAGGTCCTCCGTGTCGCTGAACTCCTGCGCGACCTGCACCGCGCCCCGGCTGCCGCCCAGCGAGACGGTCGCGACCCGGTAGACGTCGTCGCCGACGTCGACGTCCGCGTGCACCACCACCTCGCCGGCCGTGGCGGCACCCGCGATCCGGCGGTCGGCGGCGACCACCGGCAGCCCCGGGCTGCCCGGGTCGAAGACGCTGCCGTCCGGCCCGAGCACCTGCACGTCGGTCCGGGCGGGCCGCACCAGGTCGTGGCCGGGGGCGGTGGAGGAGAAGTCGACCGGTGTCATCCGGTTCTCCCGCACCTCGCCGCGCAGGTCCTGCACGACCTCGTCGAACACGGACTGCTGGTCCACCCGCACCAGCCGGGCGGCCGCGTTGTAGGACAGGAAGCCGACCAGGACGGTGACCGTGGCGGTGACCGCCGCGAACGCCACCGCGAAGGTGGTGCCCAGCGACAGCAGCCGCAGCCCCCGCCGCGCGGCCGGCGGCCGGTACGCGCGGCCCGGGGCGGCACCGGGAGCGGCCGAGGCACCTGAGGTGTCGGCGGCACCCGAAGCACCGGGGGACACGTCAGTCCTCCCGCAGCACGTAGCCCACCCCGCGCACCGTGTGGATCAGCTGCGGCGCGCCGGGCTCGTCGAGCTTGCGGCGCAGATAGCCGACGTAGACGGCGAGGTTCTTGGAGCCGGGGCCGAAGTCGTAGCCCCAGATGCGGTCGTAGATGGTGGAGTGGTCCAGGACGACGCCCGCGTTGCCGACCAGCAGCTCCAGCAGCTCGAACTCGGTGCGGGTCAGCTCCAGCTCCCGCCCGCCCCGCCAGGCCCGGCGGGCCTGCGGGTCCATGCGCACCCCGGCCGCCTCGACGAACCGCCCGGGGGCCTCCGGCCTCGGCGGCTCGGCGGCGGGGGCTCCGCCGCCGTCCTCCGGGTCGGGCCGGGCCCGGCGCAGCAGGGCGCGCAGCCGGGCGAAGACCTCCTCGACGTCGAAGGGCTTGACGACGTAGTCGTCGGCGCCCGCGTCCAGTCCCGCGATCCGGTCGGCGGTCTCCACCAGCGCCGTCAGCATCAGCACGGGCGTGCGGTCGCCCTCGGCGCGCAGCACCCGGCACACCTGGAGCCCGTCGATGCCGGGCATCATCACGTCCAGTACCAGCACGTCGGGCCGGCTGCGGTGGACCTGCGCGAGGGCCTCGACGCCGTCGGCGACCGCCGTGACCCGGTAGCCCTCCAGGGTCAGGGCGCGTTCCAGGGCGTTGCGGATGGCGCGATCGTCTTCGGCGAGCAGAACGGTGTGCGGCACGGGCCCAGTGTGCCAACCGCTCCCGTCCCCGGCCCCGGCGGACGGCGCCGGGGCCCGCTTCTTACTCGGCTCTCACCCGGTGGGCCGCAGCGCGGCGAGCCGCTCCTCGAACGGTGTGACCTCCTCGAAGGAGTCGCGCTGGGGCAGGGGACGGGCGGTGGACAGCCCCGCCATCAGCGCGGCCAGTTCCCCGGCCGCCCGCTCGATCCGCCCGTCCAGGCCCTCGGCGCCCCAGTCCTCGGAGGCGGCGTAGACGCCGGTGGGGACGACGACGGCCCTCAGGTACGCGAAGAGCGGGCGCAGGGCGTGGTCCAGGACGAGGGAGTGCCGGGCGGTGCCGCCGGTCGCGGCGATCAGCACCGGCTTCCCGGCGAGGGCGTCGGGGTCGGTGACGCTCAGCGCGTCGAAGAACGACTTGAACAGGCCGCTGTAGGACGCGGAGAACACGGGGGTGACGACGATCAGGCCGTCGGCCTCCGCCACCGCGTCGAACGCGTCGGCCAGCGCCCGGCCCGGGAACCCGCTGGTGAAGGTGTGCGCGATCTCCACGGCGAGGTCGCGCAGCTCGATCACCCGGGTGTCGGCCGGGGCGGGTTCCGGGGCCGTCGCGGCCGGGGCGGCGACGGCGGCCAGCCGGTCGCCGAGCAGCCGGGTGGACGACGGGACGCTCAGTCCGGCGGAGACGACGACGAGCCTCATGCCCGTGCTCCTTCCTTGTTCCTGGCGTCGGCCAGCAGGGACGCGTGGGTGGGCGCGTCCGGCACGTTCGCGGGCCGGTTCTTGGCGAACTCCTCGCGCAGCACCGGCACGACCTCCTCGCCCAGCAGGTCGAGCTGCTCCAGCACGGTCTTCAGCGGCAGCCCGGCGTGGTCCATCAGGAACAGCTGGCGCTGGTAGTCGCCGGCGTACTCGCGGAAGGACAGCGTCTTCTCGATCACCTGCTGCGGGGAGCCCACGGTCAGCGGGGTCTGCTCGGTGAACTCCTCCAGCGAGGGCCCGTGCCCGTAGACCGGCGCGACGTCGAAGTACGGCCGGAACTCGCGCACCGCGTCCTGGGAGTTCTTCCGCATGAACACCTGTCCGCCGAGGCCGACGATCGCCTGCTCGGGGGTGCCGTGCCCGTAGTGGGCGTAGCGGGCCCGGTACAGCTCGACCATCCGCTTGGTGTGGTCGGCCGGCCAGAAGATGTTGTTGTGGAAGAAGCCGTCGCCGTAGTACGCGGCCTGCTCGGCGATCTCCGGGGAGCGGATCGAGCCGTGCCAGACGAACGGCGGTACGCCGTCCAGCGGACGCGGGGTGGAGGTGAAGCCCTGCAGCGGCGTGCGGAACTTCCCCTCCCAGTCGACGACGTCCTCGCGCCACAGCCGGTGCAGCAGGGCGTAGTTCTCGACGGCGAGGTTGATGCCCTGCCGGATGTCCTGCCCGAACCAGGGGTAGACCGGCCCGGTGTTGCCGCGCCCCATCATCAGGTCGACCCGGCCGTCGGCCAGGTGCTGGAGCATCGCGTAGTCCTCGGCGATCTTCACCGGGTCGTTGGTGGTGATCAGCGTGGTGGAGGTGGACAGGATCAGCCGCTCCGTCCGCGCGGCGATGTAGCCGAGCATGGTGGTCGGCGACGACGGCACGAACGGCGGGTTGTGGTGCTCCCCGGTCGCGAACACGTCCAGGCCGACCTCCTCGGCCTTCAGCGCGATGGCGACCATGGCCTTGATCCGCTCGCGCTCGGTCGGCGTACGCCCCGTGGTCGGGTCGGGCGTGACATCCCCGACGCTGAAGATCCCGAACTGCATGGCCGCTCACCCTCCAGGTTGTTGACCGTTCAACTATACCTCTGAACGACCGCCCCGCCCCTCCTATTCCCCCGCTCCCCCGGCCCGGCCGGAGGGTCCCGGCACCGGCCGCCCCCGCACCCGGTCGGTCAGGGCCCGCCCTCCCCCGACCGCAGGCGGGCGGTCTGCTCCGCGCTGAACTCCGCCGTGCGCCTCATGTGGTCGATGAACAGGGCCAGCTGGGAGTCGTCCAGGTCGTCGAAGAGCGCGACCCAGCCGCCGAGGCGGTCCCACACCCGCCCGAACTCGGCGGCCTTCTCCGGCACCACCGCCACCAGTACCCGCCGCCGGTCGCCCGCGTCCCGCTCCCGGACCACGTGACCCGCCCGCTCCAGCCGGTCCACCAGCCGCGTCGCCGACCCGGTCGTCAGCCCCGTCAGCTCCGCGATCCGGCCGGTCGTCACCGGGCCGTCCTCCAGCGTGAGCAGGTTCAGGCACTGCAGATCGGTGGGGTGCAGGCCCAGGTGATCGGCGAGGGCCTGGCCGAACAGGGCGTAGGAGGCCATGTAGCGCCGGGACACCACGGCCAGTTCCGCCATCAGCCCCGCCCGCGTGTTCCCCGGCATCCCCGCTCCTCCTCGTCCGCTTCCCTCGGGTGGATGTATCCCCCGCGCGGCCCGTGCCAGGCGCCCCCCGTCAGGTGACGCGCGGGGAGCGCCGGCGGAGGCGTGCGAAGCTGCCCGCATGTCGATCCTCCGCTCCGCCGCCCTGTTCGTCCTCGCCGCCCTGTTCGAGATCGGCGGCGCCTGGCTGGTCTGGCAGGGCGTGCGGGAACACCGCGGCTGGATGTGGGCGGCCGGCGGCGTCCTCGCCCTCGGCGCCTACGGCTTCGTCGCCACCTTCCAGCCCGACGCCCACTTCGGCCGCGTCCTCGCCGCGTACGGCGGCATCTTCGTCGCCGGCTCGATCCTGTGGGGCGCGGTCGCCGACGGCTACCGCCCGGACCGCTGGGACATCACCGGCGCGCTGGTCTGCCTCGCCGGGATGGCCCTGATCATGTGGGCGCCGCGCAACGGCTGACGGTCGCCCCGGTCCGCCCGGGTACCGGGCCCGTCGTGCGCCGTCCCGCCCGCCTTATGCTGACCGGGCCCGGTCCCGACCGCCCGAGGAGCAGCCCATGGCCACCGCCGTACCGTCCGCCGCGTCCCGCATCGCCGTCGTCACGGGTGCGAGCAGCGGGATCGGCGCCGCCACGGCACGCCGGCTCGCCGAGGCCGGTTACCGCGTCGTCCTCACCGCCCGCCGCAAGGACCGCATCGAGGCGCTCGCCGGGGAGCTCACCGCGGCCGGCCACTCGGCGACGGCGTACCCGCTCGACGTCACCGACCGCGCGGCGGTCGACGAGTTCGCCACCGCGTTCAGGACCGTCGGCGTCCTCGTCAACAACGCGGGCGGCGCCCTCGGCGCGGACCCGGTCGCGACCGGCGACCCGGACGACTGGCGCACGATGTACGAGACGAACGTCATCGGCACCCTCAACCTCACCCAGGCCCTGCTGCCCAAGCTGGAGGCGAGCGGCGACGGCACGGTCGTCGTCGTGTCCTCCACCGCCGGCCACGCCACCTACGAGGGCGGCGCGGGCTACGTCGCCGCCAAGCACGGCGCCCACGTGCTCGCCGAGACCCTGCGCCTGGAGATCGTCGGGCGGCCGGTGCGCGTCGTCGAGATCGCGCCCGGCATGGTGAAGACGGAGGAGTTCGCGCTCACCCGCTTCGGCGGCGACGCGGAGAGGGCCGCCAAGGTCTACGAGGGGGTCGCCGAGCCCCTGACGGCCGACGACGTCGCCGACACGATCACCTGGGCGGTGACCCGCCCGAGCCACGTCAACATCGACCTGCTCGTCGTCCGCCCCCGCGCCCAGGCGTCGAACACGAAGGTCCACCGGGAACCGCGCTGAGCGGAGCGCGAGGAGCGGCCCGTCAGCCCTTGACGCAGACGACCTGCTTCAGCTTCGCCACGACCTCCACGAGGTCCCGCTGCTGGTCGATGACCTGCTCGATCGGCTTGTAGGCCCCCGGGATCTCGTCCACGACACCGGAGTCCTTGCGGCACTCCACACCCCGCGTCTGCTCCTCCAGGTCCTTCGTCGAGAAGCGCCGCTTCGCCGCGTTGCGGCTCATGCGCCGGCCGGCGCCGTGCGACGCCGAGTTGAAGGACGCGGGGTTCCCGAGGCCCTTGACGATGTACGAACCGGTGCCCATCGACCCCGGGATGATCCCGTACTCGCCGGAACCCGCGCGGATCGCGCCCTTGCGGGTCACGAGCAGGTCCATGCCGTCGTAGCGCTCCTCGGCCACGTAGTTGTGGTGCGCGCTGATCTCCTGCTCGAAGGTCGGCTTCGCCTTCTTGAACTCCTTGCGGATCACGTCCTTCAGGAGTGCCATCATGATCGAGCGGTTGTACTTCGCGTACTCCTGCGCCCAGAACAGGTCGTTGCGGTACGCCGCCATCTGCGGGGTGTCCGCGACGAAGACGGCGAGGTCGCGGTCGACCAGGTTCTGGTTGTGCGGGAGCTTCTGGGCCACGCCGATGTGGTGCTCGGCGAGTTCCTTGCCGATGTTCCGGGAACCGGAGTGGAGCATGAGCCAGACGGAACCGTCCGTATCGGTGCACACCTCCACGAAGTGGTTGCCCCCGCCCAGCGTCCCCATCTGCTTGACGGCCCGCTCCTCACGGAACTTCACCGCGTCCGCCACCCCGCCGAACCGCCTCCAGAAGTCCTCCCACCCGGAGGTCGCGAAGCCGTGCAGCCGTCCCGGGTCGACCGGGTCGTCGTGCATCCCCCGGCCCACCGGAATGACCTGCTCGATCTTCGACCGCAGCCGCGAGAGATCACCGGGGAGGTCGTTCGCCGTCAGGGACGTCCGCACCGCCGACATGCCGCAGCCGATGTCGACGCCCACCGCCGCCGGGCACACCGCACCCCGCATCGCGATGACCGACCCGACCGTCGCGCCCTTTCCGTAGTGCACGTCCGGCATCACGGCCAGGCCCTTGATCCACGGCAGGGTCGCCACGTTCCGCAGCTGCTGGAGGGCGCCCTCCTCGACCGTCGCCGGGTCCGTCCACATGCGGATCGGCACCTTCGCGCCCGGCAGTTCCACGTACGACATAACGTCCTCTTTCCCCCGGTGAACGAACAGAAGTCCCGAATCGCAAAACCGGCGCCAAGGTCGACGAAAAGGGATGACGGACCGGCGTCCACGGCAGTGCGTGCGATACACATTGTCTGCGGGGGGCGCCCCCCTGCGGCAAGCGAATAACCAGCGGGGACACTGGGGGAACACCAGCACAGGCACTGGGGGACCCCGCGGGCACCGGCCCGCACCCACCGTCGAGAGGAGCCCGACCGTGCAGCGGAAGGCGTACGTACCCGGCGTCGCCGCGCTCCTGGCGGCCGTGCTGGCCGGCTGCACCGGCGGCTCGGGCGACGGCGGCCCGTCGGACAACTCCAACCCGGGGAGCGCCGGCACCGCGACGCAGGCGGCCCAGCCCGGCAGGTACGCCACGCTCCCCGAACCCTGCGGCGCGGTCGACGAGGCGATACTCGAGGAACTCCTGCCCGGACTGGAGGAGTTGACCGACGAGGCGCAGCGCGAGAAGGCGTACGCGGGCGAGGCGACCCTCACGTACGACACCGACCGCAAGGTGGGCTGCCGCTGGAAGGTGGAGTCGGCGGAGGCGACCGACCACCTGCTGGTCGACTTCGAGCGGGTCGTCTCCTACGACAACGCCGTCAGCGACGACAACCGGGCCGAGCAGCTCTTCGCGGGGAAGCGGGCGGCGGCGCACCTCCCGGCGCCGACGGCCACGGAGTCCGGTTCCGCCGGCACCGGCAGCAGCCCTGTCACGGGCCCGAGTTCGTCGCCCTCCTCGTCCGCCTCCTCCGCGTCATCCTCGTCCGGGTCCTCCTCCGAGTTCCCTTCCGGGTCGCCCTCCGCCTCCCCCTCCGACCTCCGGCCCCGCCTCCTGGAGGACCTCGGTGACGAGGCCTTCCTCGACGACGAGCTGAGCAGTTCCGGCTCGACCACCGAACAGCGCACGGTGACTGTGGCGTTCCGCACGTCCAACGTGATCGTGACCGTCGAGTACGCGGAGCAGCCGGCGGTCGTCGGTGCCGTCCCGGACAGCAGGGAAATGCAGGACAGGGCGCGGGAACTGGCTTCCCGGCTGGCCGATTCGCTGAGTGGCTGAGCGTCGTTCACGGCGCCTTCACGCCGACGCGCAAAGCCGGCGAAGGAAGACCACACAGGTGGCTCACCGCGTACCGTGACCTCTCGGACCCCGTTCCGACCGCAGGGAACACGAGCGTCATGAGTGAAGGAACCATGCAGCGACGAGCACAGCGAGACCAGCACGATCAGCGAGCGAAGCGCCTCGTCCGCGCCCTTGTCTGCGCGGGCGCCGTCCCCGTGGTACTGGTCGCCGCCGGCTGCTCCTCGGACTCCGGCTCCGACGACGGCAAGGACAAGGCGTCGAGCGCTTCGGCGTCGGCGTCCGCGAGCCCGTCCCCGACGGTGCGGGCGGCGGCGTACAAGACGCTCCCGGAGTCGTGCAAGGTGCTGTCGAAGAAGACCTTGGAGGACCTCGTCCCGAAGGCCGAGTCGGGCAAGGAGGGCAAGTCGGACGACGTGTCGACGCGCGCCAGCTGCTCCTGGAGCAGCCTCGACAACAACGGCGTGAAGGGCTCGCAGTTCCGCTGGCTGAACGTGTCGCTGCTGCGCTTCGAGTCGGACGTGACGCGCGGTGCGGGCGACGAGCTGGCCGAGGAGTACTACGGCAAGCAGGTGCGGGACGCGCAGGCGGCCGAGGGTGCCAGGAAGACCGAGGCGGAGCCGCTCGCCGGGACGGGCGACGAGGCGACGGCCGTGCGGTACGAGCTGAAGAAGAAGGAAGGCACCTTCAAGCAGCAGACGGTCGTGGCACGCGTGGAGAACGTGGTCGTCACCCTCGACTACAACGGTGCCGGCCTGGCCGGTGACAAGACACCGAGCGCCGACGACCTGATGAAGGACGCGAAGAAGGCGGCCGCGGAGGCGGTGGCCGCGGTGACGGAGGAGAACGGCGAGGGCGCCGGGGCCGGAGCCGGCGAGCCGAGCGGTTCGCCGTCGAAGTCGGCGTCCGCGTCCGCGTCGAAGGCCGCGTCGAAGGCGTCGGACGAGGGCTGACCCGGCACCGAACCGGAACCGGCCACCCGTCTTCCGTACACATGTGCCACTCTGTTGCGCGCAACAACACGCAAAGGGAGGGGAGTACGGGTGGCCGCGCCACTACAGCTGACACGGACGCACCGGGTTCTCATCGGCGTGGTCGTCACCGGTGCCGTGATCATCGCCGGTATCGGCTTCGCGGGTTCGTACGCGGCCGTCCGCGAACTGGCCTTGAAGAAGGGCTTCGGGGACTTCAGTTACGTCTTCCCGATCGGCATCGACGCCGGTATCTGCGTCCTGCTGGCCCTGGATCTGCTGCTGACGTGGATCCGCATCCCCTTCCCGCTGCTGCGGCAGACGGCGTGGCTGCTGACGGCTGCGACGATCGCCTTCAACGGCGCGGCGGCGTGGCCGGATCCGCTCGGTGTGGGCATGCACGGGGTGATCCCGGTGCTGTTCGTGGTCTCGGTGGAGGCGGCCCGGCACGCGATCGGCCGGATCGCCGACATCACCGCCGACAAGCACATGGAGGGCGTCCGCCTCACCCGGTGGATGCTCTCGCCGGTCCCGACGTTCCTGCTCTGGCGGCGGATGAAGCTGTGGGAGCTGCGCTCCTACGAGCAGGTGATCAAGCTGGAACAGGAACGCCTGGTCTACCAGGCCCGCCTGCGTTCCCGCTTCGGCCGCGGCTGGCGCCGCAAGGCCCCGGTGGAGGCCCTGATGCCGCTGCGCCTCGCCAAGTACGGCGTCCCCCTCGCCGACACCGCCCCGGCGGGCCTGGCGGCGGCGGGCATAGAGCCGGCGCTGATACCTCCGGCGCCGCGCGCGGAGAGCCCCGCCCCGCAGAGCGCGGTGCCGCCCGCCGAGCAGCGCCCGCAGCTCGCCGGCAGCCGGCAGGACGCGGAGCCGGTGCCGTACGAGGAGGCCGCCCCGGACACGAACCCCTGGCTGCACGCCCGGGACCCGCAGTCCGTGGAGTACCACGGCGACTACGACCCCACCTACGACCCGGACCAGTACGCCCAGTGGGTCGCGGAGCAGCGGCAGGCCGAGGAGTACCAGGACCAGTACCAGGAGGAACCCCCCGTCCAGGAGCCCTCCCCCGAGGAGACCGGCAGCTTCCCCATCCCGGTGAGCCCGGGCCGCACCCGCGAGCTGGGCGAGGGCGGCGGCACCCCGGTCGCCGAGCCGGACGAGGAGGCGTACTACCAGGTGTTCCGCCAGTCGATAGACGGCAGCTACCCCACGCCCCGCGTCCTCGGCGACAACATCCAGGCGACCTACGGCACGACGCTGAGCCGGAGCGACCTGAAGGCCCTCGTGGAACGCTTCACCAAGCGCCACTCGGCGGAGCTGGAGGAGAACCACATCGCCTGACCGTGGCGGACCGCGGCGACGGGACGGCGGGACGACGGAAAGGGGGCGCCCGGTGAAACCACCGGGCGCCCCCTTCGTCGCCTCGTCGTCGGACCGCGGTCTACTCCCCGAGCAGCGTCCGCACCCGGTCCTGCCCCACCGCGAGCAGCAGCGTGGGCAGACGCGGGCCGGTGTCCCGCCCGACCAGCAGGTGGTAGAGCAGCGCGAAGAACGACCGCTGGGCGGTCTTGATCTCCGGCGGCAGCTCCTTGGGCGTGGCGTCGGCGGAGAAGCCGGCCTGGACCTTGGGCACGCCGTAGACGAGGTGGGTGAGCCCGTCCAGCGACCAGTGGTCGGCGAGTCCGTCGAGCAGCAGCCGCAGGGACTGCCGGTCCTGCTCGTCGAGCGACTTCAGCAGTTCGGCGTCGGGCTCCGCGCGGACGATGGTGCGCTGGTCGGCGGGGACGTGGGTGTTGATCCACGCCTCGGCCTTGTCGTAGCGCGGCCGGGCCTCGTCGAGCGAGGCGAGCGGGTTGGCCGGGTCGAGCTCGCTGAGGATGCGCAGCGCCTGGTCCTCGTGGCCGGCGGTGATGTCCGCCACCGACGCCAGCGTGCGGTACGGCAGCGGCCTCGGCGTCCTGGGCAGCTCACCGCTCGCCGTGCGCACCGCGCGGGAGTGCGCGGCGACGTCGGCGGGCAGCGCGGAGCCGTCGGCGACCTTGGCGTCGAGCCGGTCCCACTCGTCGTAGAGGCGCTGGATCTCCTGGTCGAAGGCGATCTTGAAGGACTGGTTGGGCTTGCGGCGGGCGTACAGCCAGCGCAGCAGCTGCGGCTCCATGATCTTCAGCGCGTCGGCGGGCGTGGGCACGCCGCCGCGCGAGGACGACATCTTGGCCATGCCGCTGATGCCGACGAAGGCGTACATGGGGCCGATGGGCTGCTTGCCGCCGAAGATCCCGACGATCTGCCCGCCGACCTGGAACGACGACCCGGGCGAGGAGTGGTCGACGCCGCTCGGCTCGAAGATCACGCCCTCGTAGGCCCACCGCATGGGCCAGTCGACCTTCCAGACCAGCTTGCCGCGGTTGAACTCGTTCAGCCGGACGGTCTCGGAGAAGCCGCACG
>NZ_JAPSKQ010000102.1 GCF_031181555.1 Streptomyces sp. | reverse complement strand
CCGCCGCGGATCTGGACCAGTTCGTCGGCCATCAGCCAGGCCATCTCCGAGCCGTACAGCTTGGCGAGGGCGGCCTCGATGCGGATGTCGTTGCGGTCCTCGTCCGCCATCTGCGAGGACAGGTCGAGGACGGCCTCCAGGGCGAAGGTGGTCGCCGCGATGAAGGCGATCTTGGAGCCGACCGCCTCGTGCAGCGCCACCGGCTTGCCCCACTGCTCCCGGGCCGCCGACCACTCACGGGCGATCTTCAGGCACCACTTGCCGGCGCCCACGCACATGGCGGGCAGGGACAGCCGCCCGGTGTTGAGCGTGGTGAGGGCGATCTTCAGGCCCTGGCCCTCCTCGCCGATGCGGTGCGAGGCGGGCACGCGGACCCGGTGGAAGCGGGTGACGCCGTTCTCCAGGCCGCGCAGGCCCATGAAGGCGTTGCGGTTCTCGACGGTGACGCCCTCCGATGCCGCCTCCACGACGAACGCGGTGATCCCGCCCCGGTGGCCCTCGGACTTCGGCACCCGCGCCATGACGACGAGGAGGTCGGCGACCACGCCGTTGGTCGTCCACAGCTTCACGCCGTCGAGGACGTAGCCGTCGCCGTCCGGGACCGCCGTGGTGGCGAGCCGCGCCGGGTCCGATCCGACGTCCGGCTCGGTGAGCAGGAAGGCCGAGATGTCGGTGCGGGCGCAGCGCGGCAGGAACGTCTCCTTCTGCTCCTGCGTGCCGAAGAGCTTCAGCGGCTGCGGGACGCCGATCGACTGGTGGGCGGAGAGCAGGGCGCCGATCGCGGGGCTGGCGGAGCCGACCAGGGCGAGGGCCTTGTTGTAGTAGACCTGGGTGAGGCCGAGGCCGCCGTACTTGGTGTCGATCTTCATGCCGAAGGCGCCGAGCTCCTTGAGCCCGGTGACCACCTCGTCGGGGATGCGCGCCTCGCGTTCGATCAGCGCTCCGTCGATCTTCGTCTCGCAGAAGTCGCGGAGCTTGGCGAGGAACTCCTCGCCGCGCTGGGCGTCCTCGTCGGCCGGGAGGGGATGGGGGTGGATCAGGTCGAGCCGGAAGCGGCCGAGGAACAGTTCCTTGGCGAAGCTGGGCTTGCGCCAGTCCTGTTCCCGGGCGGCCTCCGCGACCTGGCGGGCCTCACGTTCGGTGACGGTGGGTCGAGACGGAGTCGGGGGGGTCTCGGGCACTGCGGACATGAGGCTCACCTCGCCGCGAATCGGAATGTATGGGTCACTGCCCCCGGAGTGATCGTTTTGCGTGATCCTGGGGGATTACGTTACTGACTGGTGCTACTCGATCGTATGTACCCGATTCGTAGCGACCCCACCACCCTTCGTGCGGCCGTTCGGCCGATGGCGGCTCCGGGGGCCGGTCGGGCACCGTTCATGGGAACCTGGGGCGGCACCACGGGACCGGCGTCGACGGACTCCGAAGAAAGCTGTCGAAGCGCTTCGACAACCTATGGACACCCACCTCCGCTAGAGCTACTGTCGAACCACCCTCACCCGCCCTTGTACGTTCTGCGCACTGTCGAAGCGCTTCACAAAACTTGGAGAGCTGGATGGTCACCCTCGCCGAGGTCGCCCAGCACGCCGGAGTCTCGGCGAGCACGGTGAGCTATGTCCTCAGCGGCAAGCGGTCCATCTCCGCGAACACCCGGCAGCGGGTCGAACAAAGCATCCGCGAGCTCGGGTACCACCCGAACGCCGGGGCCCGCGCCCTGGCCAGCAGCAGGTCGAACATCATCGCGCTGATGATCCCGCTGCGCACGGACATGTACGTGCCGGTGATGATGGAGATCGCCATCGCCGTGGCCACCACGGCCCGCACGCACGGCTACGACGTACTGCTGCTCACCGGCGAGGAGGGTCCCGACGCGGTGCGCCGTGTCACCGGCAGCGGACTCGCCGACGGGATGATCCTGATGGACGTCGAACTCGACGACGAGCGGCTGCCGTTGCTGAGGGACACCGACCAGCCGGCGGTGCTGATCGGGCTGCCCGCCGACACCACCGGTCTGACCTGCGTCGACCTCGACTTCAAGGCCACCGGCGCGCTGTGCGCGGAGCACCTGGCGACGCTGGGGCACCGGGACGTCGCCGTCATCGGCGAGGCCCCCGCGGTGTACGAGCGGCACACCGGTTTCGCCGAGCGCACCCTCGACGGGCTCCGTTCCCGGGGACGGGAGCTGGGGCTGCGGCTGCTGCACCGGCCGTGCGAGGGCGGGTACGACGCGATGGCCGTGACGCTCGCCCGGATCCTCGACGAACGCCCGGGCACCACCGGGTTCGTCGTGCAGAACGAGTCGGCGGTCGAGCCGTTGCTGGCCCTGCTGCGGCAGCAGGGGCGGGCCGTGCCCGAGGACGTCTCGGTGGTCGCGATCTGCCCCGAGCAGGTCGCCGTCCAGGCGTCGGTGCGGCTCACGTCCGTCGCCATCCCGGCGCAGGAGATGGGCCGGCACGCCGTGGAACACCTGGTCGCCAAGCTCGACGGGCGGGGCGGCGACGAGGTCGTGCTGCTCGCGCCCGAGCTGACGGTCCGGGCGAGTTCCGGCCCGGCCCCCGCCCAGTAGCCGCATCCTCCCTCCCCCTTCCTCCTCCCTCTCCCCGTCCCGCCTCCCTCCCGTTCTCTCCTTCTCTTCGGCTTCAGCGAACGCTCGCCCCTCCCAGGGCACCTCCATGTCTGCACTCCCCCAGGAGCACGCCTCGTGACTCAGTCCGCCGAGATACAGCCCAAGGTCAGCCTCGCCCAGTCCTCCCCCACCGTCGGCACGTTCCGTGAGCGGGACGGTGCGCTGGAGTGGAGCGGCCGTCAGGAAACCGTACGGATCGAGCCGTGGGGGCCGGACGCGGTCCGGGTGCGGGCCCGGCTCGGCGGTCCGGTGCTCCATGACCTGCCCGGCGCCCTCCTGGACGAGGCGCCCGCCACCGAGTCCGCCGTGAAGATCGAGGACGGCCGGGGCCGGCTGACCGTCGGCGCGCTGACCGCCGAGGTCGACGCCGAGGGCATGGTCCGCTTCCTGCGCACCGCCGACGGGGGCGAACTGCTCGCCGAGGAGCGCGCCCACTTCTGGTGGCCCGGCCCCCGCCTGTACACGGCCGTCGGCAACGGCCACCACCGGCTGGAGCAGCGGTTCGCCGCCTACGACGACGAGCGGCTGTACGGACTGGGCCAGCACCAGCACGGCCGGCTGGACCAGAAGGGCCTGGTCGTCGACCTCGTGCAGCGCAACGCCGAGGTCAGCATCCCGGTGCTCACCTCCAGCCGCGGCTACACCCTGCTGTGGAACAACCCGGCGATCGGCCGCGTGGAGCTGGCGCACAACGGCACCCGCTGGGTGGCGGACTCGGCCCGGCAGATCGACTACTGGATCACCGCGGGCGACCCGGCGGACGCCCAGCGCCGCTACAGCGCGGTGACCGGGCGGACGCCGATGCTGCCCGCGTGGGCGGCCGGTTTCTGGCAGTGCAAGCTGCGCTACCGCACCCAGGACGAGCTCCTCGCCGTGGCACGGGAGTACAAGCGCCGGGGCCTGCCGCTGGACGCGATCGTCTGCGACTTCTTCCACTGGACCCACCTGGGCGAGTGGAAGTTCGACCCGAAGGAGTGGCCCGACCCGGCGGCGATGGTGCGCGAGCTGGACGAGCTCGGCGTCAAGCTGGTGGTCTCCGTGTGGCCGTCGGTCTCCCCGCTGAGCGAGAACCACCCGGTGATGGAGCAGCGCGGCTACTTCATCGGCACCCAGTACGGTCCGCTGGCGCACGCCGACTGGCCGGACAAGGAGGTCGCCTCCACGGTCCAGGTCGCCTTCTACGACGCCACCAACCCGGAGGCCCGGGAGTTCGTGTGGTCGAGGATCAAGGAGAACTACCTCGACCCGTACGGGATCACGGCCTTCTGGCTGGACGCCTGCGAACCGGAGCTGAAGCCGGGTTTCCCGGAGAACCTGCGCTACTGGGCGGGTCCGGGCCTGGAGGTCGGCAACCTGTACCCGGCCGAGAACTCCCGCGCCTTCCACGAGGGCCTCAAGGCCTCCGGCGAGGACGAGGTGATCACCCTCAACCGCTCGGCGTGGGCGGGCAGCCAGCGCTACGGCGCCGCCCTGTGGTCCGGTGACATCGGCACCGACTTCGCCACCCTGCGCCGCCAGATCGCGGCCGGCCTCAACACCTCGCTGTCGGGCATCCCGTGGTGGAACACCGACATCGGCGGCTTCCACGGCGGCGACCCGGACGACCCCGCCTACCGCGAGGTGATGGTCCGCTGGTTCCAGTTCGGCGCGCTGTCCCCGCTGATGCGGCTGCACGGCTTCCGCGACCCCGGCATGCCCCTGGGCCCGGACATGACCGGCGGCCCGAACGAGGTCTGGTCGTACGGGGAGGAGGCCGGCGCGATCCTGGAGAAGTACCTGCGGCTGCGCGAACGGCTGAAGCCGTACGTCCTCGGGGTCATGCGGGAGGCGCACGAGGAGGGGCTGCCGGTGATGCGGCCGCTGTTCCTGGAGTTCCCCGGCGACCAGGCGGCCTGGTCGGTGGACGACGCGTACCTGTTCGGCCGGGACCTGCTGGTCGCCCCGGTGCTGACGGCGGGCGCCACGGCCCGCACGGCGTACCTCCCGGCGGGCGCGCGCTGGACGGACGCGTGGACCGGTGAGACGTACCGGGGCGGTGCGGCCGTGACGGTCGAGGCACCGCTGGACCGCATCCCGCTGTTCCTGCGGGACGGGGCGAGCCTCCCGGTCCGGGAGGCGTGAGGCGCGGCGGCCGGGGTCCCCTGTCGGCCCACGGGACCCCGGCCGCCGCGGCGCCGGACGGACGTCACTCGCGGCGCCACAGCGCGGGGACGCGGGGCGGCTCCCAGCCGGTCATGGAGGTGTGGGCCTGCAGGCAGCGGTAGGCGGCGCCGTCGTGGGTCACCCGGTCGCCCGCCGCGTACGAGCGGCCGGGCGCCCACCTGCCGCCGGGCGGATCGGTCGGCGGATCGGTGGGCCCGCCGTCCACGTCGAGCACGAAGTCGAAGGTGGCCTCCTTGCCGCCGCCGGCGTCGCGGACGTTCATCAGCAGGGCCGGGTCGAAGAGCGCGTCCGTGCCGTTGCGGGGCTCACCGGGGAAGTACAGCTGGGTGGTGAGCACGGGCTCGCCGGGCGCCTGGGCCTTGACGTGGAGGTGCCGGGTGCGGCCCGGGTAGAGGCCGGGCACGACCGTCCGCAGGGTGAAGGCGCCGGAGGAGCCGGTGAACTGGTGCCCGCGGAAGGCGTGTCCGGCCATGTCGTAGGCGCCCGCGGGGTCGGCCTGCCAGAAGTCGAGCAGGACGCCCGCGAGCGGGACGCAGTTCCGGCCGAAGACGTAACCGCTGACGGTGAGCCGGGTGCCGGGGGCGCCCGGTGCCACGAGATCGGTGCGCAGCGGGGAGTTCGGCTTGAAGTAGGGGCCCTCCATCTGGTCGGGCGTGGGGTCGTCGCCGTCGTCGCAGAAGGGCGTCGGCGCGAGGGGCCCTCCCCGGGTGCCGGCGTCCCGGGCGAGCGCCACCGTGCCCGTGGCGAGCAGCGGGACGGCGGCTCCGGCGGCGACGGCCGCCCTGAGCAGGCTCTTGCGGCTGATCCGGCGGTCGGCGCCGGGTCCCGTACCGGTGCCGGTGCCGGACGCGTCGGGAGCGGATGGTGTCATGGCGGGTTCCTCGGTCTTCTCGGTGGGGGACGGAAGGACGGGACGTGCCTGACCCGGAGCGCGCCCGCGCACGCGGGGCGGGCTGGGACGGTTGCGCGGGCGCGCTTTGGTGGTGAACCGCCGGACAACGTAGTCGCGGCGGGCGGCCGCGGAGGAGATCCCGTTCCGGCCCCTGCACGGCGTTATGGAGGCGCGCGGATCCCGCGAGCGCGGAGCCGGCGTCCTCCCGGCGCGGCGCCACCGTGATCGACGACACCGGCCCGTCCTGCCACCGAACAGGCCGGGGCGCCGTCTTCGTCGTCACTACGTCACTGCGCCGGGAGGCACCGTGCGGTGCCGCCCGGCCTCTCCACGTGCGAGAACGAGGGACTTCGTTGACTGCGCTTCTCGACCGGACGGGGCGGCCCGTCGCGGTCTGCCTGGCCGCCGCCGGAATCGTCGCCAGTGTCCTGATCGGCAAGGACGGCCTGGACACGGTGGTGGGCTGCGGGGCCGCCGCCGACGACCGCCCCTCCCAGACCGCGAAGGACTGGGTCACCCACGCCGACCACGTCGTCGTGGCCACGCCGACCGCCGAGCGGGACACCAACCGGCGTGACTTCGCCGAGGGCCCGCTCCGCTACGCGACCGACCGCACGGTGACCTTCCGCACGGACGGCGTCCTCTGGTCCGCGCAGAGCCCCCGGCGCCCCCTCGGCGAGGACTTCGAGATGGTGGCCGCCGGATGGCGGGTGCACCGGGAGAGCGGCGTCCGCACGAAGGCCACGACCGCGTACGCGCCCCGCCTGGAGACCGGCCACACCTACCTGCTCGCCCTGCGCTGGGCGGACGGCCGGTGGACCGTCCTCGGCGAGGGCGCCGCCGTCCCGTTCGACGACCGCACCGTCGCCCGGGGGGAGTGGTGCGGACGGGTCCTGAGCGAGGAGGACGTCGCACTGGGCGAACACTTCTCCCGCACGGACGACACCAGCCTGGAGAAGGTCCTGTCCGGCCGGGACGAACAGGCCGTGAAGCGCGCGCTCGAGAGCGCGAGCGGAAGGCCGGCCACGCCGGAGCCCTGACGCGGAAGGGGTGCCCCGGGAACCGGGACACCCCGCTCATCGCCTCGTGGGAGGCGCCTAACCGCCCGACACCGTCAGGTTGTTGGTGCGGAAGTCCAGCCCGCCGGACGACGAGGTGATCTCGTACCCGAACTGGACGTCGCCGATGGTCTCGTTGCCCATCCAGCCCTTGGTGTCCTTGATCCACTTCAGGATCGGCAGGATGTTCACCGTGCCGGAGGTGGAGTCGGAGGTGCGCAGGAACGAGAAGACCTCGTTGTGCCCGTTGCTCCCCTTGTAGACGTTCCAGGTGTGGCCGCCGAGCGTCACCGTGCCCTGGGGGCTGCCGAGCGGGCCGACGGCGCCGTGGTGGTTGACCCAGAGCATGATCTCGTAGTCGTAGTCCGTGTCCCAGATGTCGTACGAGGTGTTGTACGCGCCCGAGGACGGCACCGTGACGTTGTAGCTGCTGCTGAGCGAACCGAGCGAGGCGATCGGCTTGTTGATCACCTTCTTGGCGTTCGGGTAGGACTTGATGCCGCCGGTGTTCGGGTGGTCCGCCCACACGCCCCAGTTGGTGCCGGAGTTGGCCCAGACGCACTGGCTGCCGGCGCCGGAGCCCCAGATGTTGTTGTAGAGCGTGTAGCCGTTCAGGCTGGTGTTGCCCCACTGCTCGCAGGAGTTCCAGACGGCGGCGTGGGCGGGGGCGGAGGCGAGGCCGACGGTGGCGCCGAGCGCGAGGGCGGGGGCCAGCAGGACCTGGGTGATCCTGCGCACGGTGCGTGTTGCCATGGTGTTCCTTCCATGGGTGGGGGGAATCACGGGGGTCACCGCGTCCTCAGGGTGAGGACGCGGTCTTCTCCGGCGACGAGGTCGAGGGGCTCGGCGCCGGCGGAAGTCCACAGTTCGACGCGGTGGGTGCGGTCCGGCCGCAGGACGGCGGTGGCGCCGTCCGGGGACCAGGTGAGGTCGAGTGCGGCGCCGAAGCGGGTGCGCACCCCGCGCAGGGCGCCGCTCGGGTACGCCGGCGGCGGGGCGGGCAGCAGGACCAGCCGGTCGGGGGTGGACTGCACGAGCGCCTCGATCAGTACGGCGGGCAGGGTGTGGGCGGCGTCGGCGTTGTAGACGTCGCGGTGCGGATAGTGCGCGCTCATCAGGGAGGCGTGGAAGAAGTCGCCCTCCAGCACCTGGGCGAGCGCGTGGGCGACCCGCTCGCCGTCCCGCAGCCGTGCCGCGATCAGGGCGTGGTGCAGATGGCCGTGCGCGGAGTCGTTCTCGGTGCCGCGCAGTTCCAGCGCGCGGTGCGCGGCGGCGGCCAGGTGGGGGGTGTCGTAGGGGGTGATCTCCTCCAGCGGCCAGACGCCGTAGAGGTGGCTGAGGTGGCGGTGGTCGTAGGAGTCGTCCAGGCCCGGCCAGGCCCATTCGGCGAGCGCGCCGTCGGCGTTGATCCGGTGCGGCGGGAGCCGTCCGGCGAGCGCCCGCCAGCGGTCGGCGTGCTCCGGGTGGTGGTCGGCGGCGGTCAGCAGGGCGTGCCGGGCCGCGGAGAGGTCCATGGCCGCGTTGACCGCGCCCCAGCTCGCGTTCGCGGGCCGGTTCTCGGGCGAGTAGGAGGGGACGACGACCAGTCGGCCCTCGCGGTCGGTGCGGGTGAGGAAGTCCTCGTAGAACAGGGCGACCTCGGCGAGCGCGGCGGCGGTGCGCGGGTCGCGTTCGCCGCGGGTCTCGTCGTGGTCGACGAGGGGCTTGAGGAGCCAGTCGGCGCCGGCGGTCCACAGGTGGAGGGGGTACTCGCGGCTGAAGTGGTACGTGTGCCCGGACTCGCCGTCGGTGTGCGCGGGCGCGACCGCGCCCCGCGCGCCGAAGACCGCGCGGGCGTTGTCCCGCCAGTCGGGCAGCTGGCGGTGGACGAGTGACGCCAGCGCCTCGGTGACCTCGGGGAGGGCGGCCGCGGCGGCGGAGGCGGTCTGGAGGTTGAGGTTGGCGTCGTTGGTGAAGGCGCCGGACCAGGCGGTGTCCCAGTCGCCGGTCCACAGGCCGGTGAGGCGGGGCGGGAACAGACCGCTGGCGGACAGCAGGTGGTAGCGGCCTGCCGCGAAGAGCCGCTCGAGCAGGGCGGCGCTGTGCGGCCGGGTCAGCAGCGCGGAGCCCGGCAGGGCGCGTTCGGCCGGGTCGGCGGCCAGGTCGAGGGTGACGCGTTCGTACGCGGTGCGGTGGAGCGTCAGGTGGCGGGCCAGGAGGCCGTCGTACGCGTCCCGGCCCTCGTCGAGCAGGTCGCGCAGGGCGCGGCCCTCGGCGACCACGTCCGCCTCCCCGGTGTGCCGCCGGACCCGGGTGAGCAGCAGGACGGACCGCGCGCCCTCGATGCGCGCTCCCGGAGGGGCGAGCGTCGTCGTGCCGCCGGTGACGGCGACCAGGGTGACGCCGGTGTAGGCGCGGTCGCTGTCCGGGTAGCGGGCGCGCAGGCTCAGCAGGGCCCCCTCCGCGGTGAGGACGGCGCCGTGGCCGACGCCCAGTGCGGTGGGGGCGCCCGGGAGGCGGTGGTCCAGGGACACGTCGAGGGTGAGACCGGGGGCGGTGACGTGCTGGACGATCACGTCGTCGGCGCGGGAGACGAAGACGCGGCTGGTCCAGTCGGCGCGGGTCGCCTCCGTGACGCCGGTGGCGAAGTCGACCGTGCGGCGGTACCGGGCCCGGTCGCCGTCCCGGCCGGCGTCCCGGTCGCCGTCCGGGCGGCGCAGGCGTACCTGGAAGGCCGGGTGGAAGGGCCGCACCCACTGCAGGGGGCGGCCGTCGGTGAAGTCCTCGGCGGCGGTCAGGTCACCGGAGAGCAGCCGGTCCTGGAGGCCGGGGAGCCCGTCGGCCAGCTCGGGCGGCAGGCGGTGCTCGCCGTCGCCCCCGTTCGGCCGGACGAGGGTGTGGTGCGTGACGACGGTCCGGTCGTCGTCCGGATCGCCGAACACAAGGGCGCCGTGGTGGCCGTTGCCGCTCAGGAAGCCGTCCTCCCAGCGGGCGGCCGGGCTCGGCTCCCAGGTTCCGTGGACGGGCGTGGCGCTCATGACCGCAGCACCGCCACGCCGTGGCGGCCGAGGGTGATCCGGTCGGTCACGGCCGTCTCCGTCAGCAGGTCGTGGTGGGTGCCGGGGACGTCCACGGTGACCGGCTCGCGGCCGTGGTTGAGCAGGAACAGCAGCTCACCGCGGCGCACCGCCTCGACGTGGTCCGGCAGCCCGTCGAGCACCGGCCGGACGCCGGCCCGGTCCGCGACCCGGGTCAGCAGCCCGCGCAGCGCCTCCGGCTCCGGAAGGGTCGAGACGTACCAGGCGCGGTCCTTGCGCAGGACGGCGGGCAGCCCGTCGAGTTCGCCGCCCTTGTAGGGCGTCGTCTCGTCGGCGGTGCCGTCGGGTTCCAGCTCCTCCGACCACAGGGTGCCCCGGAAGCCCTCGCACTCGGCGCTCTCCCCCGCGTCCAGCGGCCACCACTCGTGCAGGGTGCGGATGCCGAAGAGCGCGCGCAGCCGGGCGTCCATACCGCCGGGCCGCACCCGGTCGTCCTGGTCGGCGACACCGGTCAGGAAGCCGCAGACGAGGGTGCCGCCGCCGCGTACGTACGCCAGGAGGTTGTCGACGGCCGCGTCGGTGAGGAGGTAGAGCTGGGGCGCGACGACCATCCGGTAGGCGGACAGGTCGTGCTCGGGGTGGGCGAAGTCGGTGGTGAGGTGGGCCTGCCACAGCGCGCGGTGCCAGGCGCGCAGGACCTCCGGGTAGTCGACCTCGCGCGACGGCCGGCCCTCCTGGTCGCCGGCCCACCAGGAGTGCCAGTCGTGCAGCACGGCGACGTCGGCGGTGATGCGGGCCCCGCCGACGTGCGGGGCGATCCGTGCCAGGTCCGCGCCGAGCTGCCTGACCTCCTGGTACGTGCGTCCCTCCGCCCCCGCGTGACCGACCATCCCGGAGTGGAACTTCTCCGCGCCCTGCCGGGACTGGCGCCACTGGAAGTAGCAGACGGCGTCCGCGCCGCGGGCCACGGCCTGCAGGGACCACAGGCGGTTGAGGCCGCGCGGCTTGGGGTGGTTCACCCCGCGCCAGTTGACCGGGCCGGCCGCCTGCTCCATGAGCATCCAGGGGCCGCGGGCCTGGGAGCGGGTCATGTCCTGCACGAGCGCGCCGTTCTGGGCGCCGAGGGGGTCACGGGGGTCGGGGTAGAGGTCGACGGAGACGACGTCCTCCTCCTCGGCCCAGCGCCAGGCGTCCTGGCCGGCCCACAGCGGCATGAAGTTGGTGGTGACCGGCAGGTGCGGGGTGTGCCGGCGGACGATGTCGCGCTCGGCGGTGTAGCACTCCAGGAGCATGTCGGAGGTGAAGCGTTTGAAGTCCAGCACCTGGGTGGGGTTCTTCATGTAGTGCGCGCGGCGGGGCGGCAGCACCTCCGCCCAGTCGCCGTAGCCCTGGCTCCAGAAGGCGGTGCCCCAGGCGGTGTTGAGGGCGTCGAGGGTGCCGTACCGGTGGCGCAGCCAGGCGCGGAAGCGGGCGGCGGCCTCGTCGCCCCAGTCGTAGGTGCAGTACTCGTTGTTGATGTGCCACAGGGTGAGGGCCGGGTGGCCGCCGTAGCGGGCGGCCAGGTCCTCGGTGATGGCGGCGGCGTAACGGCGGTAGGTGGCGCTGGAGTGCGAGAAGTGCTGGCGGCCGCCCCACCACTCGGTCCGGCCGTCCTCGTCGCGGGGCAGGGTGTCCGGGTGGAGGTGTCCCAGCCAGGGGGGCGGCGAGGCGGTCGGGGTGGCGAGGACGACGCCGATGCCGGCGTCGTGCATCAGGTCCATCAGCCGGTCCAGCCAGCCGAAGTCCCGTTCCCCCGGGCGGGGTTCGAGCTTCGCCCAGGAGAAGACACCGAGGGTGACGGAGTTGACGCCGGCCTCCTTCATCAGGCGGACGTCCTCGTGCCAGGTCGCCTCGGGCCACTGCTCGGGGTTGTAGTCGCCGCCGTAGAGGATGCGGCCGCGGGTGGCGTCGCCGAGGTCGGGCATCAGACGGGCTCCCCGTACTGGATGCCGCGCCCGTTGGTGGCGAGGTAGACCCGGCCGTACACGCGCGGGTCGCCGGTGATCGTCTCGCCGGTCCAGCCCCACTGGTGGGCGTCGTCGTTGATGCGCGTCCAGGTCCTCGCCTCGTCGTCGGAGCGGTACACGGCGGTGATCGCCTCCGTCGAGCCGACCTGGTAGATCGCGGGGTAGTCGGCGCCGTCGGCGGCCTTGCCGAAGCCGAGGGTGTAGGAGGCCCAGCAGCTGTCCGCCTTGGTGAAGGTCGCGCCGCCGTCGGTCGAGCGGTACAGCCCGTTCCACTTGGTGCTCAGCCACAGGTCGCCGGACCGGCCGGGCGCCGCGACCAGCTTGAACTGGTTGTCGCCGGACGGCAGTCCGCTCGCCCGCGCGGCGAAGGTGCGTCCGCCGTCGGTGCTGGCCAGCAGCGTGCCCGTGTCGGTGTCGTAGGCGTAGAAGCGCGCCGGGTCGACGGGGTCGGCGACCGGGGTGGCGCCCTTGGGGAAGGTGGTGACCTCGGACCAGGTGGCGCCGTTGTCCGCCGAGCGGTGGGCGGGGTGCCTGGTGCCGTCCCAGTGCACGAAGGACCACAGCAGGACCGTGCCGTCGGCGTTGGTGGCGATGGGTCCGGGCGCGTCCTTGGCCAGGGCGGGCTGGGCCGCGAAGGGCGTCCAGGTCCGGCCGCCGTCGTGCGAGTGGGCGCCGTTGCCGTGGTCGCCCCAGCCGGTCCGTACGACGTACTGCGGTCTGCGTGCCGCCTGCGCGAGGCCGGTCGCGGTGCCGAAGACGGGGTTGGTGGCCATGCCGCGCGACGGGGACGCCGTGAGCCGGTCGTGGTACAGCACGCCGATGTCGCCACAGCCGCTGATCAGGTGCGCCTTTCCGGCCGGGGGCGAGATCAGCTGGCGGACGGACGTCTCCTCCAGGCCGCGGATCTGCGGGGCCCAGTGCTTCAGGTCGCGGGTGCCGTAGAGGGTCGCGCCGGTGCCGTAGACGATGTGCTGGGAGTGGTACGGGTCGAGGGCCAGGGCCTGGATCCACCAGCCGAACTTGGGCTTGTCCTCGCCCCACTTCAGGTACGGCGTCTCGGAGACGTCGAGGACGGCGGACTCCTTCAGGGACCGCCAGGTGCGGCCGCCGTCGGTGGACCGGTAGAGGGTGTCGACGGCCGCCCAGCGGTTGTTGGTGGAGACGACGACGGTGCCGGGGCGGCGGGCGTCGACGGCGACACCGCCGTAGCCGAAGGTGTCGGCCGGGCCGTCGTCCGTCGCGCCGCCCGGTTCCACCGGTGTGACCTCGGTCCATCTGCCGCTGCTCGTGCGCAGCTTGTGCACGCTGCCGTCGGACTGTCCGTTGGGTCCGGGGGCGTCGGCGTACGTGACGTACAGCTCGCGGGTGTGCCGGTCGTACGCGGCCCGGATCGGCACGCGGGCGGCGGTGCCGGACGGCTGCCCGGGGACCGCCTCCCAGGTGGTGCCGTCGGAGGTGCGGAACAGGTTGGCCGAGGTGCCGTCACCGTCGCCCCAGCCGGCGTAGACGGCGCGCCCGGCGGCGACGAGGAGGGTGACGCCCTGGCCGGTGGCGGACGGGGTGGCCGGGAAGCCGCTCGCCGGCGCCCACGTGGCGCCCCGGTCGGTCGACCTGAGCAGGCCGTCGTGCCGGGTGCCCAGCCACAGGGTGTCGCTGTCCCGCGGGTCCACCAGCAGCCGCTCGCCGGTGCCCCGGCCGTCCTCGTTGGCGCCGAGCTTCACGGTGAGGTCGGTCCGCCGCCAGGTGGCGCCGCGGTCCTCGGAGCGCAGCACCGCGCCGTTGCCGGCCCAGGGCTGGGCGTAGGTGCCGAGGGCGAGGTAGAGCCGGTCGGGGTGGGCGGGGTCGATCGCCATCGCCTCGACGCCGAGCAGGTTCCAGTCGTCCCAGCCGATGTGGTCCAGCAGCGGGACCCAGCGGTCGGTCCGGTCGTCCCAGCGGTAGGCGCCGCCGATGTCGGTGCGGGCGTAGGCGAGTCCGCGCACGGAGGGGTGGAACAGCACACCGGTGACGAACCCGGTGCCGCCGATGACGACGTTGCGCCAGCGGTAGGCGGGGGCGGCCGCGGCGCCTTCGGCGGCTCGCGCGTGCCCGGGGGCGAGCGGGACGGCGGCGAGCGCGGCGGTGGCCGCGGTGCCGGCGAGAACGGCACGCCGGCTGAGGGGAGACGTGAACATGGCAGGACCTCGTCATAGGAGTGGGTGGAGAAACCTGGGGGCGCGGGGCTGCGCCGGTGCGCGGCTCCGCCGCGTGGGCGCGACCGGCCGCGGCGCACCCGCAGCCGGAAGACCGCGCAGGCCCCCTGCTCCGGGCGTCAGCCCTTGACCGCGCCGGTGAGCATCCCCTTCTTGAAGTGCTTCTGGACGAACGGCGACAACACCGCGACCGGCAGCAGCGCCAGCACCATCACGGCCATCTGGATCGCCAGCGGCGACAGCTGCCCCGTGTTGATCTGGGCGGACAGCCCCACCGGCCGTTCCTGCTTCTGCACGAGCTGGATCATCACGTTCTGCAGCGGCATCATGTCCTGGTCGGTCAGGTAGATCGACGCGTTGAACCAGGCGCTCCAGTAGCCCACCGCGTAGAACAGCGCGATCACCGCGATGACCGCCCGGGACAGCGGCATCACGATCCGGAACAGGATCCGCCAGTCACCGGCCCCGTCGATGCGGGCGCTGTCGATGAGCTCCTGCGAGATGTTCATGAAGAACGAGCGCAGCACCAGGATGTTGAAGACGCTCACCGCGCTGGGCAGGATCAGCGCCAGATAGGTGTCCGTGAGGCCGAGGGCCTGCACCAGCAGGTACGTCGGGATCAGACCGGCGCCGAAGAACATCGTGGCGAGCAGCGTCATCAGGATCCAGCGGTGCCCGAGCGAGCCGCTGCGCGAGAGGCCGTAGGCGCACAGCACGGACACGGCCATGCTGAACAGCGTGCCGACGACCGTGATGCCGACGCTGACCAGGGCCGCGCGCTGCACCTGGCCGCCGCTGAGGAGTTCCTGGTAGGCGACGAACGTGATGCTCCTGGGGATCACCACCAGGCCGCCGGCCTCGTCGATGGTCTTCTTCGTCTGGAGGCTGGTGACGACGACGATCCACAGCGGGAAGAGGATCGCCAGGCAGGCCAGCCCCAGGGCGAGGCCCTTGCCCGCCTGTCCGGCCCTGGACGGCTCCTCCTCCCAGGCGGGGCGGGGCGGCGCGGCCCAGGGGCTCGGCTTCTTCGTCTTCTTCGCCGGCGACTGCTCACCGGCCGGTGTGTCGAGGACGGCGGTCACTTCTTGTACACCCCCTGCTCGCCCATGAGGTGGGCCACCTTGTTGGCGGTGAGGACCAGGGCCAGGCCGACCACGCCCTTGATGAGGCCCGCGGCGGCGGCGTAGCTGAAGTCCTGGTTGCGGATGCCGTTCCACCACACGTAGGTGTCGAGGACCTCCGATGCGGCGACACCCACCGCTTGTCGTTGCAGCAGCAGTTGCTCGAAGCCGACGGTGAGGGCGTCACCGACGCGCAGCACCAGCAGCAGGGCGATCACCGGGCGCAGGGCGGGCAGCGTGATGTGCCACATGCGCCGCCAGCGTCCGGCACCGTCCATGGCGGCGGCCTCGTACAGGTCGTTGGAGACCGAGGAGAGCGCGGCGAGGAAGACGATGATGCCCCAGCCGGCGTCCTTCCAGATGGTTTCGAACGTCACCAGGTACTTGAAGAACTCCGGGTCGGTCATCAGGTCGAAGCCCTCGTAACCGTGCCGGCGGAGGGTCTGCGCGATGATGCCCGCGCCGCCGAAGATCTGCATGAAGACGGTGACGACGAGGACCCAGGAGAAGAAGTGCGGGAGGTACATGATCGCCTGGGCGACCGCCCGCACCCGGGGCCTGACCACGCTGTTGATGAGCAGCGCGAGCAGGATCGGGATCGGGAAGTAGAGCACCAGCTGGAGGAAGAACAGGACGAAGGTGTTCTCCACCGCGTGCCAGAAGGCCGAGTCCGCGAAGATCCGCTCGAACTGCTCGAAGCCGATCCAGGGGCTCTCCAGGATGGCGACGAAGCCGTTCTCGCTGAGGTACGGGTCGTAGTCCTGGAAGGCGACCACATTGCCGAGGATCGGTATGTAGTTGAACACCAGGACCAGCAGCAGGGCCGGCACCGTCATGAGGATGAGGGTGCGGTCGCGCCGGAATCTGAGCCTCAGGCCCAGCTTGCCCGAAGCTCCCCCGGACGTCTTCGCGGCCCTCCTCCCGAACCTCTTCCCGGGCTTCGTCCCGCCCCGGCCCCCGGGCCCGGCGGCGTCGCCGGACCCCTCGGAGGTCCGTTCGGCGGTCTGCGCCCCGTTCGTGTTCCGGGGCACCGTGCTGTGGGACACGGCCTTCTCCTTGCGTCAGCTCCGGGTCACTTCGCCGAGCCGTTGTCGTCGAGCAGCTTCCGGTACCAGTCGCGCAGGCCGTCGCCGCCCCTGCTCTTCCAGTCGGACACGGCCTGCTGCACGTCGCTGATCTTCTTGCGGCCGCGCACCACGTCGTCCTCGAGCTGCTCGAAGTCGTCGGCGAGGTTGGACCAGCGGTTGGGCTCGGTGACGGTCAGCCCGAAGAAGGAGGACTTCTTGGTGAAGGCGCCCATGCGCTGCTGCCACTCGACCATGGCCCGGGTGATGTCGGGCAGGTCCGGGTAGGCGATGTACGGGGCGGGGTTGCCGGTGTAGTCGTAGGCGCCGTTGACCTCGTTGACGCCCTGCTGCGTCTTGACCGGCAGGCCGTCCTTGATCTCGTAGTCGGTGCCCTCGACGCCGTAGGCGGTGAGCATGAACTCCTTGGTGCCGTAGGGCGCGGCACAGAAGTTGCACAGGGCGAGGAAGTCCTCGATCTGCTGCTTCGACGCCTTCTTGGAGACGAAGGTGAAGATGTTGGCCGGCTGGACCGCCCACAGCGTCGGGTCGCCGCCGTCGGGGCCGAAGAGGTCGAACGCGGCCATCTCGAAGTCGGGGTTCTGGGTGCGCTGTTCGGCGGTCTTGCCCCACCAGTCGGAGATGTTCTGGTTGTAGACCAGTACCTCGCCGGCGGTGAAGCGGTTGCCCGCGTTGCCGCCCGCCTTGCCCTGGACGGCGTCCGGGTGGACCACCTCGGCGGCGTACAGCTTGCGCGCCCACTCCAGGGCCTCGAGGTACTGCTCGGTCTCGATGCGGTTGACCAGCTTGTCGCCGTCCAGGTTCCACCACAGCGCCTTGTCGCTGCCGGACAGGACGCCGAAGATGTTGAACGCCGTCCACTTCATGTCGTCGCAGGCCCAGCGCTTGGACTTGGCGTCGGTGGCCTCCTTCGCCCAGGCCAGGAACTCGGCGGGGCTCTTCGGGACGCTGTAGCCCTCCTTGTCGAACAGGTCCTTGCGGTAGAGGGGCGCGATGTCCGTGACGTACGAGCCGGGCATCGGGACCGCGCGGAGCTGCCCGCCGAAGATGCCGCGCTGCCAGGCCTCGGTGGGGACGGCGGCGAGGTTCGGGTACTTCTTGACCTTGTCGCCGGACAGGTAGGGGCCGAGGTCGGCGAACTTGGCGTTGATGGCGCTGGGTATGCGGCCCATCAGGTTCCAGCCGGGCACGACCACGACGTCGGGGATGTCGCTGGAGGCGAGCACCGCGCCGAGCTTCTGGTCGTAGGTGACGCCGTCCTGGTTCTGCCAGACGACCTCGACGCCGACGGCCTTGTTCATCGCCGTGTAGTACGGGTTGTCGCCCTTGGGCGGGGTGCCCCAGAACGGGGACATGATCTTCAGCCTGCCGCCGCTGCCCAGCTTCTTCGGCACCGAGGTCTTCAGCTCGGCGGTCGGGATGGCCCTGGTGAAGCCGGCCGCCGAGCCGTTCTTCGCCGGGACGTCCGGGGTGACGACGCTCGACGCCACGAAGGCCGGGAGGAGCTTCTCGGCCTCCTTCCCGGAGGTGGCGCCCTCCTTGCGGCCCTCCTGCTCACCACCGCAGGCGGCGAGCAACGGCATCCCTCCGGCCACCGCTGCGGTGGCGACCGCCGTGGAGGCGAGGAAGCTTCTCCGGCTGGGTCCGGAGGGGGTGGAGGCGGCGTTCGGCGTCATTGCGTCAACCCTTCATGGCGCACCAGGACACCCGGCGGTGGCCGTCGGCTGCGGTGTCTTCAGTGGAACTGGCTGAGCTGAAGCGGTCGTTCGGCGGAGGAGGTGCCGGATGGCAGGCCTCACAGTCGAAGCGCTTCGATGTTGCTGCGAGGTTAAGTGAACACCTACAGGCGCACAAGGGTCGCTCCCAAGATTCCTCGGGGGTATGCACGATCGCGACATTGCCGTGCATTGCACGGGCTGCCCCCGAGTCGCCGGATCTGCCGCGCCCCGATCCCTTGACACCCGCCCCCACCCCGATTGAGCATCGAAGCGCTTCGAAAGCGTCTCTCCGCTCCACCCCAAGGGGAACCCCACGTGACCGCACAAACGCCGCCTACGCCGCCTTTCCGCGATCCGCATCTGCCGTTCGCGAAGCGCATCGACGACCTTCTGTCGCGGCTCACCCTCGACGAGAAGACCGGTTTCCTGCACCAGTTCGCGCCGGCCGTCGAACGCCTCGGCATCGCCGCCTTCCGCACCGGCCAGGAGGCCCTGCACGGTGTCGCCTGGATGGGCCCGGCGACGGTGTTCCCGCAGGCCGTCGGCCTGGGCGCGACCTGGAACCCGGAGCTGGTGCGCCGGGTGGGCGAGGCGGTGGCCCGGGAGGCCCGCGCGATGCGCGCCCGGGACGAGCGCGTCGGCCTCAACGTCTGGGCCCCGACGGTGAACCTGCTGCGCCACCCTCTGTGGGGCCGCAACGAGGAGGGCTACGCGGAGGACCCGAGGCTCACCTCCGCGATCGCCACCGCCTACACCCACGGCCTGCGCGGCGACCACCCGGTGTACTGGCGCACGGCGCCCGTCCTCAAGCACTGGCTCGCGCACAACAACGAGACCGACCGCGACACCTCCTCCAGCTCGGTCCGCCCGCGCGTGCTGCACGAGTACGACCTGCGCGCCTTCCGCGACACCGTCGAGGCGGGCGCGGTGGCCGGGGTGATGCCGGCGTACAACCTGGTCAACGGCCGCCCCAACCACGTCTCGCCGTACCTGCGCGAGCAGTTGCGCGCCTGGACCGACCAGGAGCTGCTGGTCTGCTCGGACGCGGGCGCGCCGTCCAACCTGGTCGACTCCGAGCACTACTTCGACACGCACGAGGAGGCCACCGCGGCGGCCCTGCGCGCCGGTGTCGACAGCTTCACCGACCACGGCACGGACAGCTCGAAGATCGTCGCGCGCGTCGAGGGGGCCCTGGAGCAGGGTCTGTTGACGGAGGCCGACATCGACACGGCCGTCCGGCGCCAGCTCTCGGTGCGTTTCCGGCTCGGCGAGTTCGACCCGGCCGCCGACCCGCACGCCGGCGACCGCGCCTTCGACACCCCGGAGCACCGGGCGCTCGCGCAGGAGGCCGCCGAGCAGGCGGTCGTCCTGCTCAAGAACGACGGCCTGCTGCCCCTCGCCCCCGGCACCCGGATCGCGGTCGTCGGACTGCTCGCCGACGAGTGCAAGCTCGACTGGTACAGCGGCACCCTCATCCACCGCTCCACCCCCCTGGAGGGGATCCGCGAGCGGTTCGGCGCCGAGCGCGTGGAGTTCGCGGAGGGCGTGGACCGCGTCCTGCTGAAGACGGCCGCCGGTACGTTCCTGCACGTCCCGCCCGCGCCCGACGCCCCCGAGGCGGCACGCGGCGCCGAGGGTGCCCTCGACCCCGCGCTGCTCGCCGGCCGCACCGATCTGCCCCCGCTCACCGCCGGTCCGGACGGCACCGAGCTCGCCCTGGCCGACTGGGGCGAGGGCGTGCTCACCCTGCGCGCCCCCGACGGCCGCTACCTCTCGGTCGCCGAGGACGGGTACGTCCGCGCCTCGGCCGACCAGCCGGGCGGCTGGGTCGTCCAGGAGACGTTCCGCCTGGAACCGCACGGGGACGGCCACCTCCTGAGGCACGTGGGGACAGGGCGTCACGTGCAGGTCGCCGCCGACGGCGTGAAGGTTGCCGAGGAGGATCCCGAGGTCTTCGAGCTGGTCGTCGCCGAGCGCGGGGAGGACGCGGTGGCCCGGGCCGCGGCCCGGGCCGACGTGGTCGTCGTGGTCGCGGGCAACGACCCGCACATCAACGGGCGCGAGACCGAGGACCGCACGACGCTGCGCCTGCCCGCCCAGCAGGAGCTGCTGCTGCGCGCCGCCCGCGCCGCGAACCCGAGCACGGTGCTGGCGCTGGTCTCCGCCTACCCGTACGCGGTCGACCCGGCGGACCTGCCGGCGATGCTGTGGACCGCGCACGGCGGGCAGGCCGCGGGCACCGCGCTGGCGCGGGTGCTCGCCGGTGACGTCTCCCCCGCCGGCCGGCTGCCGCAGACCTGGTACGCCGACGACGCCGACCTGCCGGACCTCCTCGACTACGACGTGATCGGCAGCCGTCAGACCTACCTGTACTTCGAGGGCACGCCGCTGTTCCCGTTCGGCCACGGCCTGTCGTACGCGGCGTTCTCCTACGGCGCGCTGACGGCCCGCGCCGACGCGACGGCGGTGCGCGTCTCCTTCACGGTCACCAACACCGGGGACGTCACCGCCGACGAGGTGGCCCAGCTCTACACGCGCGCCGTGGCGGCGTCGGTCCCGCGTCCGCGGCGCGAGCTGGTGGCCCACCGGCGGGTGACCCTGGCGCCCGGGGAGACGGCCGAGCTGTCCTTCGACGTCCCGCTGTCCGCCTTCGCGTTCTGGGACGTCGCCGTGGGCCGGTGGCGCGTCGAGCCGGGCCCGTACGAGCTGCTGGCCGGCGCCTCCAGCGAGGACGTCCGGCTCCGTACGACCGTCACGCTCGACGGCGAGCCCACCGCCCCGCGCCCCGTCCTCGAACGCGGCCTGGACGCCGCCGACTTCGACGAGCAGCGCGGCACTCTGATCGTCGACCGGAGCAGGGCGGCGGGCGACGCGGTGACCCCCGTGGACGGCGGGGACGGGGAACTGGTCTTCCACCGCTGCGACTTCGGCGGCGGTGTGTCGGAGGTGACCGTGGAGGTGTCCGGCGAGGGCACGGTCGAGCTGTCCCTCGACGGCGGCCCGGCGCTCGCCGCGCTGTCGCCCGAGGCGCCCACGTCCGGCCCGTACGCCCACGTCACCCTCACCGCGCCCGTCACCGCCGCCGTGGACGGCGTGCACGACGTGCGCCTCGTACTGCGCGGCCCGCTGCGGCTCGCGCGGGTCGGCTTCTCCGGTTGAGGGTCCGGACGCGGCCGGCACGAAGAAGGGGCCCGGCACCGGGAGACACCGGTGCCGGGCCCCTTCGGGAACCCGCGTGGGAAACGGTTCCGGCGCCTAGAGGGCGAGGCCGGTCAGGACCAGCACGCGCTCGTACGTGTAGTCGTCCATCGCGAACCGCACGCCCTCGCGGCCCACGCCGGACTGCTTGGCACCGCCGTACGGCATCTGGTCGGCGCGGTAGGAGGGCACGTCGCCGATGATCACACCGCCGACCTCCAGGGCGCGGTGGGCCCGGAAGGCGGCCTGCAGGTCGTGCGTGAACACGCCGGCCTGGAGGCCGTACTTGGAGTCGTTGACGGCGGCGAACGCCTCGGCCTCGCCGTCCACCTTCTGCACGCTGAGGACCGGCCCGAAGACCTCCTCGCAGGCCAGCGTGGTGTCGGCCGGCAGGTCGGTCAGCACGGTCGGCGCGTAGGAGGCGCCGTCGCGCTTGCCCCCGGTGAGGAGCTTCGCGCCCGCGGCGACGGCCTCGTCGACCCACGCCTCCACGCGCCGCGCGGCGTCCTCGCTGACCAGCGGGCCGACGTCGGTGGCGTCGTCGCTCGGGTCACCGGTGACCTGGGCCTCGACGGCGGCGACGATGCGCGGCAGCAGCCGGTCGTACACGGAGGCGTCGGCGATCACGCGCTGCACGGAGATGCAGGACTGGCCGCCCTGGTAGTTGGAGAAGGTCGCGATGCGGTTCGCGGCCCGGTCCAGGTCCTCGTCGCTCGCCCAGTCGGCCAGGACGACGGCCGCGCCGTTGCCGCCGAGCTCCAGGGTGCAGTGCTTGCGGGGCACCGAGTCCATGATCGCGTAGCCGACCTTCTCGGAACCCGTGAAGGAGATCACCGGCAGCCGCTCGTCCTGCACGAGGGCCGGCATCTTCTCGTTCGGCACCGGCAGGATGCTCCAGGAACCGGCGGGCAGCTCGGTCTCGGCCAGCAGCTCACCGAGGATCAGCCCGGACAGCGGGGTCGCCGGGGCCGGCTTGAGCACGATCGGCGCACCGGCGGCGATGGCCGGGGCGACCTTGTGGGCGCACAGGTTCAGCGGGAAGTTGAACGGCGCGATGCCCAGCACGACGCCCTTGGGGAAGCGGCGGGTGAGGGCGAGCCGCCCCTGGCCGCCGGCGTCGGTGTCGAGCCGCTGGGCCTCGCCGCCGTTGAACCGGCGGGCCTCCTCGGCCGCGAAGCGGAACACGGAGACGGCCCGGCCGACCTCGCCGCGGGCCCACTTGATCGGCTTGCCGTTCTCGGCGGAGATCAGCCGGGCGATCTCCTCGGTGCGCTCGACGAGCCGCCGGCTGACGTGGTCCAGGGCGGCGGCGCGGACGTGGGCGGGGGTCGCGGCGAACTCGTCCCGGACGGCGTACGCGGCGGCCACGGCCTCCTCGACCTGGGCGTCGGAGGGCACACCGACCGTGCCGACGACCCGGCCGTCCCACGGGGAGGTGACGTCGAAGCTGTCCTCGCCGGTGACCTGGCGGCCGGCGAGCCAGAAGGCGTGGGTGGAAGTCATCGTGAGTCCCGGCCCTTCCGCGTTGGGGGTGAGTACATGGATTGCTGAAATCCACGGTAGGGGCGGGGTGACGGGGGGTCGTTTGTCCGAGTCGTAGCAGTCGGGGGAGCCGCCACGCCGCTTTGGCAGAACGGCCGGGTCACTCCGTGGACGTCGCCTTCAGCGCCAGCCACAGCTCCATGCGGACGTCCGGGTCGTCCAGCGAGCGGCCGAGGATCTCCTCGACCCGGCGCATGCGGTAGCGCAGGGTGTGCCGGTGCACGCCGAGGTCGGCCGCCGCCGCGTCCCACTGCCCGTGCCGGGAGAGCCAGGCGCGCAGGGAGGCGACGAGGTCGCCGCGTCCGGTCGCGTCGTGTTCGCGCAGTGCCCGCAGCAGCCCGTCCGCGAACGCCTTGACCGCGTCGTCGGCGAGCAGCGGCAGCACGGACCCGGCGGCCATCTGCTCGTGCTCCACCAGCACCCGCCCGCGCCGCCGCGCCACCGACAGGGCCTGTTCGGCCTGCTTGTAGGCGGCGGACGCGGCGATCGGGCCGGCCGGCGCGGACAGGCCCACGACCGGGTCGTCCCCGTCGGCGCCCGCGCGGGCTTCGCGGGCGCTCCCGCCGGTGCGGGCCGCCTCCCGCGCCCAGGCGTGCTCGCAGCAGGCGGCCACGGCGGCGCCCCCGTCGGCGGCCAGCACCACCAGCCGCTCCCCCTCCGGCACCGCCAGGACCGCCTCGCCCGCGCGGGCGGCGGCGGACTCCGCGGCCTCCGCGAGGGCGCCGAGGGCGTCACCGCTCGCCTCCCCCCGGTCCCGGGTGGCGGGTGTCGTCCCGCTCTCGGCGACGATGATCCGGAACGGCGCGTCCAGGAGGCCGCCGTACAGGTCCCCGGCCACCGCGCGGGCGTGGTCCGGCTCCCCGGCGAGCAGCATGCGCAGCACGGCGGCGCCGATGCGCTGCTCGGCGGCGTGCAGGGAGCGGGACCGTTCCGTGGTCAGGGTGAGCAGGGCGACGGCGGAGTGCACGGCGTACCGCTCGGCGGTGCCGAGGGCCGCGGCCGTGCCCACGGCGAGCGCGGCCCGGGGGCGCCGGCCGGTGCCCAGGGAGTGCAGCTCGACCCGGTCCTCGTTCTCCGGCCCGGCCACGACCGAGGAGGCGGGCGCGGGCCGCTCCCGCAGCCGCTGGACGTCCGCGGTGAGCCGCGCGGCGCGCCGGCCCGCCCATTCCGGTGCCGTGGCGACGACGGCGCCCGAGGCGTCGTAGAGCGCGGCCCACCCGTCGACCTGGGAGGCGAGCGCGGTCAGCAGCCCCTCCGGCCCGTCGGTCAGCGCCTGCTTGGTCAGTTCCCGCTGGGCGGCGAAGCCCGCGGTCACCGCGCGGTACTGGTCGGCGGCGATGGCGGCGGACACGGCCTTGCTGATCGCGAGGAAGGGGGTGCGGCGCGGCACCTCCAGCAGCGGCAGCCCCTCCTCGCGGGCCGCGTCGACGAGGGCGTCGGGGATGTCGTCGTAGTGGACGCCGACGGCGAATCCGAGGCCGACGACCCCCGCTCCCACCAGCCGCTTCACATAGCGGCGCATCGCCTCCGGGTCCTCCGCGTCCAGTTTGAGCGCGGTGATCAGCAGCAGCTCCCCGCCCTCCATGTAGGGCACGGGGTCGGCGAGCTCGCTGGCGTGCGCCCAGCGGACCGGCACGTCGAGGCGGTCCTCGCCCGCGCGCACGGTCAGCTTGAGCGCGGAGTGGTGGACGAGTGAGGCGAGCGTCGGGGGCATGGGG
>NZ_JAPSKQ010000274.1:2460-5160 GCF_031181555.1 Streptomyces sp. | reverse complement strand
CGACCGGTTCGGCCACCGTGGGCCGCAGTCCCAGCATGCACAACCCCTTCTCACTCCCGGCCGTCTGCACAGCGTCGCTTCGGCCGCGTGCCCCTGTACGGATGCGCTGATTCCTGCCCGGTGGGCGGGCCGTCCGGACGACGGTCACTCCATCGGCCCAGCGGCGGCCGGGTCATGGCGGTGCGGCCCGGTCCGCCGTCGCCCGGGACTGAGGAAGCGGGGGACCGGGCCGGCCGCCGAAGGACCCGTGCACGGCCTGCCCCGCTCTCCTCAGCCACGCCCGCGCGGGTCATGCCGTCGCTCCTGGTGGGCCGAGGCGGTGCCGCGGCACTAGTGACGGAAGCGCTTCGCGGGGCGGACGCGTCCGGTGCGCCGTGTTCGTCCGTGTGCGCTCATGCCTTTGGCGGCGGCCTGCGCGATGTTGCGGGCCATGCCGCCGAAGACGACGGCGTGGAACGGCGAGACGCTCCACCAGTAGGCGTGGCCCAGCAGTCCCCGTGGATGGAACAGCGCGCGCTGGCGGTACCGGGTGCGACCGTCGGTGTCCGTTTCGGCGCACATCTCCAGCCAGGCGAGTCCGGGCAGCCGCATCTCGGCCCGCAGCCGCAGCAGATGGCCCGGCTCGATCTCCTCGACGCGCCAGAAGTCCAGTGAGTCGCCGACCCGCAGGCGCTCGGCGTCGCGTCGTCCGCGGCGCAGGCCGACCCCGCCGACGAACCGGTCCAGCCAGCCCCGGGCCGCCCAGGCGAGGGGGAAGGAGTACCAGCCGTTGTCGCCGCCGATGCCCTCGATGACCTTCCACAGCGACGCGCGGGACGCGTCGACCGACAACTGCCGTTCGTCCCGGTAGAGGCTGCCGCCGGCCCAGTCGGGGTCGGTGGGCAGCGGGTCGCTGGGGGCGCCGGGGACGGCGGCGGACGACCAGCGGGTGGCCACCTGCGCGTCCCGGACCTTGCGCAGGGCCAGGACCAGGGCCTCGTCGAAGGGCAGCGGCCGGCCCGGGGAGTCGGGCACGTAGCGGGCGATGTCGTGTTCGCGGCAGACGACCTCGTGGCGCAGCGACTCGGTCAGCGGCCGGGCGATGGCGGCGGGCACGGGGGTGACCAGGCCCACCCAGTGGCTCGAGAGCCCCGGGGTGAGGACCGGCACCGGCACGATGAGCCGCCGCCGCAGCCCGGCGACCGCGGCGTAACGGCGCATCATCTCCCGGTAGGTCAGGACGTCCGGCCCGCCGATGTCGAAGGCCCGGTCGACGTCGGACGGCATGGTGGCCGAGCCGACGAGGTAGCGCAGTACGTCACGGATCCCGATCGGCTGAGTGCGCGTGTGCACCCAACTGGGGGTCACCATCACGGGCAGGCGCTCGGTGAGGTAGCGCAGCATCTCGAACGACGCCGACCCCGAGCCGATGACGACCGCCGCCCTCAGCACCGTGGCAGGCACGGGGGAGTCCAGGAAGACGCGGCCGACCTCGGCCCTGGAACGCAGGTGCGGGGAGAGGGAACGCTCGGGTACGCCCTTCGGGGTGAGTCCGCCGAGGTAGACGATCCGTTCCACTCCGGCGGCGTGCGCCTGCTCGGCGAAGATCCGGGCGGCGCGACGGTCCGTCTCCTCGAAACCGGAGCCGGTTCCGAGTGCGTGCACCAGGTAGTACGCGACATCGATTCCGCGCAGGGCCTCGGCGACGGAGGCGGCGTCCGTGACATCACCGCGGACGGTCTCGGTGTCCTGGGCCCAGGGGTGGTCGCGGAGCTTGTCGGGGGAGCGGGCCAGGCAGCGGACCCGGTGTCCGGCCCGCAGGAGTTCAGGCACCAGACGTCCACCGATGTACCCGGAGGCCCCGGTGACCAGGCAGTGCAGCCGCTCGCCGTTCCGCTGTCCGTCCATGGCGGCCACGAGTGCTCCTCTCACGTGTGCGGTCCAACCCGCCCGTCCCTCCGATCATGGCCGCAGCAGGGCGACCGCGCCTGTTCCGCTCACGCGGTCGGCGACCGTGACGCGGAGGCGGACGCCGCCCGGCCGACCGCGCCCGGAGCGGGAGGCCGCCCGGTCGGCCCGACCACCGGAGCCGGGCAGCCCCGTCGGCCGAAACGGTTCGACGGCGGCCAGGCGTGGCGGTTCGCGCCGGGGGAGCATCGTCACCACCGGCGGCATCGCGGCACGTATGAGCCGGGCCGACCGGAGCCAGCGGAGGCACGTGGACCGACGGGCGACGCCGTTCGACCGGGTGGCCAGCCGGCCCGCCACGTGCCCGACGGGGTGGACCTTGCGCGCCGGCCGCGGCATGTGACCACGGAGCTCGCGCAGCACCGCGTACTCGTCGGCGTCACGGACCATGCCGGTGTCGGTCCAGTCGGTGCAGGCGGCGCCGACGCCCACGCGCCGGTGGGCCACCTCGGCCCGCAGCGCGTGGGCGAACGACCCGACACCCGCCTTCGAGGCGCAGTACGCGCTCATCGTCGGCGCCGCACCGGGGGAAGCGGGCGACGCGACCTGGAGGAAGCAACCGCACGTGTCGAACGGGTCCCCGGTGAACGTCCGTGCGGTCGCGGCGCCGCCCACCGGGTTCACCCCGACCACCCGGCGCCACACCGCGGGGTCGGACTCGGCGAACGGACCGCCCTCGGCCACGCCCGCGTTGGCGACCACCACGGACGCGGGCCCGAGCCGCGCACGGATGTCCGCGCCGGCCCGGGCCAT
>NZ_JAPSKQ010000274.1:0-2360 GCF_031181555.1 Streptomyces sp. | reverse complement strand
CGACCACCCGGCGCCACACCGCGGGGTCGGACTCGGCGAACGGACCGCCCTCGGCCACGCCCGCGTTGGCGACCACCACGGACGCGGGCCCGAGCCGCGCACGGATGTCCGCGCCGGCCCGGGCCATACCCCGGTCGTCCGTGACGTCGACCTCCCAGCACTCGCCGGCGCCCGGCAGCGCGTCCTCGACCTGCCCCAGCGCCCGCTCCTCACGCCCGAGCAGCGCCACCTTCGCCCCCCCCGCGCGGACAGTTCCCGCGCCATGGCAGCGCCCAGACCGCGCGCCGCTCCGGTCACGACGGCGGTCCTTGCGCGCAGCGGGCTCTCGCTCCCCGGCATCCGACGGCTCCTCTCGCGGGACGGCGTCCGTCCCGCTCACCGTAAGCACGGGAGCCCCCGAGGGCATGCCGGCAGCCGTCGCGCCGGCTTTCAGATGTCCCGGAAGATCTCGATCTGCGCCCCGATCGAGTTCAGCCGCTCCGCCAGGTCCTCGTAGCCGCGGTTGATGACGTAGACGTTGCGCAGGACGGACGTGCCCTCCGCCGCCATCATCGCCAGCAGGACGACCACCGCGGGCCGCAGGGCCGGCGGGCACATCATCTCGGCGGCACGCCAGCGGGTCGGGCCCTCGACCAGGACGCGGTGCGGGTCCAGCAACTGCAGGCGCCCGCCGAGGCGGTTGAGGTCGGTCAGATAGATCGCGCGGTTGTCGTAGACCCAGTCGTGGATCAGGGTCTTGCCCTGGGCCACCGCCGCGATCGCCGCGAAGAACGGGACGTTGTCGATGTTCAGGCCGGGGAACGGCATCGGGTGGATCTTGTCGATCGGCGCCTCCAGCTTGGAGGGGCGGACGGTGAGGTCCACCAGCCGGGTACGGCCGTTGTCGGCGAAGTACTCGGGCGTGCGGTCGTGGTCGAGGCCCATCTCCTCCAGGACCGCGAGCTCGATCTCCAGGAACTCGATCGGCACCCGGCGCACCGTCAGCTCCGACTCGGTGACGACGGCGGCGGCCACCAGGCTCATCGCCTCGACCGGGTCCTCGGAGGGGGAGTAGTCCACGTCGACGTCGATGGTGGGCACGCCGTGCACGGTGAGCGTGGTGGTGCCGATGCCGTCGACCTTGACGCCCAGGGCCTCCAGGAAGAAGCACAGGTCCTGGACCATGTAGTTGGAGGAGGCGTTGCGGATGACGGTGATGCCGTCGTGCCGGGCGGCGGCGAGCAGCGCGTTCTCGGTGACGGTGTCCCCGCGCTCGGTCAGCACGATCGGGCGGTCGGGGCTGACGGCGCGGTCCACCACCGCGTGGTACTGGCCCTCGGTCGCGGCGATGTCCAGGCCGAACCGGCGCAGCGCGATCATGTGCGGCTCGATCGTGCGCGTACCGAGGTCGCAGCCGCCGGCGTAGGGCAGCTTGAAGCGGTCCATGCGGTGCAGCAGCGGGCCGAGGAACATGATGATGGAGCGGGTGCGGCGGGCGGCGTCCGCGTCGATGGCCGCGAGGTCCAGCTCGGCCGGGGGCACGATCTCCAGGTCGACGCCGTCGTTGATCCACCGGGTGCGCACGCCGATGGAGTTCAGCACCTCCAGGAGGCGGTACACCTCCTCGATGCGGGCCACGCGGCGCAGCACCGTGCGCCCCTTGTTGAGCAGCGAGGCGCACAGCAGCGCCACGCACGCGTTCTTGCTCGTCTTCACATCGATGGCGCCGGAGAGCCGGCGGCCGCCCACCACGCGCAGATGCATCGGTCCGGCGTAGCCCAGGGAGACGATTTCGCTGTCGAGGGCCTCTCCTATACGAGCGATCATCTCAAGGCTGATGTTCTGGTTGCCGCGCTCGATGCGGTTGACGGCACTCTGGCTGGTGCCGAGCGCCTCGGCGAGCTGCGACTGCGTCCAGCCACGGTGCTGCCGGGCGTCGCGGATGAGCTTGCCGATGCGTACGAGGTAGTCGTCTGCCATGAGGTTGAGGTTATCTCAGATATGAGATGGCACCTCTTGGGGGGTCCGTTCGGGTGACGCGGTGTCAGTATCCCCCCGTGCGCCCCCTGGTGTGTCCCTTGGTGCGGCGGGTGCGGCGCCAGCCGAAAGGTCCGGGCAAATCCATCGATGTCGTACGACGTCCGGTGCTGTTCCAGGTGTACCGCGGCCCGTTCCTGCCGCCCGTGGTGAGGGACCACGAGCGCTTGTTGATGCTCAGCCGCACTCCCGGAAGAATTCGAAAGCTCTTGCGAAACGTGAGTGGCATCCCAGCCTCCCTTCGTGTCACGGGAAGTGACCCCGTCTCAGCACGGTTACCCCGTCCGGGCGAGGCCATGATGGACACGTGACCGAATCCCGCAGGCGAGTCGAACTGTTCGAGG
>NZ_JAPSKQ010000273.1 GCF_031181555.1 Streptomyces sp. | reverse complement strand
CGTCGCACGCGCTGGGCATGAGCCACGCGAAGACGCTGCGCCGGATCGTCATCCCGCAGGCGATGCGCGTGATCGTGCCGCCGACGGGCAACGAGGTCATCAACATGCTGAAGACGACCTCGCTGGTCTCGGTCGTCCAGTACTCCGAACTGTTCCGGGTCGCCCAGGACATCGGCCAGACCTCCGGTGCCCCGGCCGAGATGCTGTTCCTGGCCGCCGCCTGGTACCTGCTGCTGACGTCGGTCTTCAGCGTCGGCCAGTACTACCTGGAGCGCTACTACGCGAAGGGCTCCACCCGTCAGCTGCCGCCGACGCCGTGGCAGAAGGTGAAGGCGAACATGCTGTCCCTCGGCCGCCCGAAGGGAGGCATGGCATGAGCGAGAAGCTCAGCAAGTCGGACGCGTCGGTGAAGAGCTCCACGGTCCCCATGGTCAAGGCGGAGGGCGTCCACAAGTCCTTCGGCCACGTCGAGGTCCTCAAGGGCATCGACCTGGAGGTGAGGACCGGCGAGGTGTTCTGCCTCATCGGCCCCTCCGGCTCCGGCAAGTCGACCTTCCTCCGGTGCATCAACCACCTGGAGAAGATCAACGCCGGCCGTCTGTACGTGGACGGCGAGCTGGTCGGCTACCGCCAGAAGGGCGACAAGCTCTACGAGCTCAAGGACAGCGAGGTCGCCCTGAAGCGCCGGGACATCGGCATGGTCTTCCAGCGCTTCAACCTGTTCCCGCACATGACGGCCGTCGAGAACGTCATGGAGGCGCCGGTCCAGGTCAAGGGCGTGGGCAAGAGGGAGGCCAAGGAGCGCGCGATGCAGCTCCTGGAGCGCGTGGGCCTCGGCGACAAGGCCGGGAACTACCCCTCGCAGCTCTCCGGCGGCCAGCAGCAGCGCGTGGCGATCGCCCGCGCGCTCGCCATGGACCCCAAGCTGATGCTGTTCGACGAGCCGACCTCGGCCCTCGACCCGGAGCTGGTCGGTGACGTCCTCGACGTCATGCGCGACCTCGCCGAGTCCGGCATGACGATGGTCGTCGTCACCCACGAGATGGGCTTCGCCCGCGAGGTGGGCGACAGCCTGGTCTTCATGGACGGCGGCGTGGTGGTCGAGTCGGGCAACCCGCGCCAGGTGCTGACCGACCCGCAGCACGAGCGGACCAAGTCGTTCCTGTCCAAGGTGCTCTGACACCACGCGCGGGAACGCACGGTGAGGGGCGGTACGGGGATCCGTACCGCCCCTCACCCCTGACACGGCCTACTTCAGCGCCAGCAGCAGCGTGTCCGACGGCGAGCACCACACCGGCCGGGCCTCGGCGAACCCCTTCTCGCGCAGCACGCGCGCGTGCCAGGCCGCGGACGGCATGTCGCCGTCGGCGTGCTCGCCGTAGATCTCGAAGCGGCGGGCCGTGGGCCCGGCCAGGACGGGATCCTTCGCGGCGAGCTGCCACCACTCGGTCCAGTCGAGGGCGCCGTCCCGCTTGGCCTGATCCTGACGGGCGTGACGCAGGGCGCGCTCGGCCGCGTTGATCCGGGGCGTGGTCTCGTCGATCATGTGGTCCGCGTTCATGAAGACACCGCCGTCGCGGACCAGGCCTGCGATGTGCCCGTAGAGGTCCGCGAGGGGTTCTTGGTACAGCCAGTGGAGAGCGGTCGCGGTCAGCACGGCGTCGTAGGAGTCGTACGGCAGTGCCGCCGCCCAGTCGGGGTCCTTGAGGTCGGCGGTGACGAGGGTGACCCGCCCGTCACCCGCGAAGGTGCCCTCGGCGATGGCGAGCAGCGCCGGGTCGAGGTCGACGCCGGTGCTGGTGGCGTCCGGGAACCGGGCGAGCAGCCGGGCCGTGATGCTTCCCGTGCCGCACGCGAGATCCAGTACGCGCGGGGAGGTGCCGACGAGGGCCTCCACCATGTCGAGCATGACCCGGAACCGCTCCTCGCGGTCGGGCATGTACCACTCCTGCTGCCGGTCCCAGCTCTCCTGCCAGGCGTGCCAGTCGGCGCCGGCCGTGGTGGTGTCCGTGTCCGTCATCGAGCCCCTCCCTCGCGCACATCACGTAATACCCTGGAAGCACGATCGTCTGTTACCCGACCGCACGCACGACCATAGAGCCCCTGCGTAAGGACTACAAGTGGAACTGGCCTATTACTCGGATTACGCCGTACGTCTCGTCAACACCGAGGAACCGGCCCGGGGGAAGGACACCCTGACGTCGATCGACGCGGTCCGCGATCTCTTCGGCGCCAACCAGTCGGCGGCGCGCCGCGCGACCGAGGCCGACGTCACCCGGTTCCGCTCCGTCCGGGCCCGGCTCCGCGCGGTCTTCGAGGCGGCGGACGGCGGCGACGAGACACTCGCCGTGGACCTGCTGAACTCACTGCTGCTGGAATTCCCGGTGAGTCCGCAGATCTCCGGACACGACTTCCGCGACGACGACGGCCGCCCGCTGTGGCACATGCACCTGGCCGACCACCCGTCCAACGCGACCGCCGGTTACGCCGCCACCGCGGCGATGGGCCTGGCCTTCCACCTCACCGAGTACGGCGTGGACCGCCTCGGCCTGTGCGAGGCGCCGCCCTGCCGCAACGCCTACCTGGACACCTCGACCAACCGCTCCCGGCGCTACTGCTCCGACCGCTGCGCCACCCGCGCCAACGTGGCGGCCTACCGCGCCCGCAAGCGCCTGGAGGCCGACCGCCCGGAGAACACCGGCCGGGCCGCCGACAGCGCCCAGCCCACCACGGCCGGCAAAGAGCGCTGAGCCGGCCTGCGCGGCCGGAACCGGAAGCGGACCCTGCCGAGCACCAGCTCGTCGGGGACGACCCCGTAGTCGGTGCTGTCGCCCCCGGCGTACGTGTTGTCACCGAGCACCCACCAACCGCCCTCGCGCCGCTCCGCGGCCCGCTTCACGACGAGCAGGTCCTGCTGGAACGGATGCCGCAGCACGATCACGTCACCGCGTTTGATCCGGGCGCCGTAGTGCACCAGGAGCCGGTCCCCGTGGTACAGCGTGGGCACCATGGACGGCCCCGTCACCTCGGCCACCCCGAAGGGCAGCGGCGCCTTCACCCGCTCGGCGTCCTGCGACAGCTCCGGCATCACCCGGCACCTCCCCGTTCTTTCCTCCACCAGTCCCAGTCTCACCCCGGACTTTTGTCCTAAGCCCACGGGGGCACTCAGCCAATCGGGCCGCCCAGGGAGTAATGTCCCCCCTGAGAAGACGATCACGAGGAAGGAACGCTCCATGCTTTCCCGCCTGTTTGCCCCCAAGGTCAAGGTCAGCGCGCACTGCGACCTGCCCTGCGGTGTGTACGACCCCGCCCAGGCCCGCATCGAGGCGGAGTCGGTGAAGGCCGTCCAGGAGAAGATGGCCGGCAACGACGACCCGCACTTCCAGGCGCGTGCCACGGTCATCAAGGAGCAGCGCGCCGAGCTCGCCAAGCACCACGTCTCCGTGCTCTGGAGCGACTACTTCAAGGCCCCGCACTTCGAGAAGTACCCGGAGCTGCACCAGCTGGTCAACGACACCCTGAAGGCCCTCTCGGCCGCCAAGGCGTCGACCGACCCGGCGACCGGCCAGAAGGCGCTGGACTACATCGCCCAGATCGACAAGATCTTCTGGGAGACCAAGAAGGCCTGACCCGGCCGACTCCTTTTCGCGACTTTCGCGACTTTCACGACGACCGGCGATCGGTGCACCATCGCGGGTCAGCGGGCACCCCGCAGGGGCCCGGCCGACTGTTGTCCGGCCGGGCCCCTGCGGCATGACGGGTCGCCCGCTCGGTTTTCCCGCTCGGCCGTCCTTCGGCCCCGGCGCTTCGGCCGCCGGTGTCGCGAGGCCGTCGAGGAGTTCGGCGCCGCGTCCGCCCCCTGGACGGTGACGCGCGATCCGACGGACGGCGCACCCCGCCCGACCGGCCGCACCTGAGGCCCGCGTACTGTCCGGTCGGTCTAGGGAGCCCTGTACAGGCAGGCGTAGGCGGTCGCGCCGTCCTCACCACGGGGCGCCGGCTCGGGGACCGGGCACAGGGTCTCCCAGCCGTCCGGGGGGCCGGGTACCGGGCTCGCCTCGGCCTCCTCCCAACCGACGGGCGGGGGCGGCTCGTTGGCGTCCTGCAGCCACAGGGTCAGTCCGCCTCCGATCACCACGATCGCCACCCACACGCCCACGGCCCAGCGCCACACCCTGCGACACGACTCCCCCCTGCTCCCCATGGCCTCACGCCGACAACGGGTCCGCCCCGTCAGGCGTTCTTCGCGGTGGTCCGCCCCGGCTCCTTCGCGGGTGCGGCGCCTCCGGGCCCTTCGGTCCCCGTGGCGCGCCGGGCGTCCTCCGCCCGGCCGGTTCCGCCGGGCGTCCGGATCACGCCGTCCCCGCATTCCGGGTTGCGGCACGGGCCGCGCACCCACACCGGTACCCACGCGCCCAGCGTCTTGTGGCGCCGGACGACCGTCTCCACTGGCTGTCCGCATGTGGGACAGACGTGTTGTTCGCTGCCCATGCCCTCAGGGTAGGCCCGGCGGCGGTTCAGCGCTCCCTGCGGTACGTCCGCACCACCGCGCCGTTGCCGAAGCCGCGCACCGACTCCAGTGCGAACTGCGTCACCGAGAAGCCGGAGGCGAACATCGGCATGCCGGTGCCCAGCACGACGGGGTACGTCTTGATGATCAGCTCGTCGATCTCGTCCAGCAGCTCTCCGGCGAGCCGGGCGCCGCCGCACAGGTAGATGTCGAACGTGCTGTCCTCGGCCTTCAGCGCGCGGACCCGGCCGACCAGGTCCTCCGCGATGATCTCGACGTTCGGGTCGGGCGACTCCTTCAGCGTGCGCGAGGCGACGTACTCGCGCAGATGGGCGTAGGGGCTGGTGACGCCCTCCCGGAGAGCGAGGTCGTAGCTGGCCCGGCCCTGGATGATCGTGTCGAACCTCTTGTTCGGCAGGTCGTCGATGCCGAGGGGGCGGCGGCCGTGGGTGGGCAGGGTCTCCGGGTATTCCGCCTTGAGGAAGTCGAGGAACTCCTCGTCGACGAAGGGGAACATGGCCGACCCGTCGCCGTCCGGGTCCCCGATGAAGCCGTCGAGGGAGCAGGCGATGAAGTAGGTGAGCTTTCGCAAGACGGCCTCTTTCCGTAGGGTGCGCTCCCGCGTGAACAACTCCAGTTGTAGTACTTCGTTCGTAGTGA
>NZ_JAPSKQ010000101.1:22149-24525 GCF_031181555.1 Streptomyces sp. | reverse complement strand
AACCGAATTCGAGAGGACAACGCGTCATGAACGGACGTACCTTCCACACCGGCATTCCCGCCGTGGACTTCCTGGTCACCTTCATGCGGGCCCGCGTGGAGCGCGCCCGCTCCGGCGAACTGGACCGGGGCGCCTCCGCGGTGGAGTGGGTCATCATCTCGGCGGTCGTCGTGGCGATCGTCGGTGTGGTGGCCGCGATCATCAACGCCGCGCTGAGCGAGGGCGCGAACAAGGTCGGCGACTGCATCAAGGGCGCGGACGCGGGCAGCACCTGCTGACCGCCCGTACGACTACCACGGGGTCCACGGGGATGCCGGTGCGCGTACGCCGCTGGGTACGCCGACGGGTGGAGGCCGCCTCCGCCCGCGGCGAGTCCGGCATGACCGCGATCGAGTTCGTCCTGCTCACGCCCGTCCTGTTCTTCATGATCTTCGCGACGGTGCAGTTCGCGCTGTACTTCTTCGCCGATCACGTCGCCCAGGCGGCGGCGCAGGCGGGCGCCCGCAAGGCGCGTGCGACGGCCCACGACCAGCCGGGCGGCTGGCGGGGCGAGGCGCGGGACGTGGTGGACAGCTACATCCGCCAACTGGGCCCGCAGTTGGTGCTGGCACCGGACGTGAGGACGGTCCAGCCGGAGCAGGACACGGTGGGCGTGGAGATCACGGCACGCATTCCGACGGTGTTCCCGGGCCTGGACCTGACGGTGCACGCGCAGTCGGTGGGGCCGGTCGAGCGGTTCGTGCAGGAGGGGGAGAACTGAGATGGACCTCTCCGTCTTCGGCGACCGCGGTGGCCGCCGTGGTGGCCTCGACGACCGCGGTCTGTCCACCGTCGAGGTGGTGATCCTCGCCCCGGTGATGATCCTGTTCATCCTGGTGCTGGTGGCGTTCGGGCAGCTGGTGGACGGGCGCGGCGCGCTGGACGGCGCCGCACGGGACGCGGCCCGCGCCGGCTCCATCCAGAAGGACCACGCCACGGCGATGGCCGAGGCGAGGAAGGCGGCGCGGGCCAACCTCGCGGACGTCTGCTCGGGCCCGGTGACCGTCGTGCAGACCAGCCAGGGCTTCGAACCCGACACCCTCTTCACGGTCGAGGTGAGCTGCGAGGTGCGCGGCCTGGCCATGCTGGGCCTGGACGTCCCGACGACCCTGTCCGCCAGCTTCAGTTCACCGCTGGACCCGTACCGGAGGACGGCGTGAGGACACGCGTACGCACCTGGCTGTCGGCTCGCGGAGCCCGGCTGGACGACCGGGGCTCGGGCGCCGGCGCGGTCATCATCTTCGCGCTCGTGTTCCTGTCGCTGTCGGCGTTCGTGATCGACGGCGGCATGTCCATCTCCAAGCGGGAACGCGCGGCCGACATCGCGGAACAGGCGGCCCGTTACGCCGCCCAGGACATCGACCGCGAGGCCCTCTACGACAACGAGGGCGGCCCGGCGCCGATCAACTACGAGAACTGCGACGCCCGGGTGAAGGCCTTCGCCCGCGAGATGGACATGTCCGGGCCGGACGTCGCGGCGACCCACTGCGTGGCGGCGAACGCCGAAGCGGTGGAGGTCGAGGTGCAGTTGACGTACTCGCCGGTGTTCACGGGCATGTTCTACGGCGGCGACGTGACGGTCCGCGGCCAGGCGGTCGCGGAGAACCTGGTGGGCTGAGGCCCGGCCGGTCCTCCGCCGGCACCTGCTCCCGGGCCGTCCCGAAACATCCCTGGGACCTGCACATCGTTCACCGTGACGTCGTACGGAAACCGGGCGGGGACCGGAGGGAGGGCGGGGAACCGCCCCGGAATGCGGTGTGCGGCGACCGGGACCTTCGTCAACCGGCGGGTAGCGTGAAGGAACAGGCCCCTTTCGTGACCGTACTGCCACACTGGTGAATTCGGTGACGCCGGGAAAGCGTGCGGCACCAGCACGCCGGTGGCCGGTTCTCCTCCGGCGTGCTTTGATCGGTGCGCGGCTCGCTGGTGATCAATCCCGGTTCGGTTCATTCCGCTCTGTTTCGTTCCGGGATCCGGGTGAAATCCGCCGCTGCAATCGTTGAATACGAAGGGAAAGACCTGTCATGAACCTCGTCCCCCAGGTCGAAACGGCCGAAATCTCCGACGCGGACCTGGACAACGTGTCCGGCGGCCAGGCGGGCACCGTCGGCCTCGACGCGAGCGTGGCCGTCACCGCGACCGGTGGTGTGGGCCTCTACGCCGAGGCCGGCCCCGTCGGCGTCTCCGCCGGTCTCGGCGGCTCGGTGACGTTCGACGGCGTCTCGGCGGACGGCCAGGCGCGCACCACCATGTACTGATCCGCACCGCGGACGTGCGCTGACAGCGCGTGCACGGGGGCCCCGGACCGCTGCGGCCGGGGCCTTCGGCGTGTCCGGG
>NZ_JAPSKQ010000101.1:18205-22049 GCF_031181555.1 Streptomyces sp. | reverse complement strand
TTCGACGGCGTCTCGGCGGACGGCCAGGCGCGCACCACCATGTACTGATCCGCACCGCGGACGTGCGCTGACAGCGCGTGCACGGGGGCCCCGGACCGCTGCGGCCGGGGCCTTCGGCGTGTCCGGGGCCGGCTCACCTGCCGCCCTTGCCCCCCTTGCCTCCGCGCTTGTCCTCGACCTTCATCTTCTCGTTGACCTGTTTGGTGAGTTCGTCCCCGAGCTTCTTGAATTCGCGGACGACGGCGTCGGACATTCCGGCCAGCGCGTCGAGCTGCTGCGTGATGTCCTCGCGGCCGTCCTCCCAGTTCGACTCGAAGTCGGAGAGCGCGTCGTTGACGCTGCCGTCACCGATGTCGTCCCTGTAGGACTCGAAGAGCTTCTTGGTGTGGTTCATCCGCGTCTTGAGGGACCGCAGCCGACGCCCGTAGTCCTCCATCTCGGTCAGCGGGAGCGCGAGGTCGCTCTTTCCCTTGCCCATGTGGAAACCCCCCGGCGAAGTCGGACCTAGACGAACCTGAACGTGCCCGTCACCGCGTCGAAGATGTCGTGGAACGCCTCGGCGAGATCGAGCACCGGGCTCGCTCCCGAGACGAGTACGACCTGGTCGGCGGTTCCCGGGACGGGAATGTACGTCTGGGTCAGCACCATACGCAGGGTACGGCCGTCGCCCGGCGCGACGGGAACGTCCTCGACGCCGTACGTCCGCGCGGCGACGCCGACTCCGGGTATCCCGACGGTCGTCACCTTCCGCCAGGCGTCGCCCTCGCGGCGGGGCGTGACGGCCCGCAGGCTCTCGGCGATGGCGCGGGGGTCGGTGGACAGGGCGACGCCCTGCTGGTTCTTCGCGCCGAGCACCGAGACCGTGACGGTGGCGGAGAGCGGGACGCCGTCGAAGTTCTCCGCCATGCAGCCCAGGTAGAGCGCACCGGAGTCGTGGGCGTCCTTGGCCGTCCTGCGGAGCATGGCGGTCAGGTCGGCGCGGTGGGGTGCCAGTTCCGGGTATCGCGGATTCGCTCGTCGACGAGGGCCCGAACGGTGGCTTCACGGCCTTCGGGACGGATGTCGAATTCCCACCAGGAGTCCGGAACCGCCAGAGGGAAGCTGGGCATCGAATACTCTTTCTGAATTCGGTCCGGTTTTTCAGCCCAAGTCCATTCCGAGATCCTCGGTCGAAATTTCGATCAGCCGGCTTTCCGATACCGCGGGTGCCGTGTACTTCAGGGACCTGACGTGCTCAAGGAATTCTCTCGGAAGGGATACGTGATACTTGGCGACGTAATGGGGGAGGTCCTCCCGCCAGAGCCACGTTCCGTCGGTGACCAGTGACCCGATGCCCGTCATGTTCGGTGCCTCGGGGTCCAGGACGTCCGGTCCAGCGCTCATCTCGCTCCAGATTTCGGTCCCGTTCCGCAAGTACTCCAGAATATTCTGCTCGTCAGGCTCCCCTGTGGGTCTGACGGCATCCTTGATCGAACCGTCCTCGGGAAGACCCCATCCGGGCGAGAGCTCAGTGAAGAATCCAATAGGGCGAATCATCGAAACTCCTTGTCATGCCGCTGCCTTCCGACCGGCGGACCTCGTCCTCGTCGGGCTGGGGGACGTCCTTGCCGCCGTTCTTGGCCGGGTCGTAGGAGTCCGCCTTCTCGGTGGCGGTGCGCACCCAGTAGTTCGCACCCGACAGGGCCTGCTGGGCGGTGGTGAGTTCGGCGCGTGCCGTGCGGTCGTCCCGCAGCGCCTTGTCGGCCTTCTCCTGGGCGTCCTCCAGGTCCGGCCAGAAGCCGGCGAGGGCGTCCTCCGCCAGGTCGTACGACTTCTTCAGCTTCCGCAACCACTTGGGCGCGTCCGCGAACTCCTCCGCGAAGACGTCCGCCGTCTTGCCCGCCCAGGAGGGGATCTCGTCCTCCTGGGCGATGCCCTTGAGGTCGCGCAGGGCCTCGCCCACGTCGTCGGCGAAGTCGTGCAGAACACCGGCGAGTTTGCGGATGCGCTGCGGGTCACCCGCACGGATCCGCAGGGCCGCCTCGTGAACGACTGCTGCGGCAGGGCGGCCCGAGCCGGCCGGTGAGGGGCCGGGTCCTCACCGGTTGACCGACTGGATCTCCTGGACGTTCATGTCCTGGGTCGTCTCGAAGGTGCCGTCGGGGAGGTCGCCGCCCGTGCCGCCGGTGCCCTCCCAGGAGATCTGCCAGGTGATCGACGCCGTCAGTTGGTACGGGTCGCCGGCCGATGCGCGGAGGTAGCGGATGCCGCAGGGCGGGGTCTTGTCGGCGCTGCCCTTCGTGTACGGGGTGCCGATGGAGCCGTCGCCGTCGATCTCGCAGTCGCCGGAGGCGGGGTAGGTCTCGGCGTCCTCCGTGCCCGGGTCCAGGTGGAGGGCGACCGGCTTGGCGGTCGTCTCCGCCCACAGGCCCGTGTCCGGGAGCTCCGCGCGGACCATGACCTCCTTGAACGTGCCCTTGTCCAGCCAGACCCAGGTCGGCAGGTTCACCGTGGACCTGGCTTCCGGCTTCAGCTCGACTTCGGTCTTCGGTACCTCGATCCTGTCGTACGCGTAGGCCGCGAGCGTCTCCGGAGTGGGGGCGTGCTCGTCGTCGGGGATCGTGCCGGCGTCCTGCCAGAACATGATGCGACCGCAGTCCCACGCCCTGATGTCGCTCTCGTGGCCCTTGCGCACCACGCTCCGCCAGAACATGCCGTCCTTGCCGACGTTGTAGTTCTCGTAGCCCTCGGCGGTGCTGTTCTCGGCGGAGTTCAGGTCGAAGTTGTCCTGGGGCTCGCCCTTGTCGTAGTGGTCCACGAAGATGCCCGAGGACCACCACTCGTGGGCGTTCACGGCACCCAGGCCGCCGTTCTTCTCCAGGTCCCCGACCGCGGACTTGAGGGCCTCGGGCGTGAAGACCGGTTCGTACCAGCAGACCGGCGGCTCCCAGTCGGGATCCGCCGACGTCAGCTCGTCCATCGAGCCCTGCTCGGTTCCGCCTCCGGAGTGGGTGATCCGGATCCTGGACTGCGAGACGGAGGCCAGGAGCGTCCGTCCGTCGGCGTCGCCCTGCGGCCTGCTTTCCGACGGTGGCTTCGTCTCGCCGCCGACGGGCTTGTCGGCGTGCGCGATACCTGCGGCCCAGAGCAGGGAGCCGGCGGCCAGGGCCGCGACCCACGTCGTTCGTCCGGGAGAGGTCAGCCCCGGCATTCCTCCGCCTTCCCCTCGACGGTGATCTGCTGCGCGCGCCACACCGGCGAGTCCTGCTGCGACGCCATGAGGATGCTGAACTTCTGGTAGCTGGCCAGGCTCTCCTCGGTGTGGTGGACCTTCCCCGACTCCACTTCCTTGCCGTAGGCCTGGGACTGGTCCTCGCAGAAGGTGACCAGGACCGTCCTGGTCGCTTTCGACTTGCCGGCCGAACTGGTCTCGGCGTCGTAGTACCGGTCGGTGCCGGTCACGGTCCAGCCGCCGTCCACGTACTCCTGGATCTGCGACTTCGCGTAACGCGCCGCCCCGGCTCCCGAGTAGAACCGGTACGCGGGGTCCTCCGGGTCCTGTTGCGTGATGCCGTGGTTCAGCGCCCGGATGTAGTTCGCGGCGTCCGCGAGCGCCGCCGCGTGGTCGGGGTCCGACGGCGTCTCGAAATCGAAGACGAGTTGCAGGTCCTTGGGAACGCTCACGTCGGGGCGTTCGACGTCCGACGAAATCGAGGACGACGCGGACGGGTTACCGGCCCCCGCGTCCGCCCCCTTGATGTCGTCGGACGACGACCCGTCGCCGTCCCCGCCGCAGGCGGAGAGGAGCAGTGCCGCTGTCGCGGTGAGCGCGGCTGCGGTGACGGGCAGAGCTCGGCGGGCCACG
>NZ_JAPSKQ010000101.1:0-18105 GCF_031181555.1 Streptomyces sp. | reverse complement strand
CCCCGCGTCCGCCCCCTTGATGTCGTCGGACGACGACCCGTCGCCGTCCCCGCCGCAGGCGGAGAGGAGCAGTGCCGCTGTCGCGGTGAGCGCGGCTGCGGTGACGGGCAGAGCTCGGCGGGCCACGGACGTTCCCCCTGTTGTCGGCGGTGTGCAACGGGGAACGACGCTATCAAGGGCGGGTGAGGGGGACTTGTGAGGTGATCGGCGGATTGTGTGGGGGACGCGGGAGTGCGGCGTGGCTGTTGCGAAGGGGTGGGATGCTGCGGAGTTCGCCGGGTGCGCAGGGGGTGACGGAGCCTCCGCCCTTCGACGGCGCCCGTACGAGTCAATAAGATCTCCGTAGTTCGGTACGCCCTTCATCACCTCCGTCGTCTCCACCACCGCACCCCGTCTCCTCCCACACACGACCCAGGACACCCGCCATGCCGCGACGCCGCACCTCCAGCTCGTCAAGCTCGACGGGGAACCCGACCGGGGGCCCGGCCGCCGGGGCGGCCGCTCCGCGGAACCGGACGCCGCAGCCGGTGCGGGTGCGGCGGCGGACGTTCGGGGACTTCGTCAAGGCGTTCCTCGCCTTCGTGGCGCTGCTCGTCCTGGTCGTCGGGGTGCCGCTCGCGCTGGCGATGACGGCCGGCTGGCCGCTCCCGAGCTCGTTCGAGCCGATGGAGTGGCTCAAGAAGGACCTCTCCGTCTCGACCTTCCTGGACATCCTCACCTTCGTCGTCTGGCTCGCCTGGGCCCAGTTCACCGCCTGCGTGCTCGTCGAGACGAAGGCCGCGCTGTCCGGGGTGGGCGTGCCGGGGCGGGTGCCGGGGGCCGGGCCCAGTCAGCTGCTCGCCCGGCAGCTCGTCGCCGCGCTGCTGCTCGTCGGCGCCGCCGCGGGCAGCTTCACGCCGGGGCTGAGCCAGCTCGGGCAGAGTCTTGAGGGGAACCAGCGGCCCACCGTCGCCGCCGCCCAGCAGACGCCGGGGATCTTCGCCCAGCAGCAGGAGCAGGCCGCCGGTACCGCGGCCGTCCTCGCCGAGCAGGCGTCCCAGGCCGCCGCGCACGCCGACGCGGGGGGCGGCGGCGCCAAGCGGCAGGGCGACACGAAGTTCTACCGGATCCAGCCGCCCGAGGGGCGCCACCACGACTCCCTCTGGGAGATCGCCGAGCGGCACCTCGGTGACGGACGCCGGTACAAGGAGATCTTCGACCTCAACAAGGACCGTATCCAGCCGGACGGTTCCAAGCTGTCCGAGGCCAGCCTGATCCGGCCCGGCTGGATCATGGAGATGCCCGGTGACGCCCGCGGCGGCGACCTCGTCGAGATGCCCGACGAGGCGCCCGAGGTCTCGCCGGAGGTGCGGCAGCAGATCCACGACTACGCCAAGACCGGGGACCACGCCCGGGGGAGCGGTGACCACGCCCAGGGCAGCGGCGGGGGTGCCGCCCACGTCTCCGTGCTCGAACAGCGGCCCGCCCCCGCCCCCGAGAACTCCGGTCACCGGCAGCAGCCCGCCCCGCAGCACGCCGCCCCCGCCCAGGACGCCTCCTCCTTCGGCCTGCCCGAGGCCCTGCTCGCCGCCCCGCTCCTCGCCGCCGGCCTCCTCGGCGCCCTCGGGCACCGGCGCCGGCAGGCGCTGTGGCAGTCGGCGTTCGGCGGCATCGGCGGGCGGCGCGGGATGGAGCCGCCCACGCCGGCCGGGGACGCCCAGGACGCCCAGGACGCGCTGCTCGTCGGTGCCGATCCCGAGGGCGTGCGGCTGCTCGACCGGTCGCTGCGCGGGCTCGCCGCCTCCCTCGCCGCCGAGTCGCGGCCCCTGCCGACCGTCTACGCGGCCTGGCTCAGCAACGGCGACCTGCACCTCCAGCTCGCCCAGCCGTCCGGGAAGCCGCCGACGCCCTGGCAGCTCGGCCAGGACCAGACGTTCTGGATGCTCGCCAAGGACGACGCCGAGCGGTACGAGGACGTCGACACCGCCGCCCCCTACCCGGGGCTCGTCAGCCTCGGCACCATGGACGGCTCGCGGCTGCTGCTCAACCTGGAGTCGGTCCCCGGCATCGTCTCGCTGAGCGGCCGTGCGGACGACCGGGCCGCCGTGTTCGCCTCCGTCGCCGCCGAGTTGGCCACCAACGGGTGGTCGGACCGGATGACCATCACCCTCGTCGGCTTCGGCGAGGACCTCACCGCGCTCGCGCCCAGCCGGCTGCGCCACCTCGACGGCATCGAGGCGCTGCTGGAGACCATGGAGGCCGAGACGCGGCAGCGGCGGGGCGCGCTGGGGGCCGCCGGGCACGACTCCGTCCTCACCGGGCGCACCGGACCGGCCCAGCACACCCGTTGGGCCCCGCACCTCGTGCTGCTCGCCGCCGAGCCGTCCGCCGAGGACGCCCTCCGGCTCGCCGAACTCGCCGCCGACGCCGGCCGCCTCGGCATCGGCTACCTCGTCGGTACCGAGAGCGGTGACCTGCCGGGCGCCGCCTGGGAGATGGAGATCACCGGCGAGGGCAAGCTGCTCGCCCCGCTGCTCGGCCTCGAACTCGACGCCCAGCTGCTGCCCGCCGCCCAGCAGCGCGCGGTCGTCGAGCTGTTCGTCGAGGCCGACCCCGAGCGCGGGCCCGACGGACCGGGCAACACCCCGCCGTTCCTCGTCGACATCAGCGAGCAGGGGCGGCCGGCGGTCTACGCCCGTCTCGTCGGCCCGTACGAGATCATCGGCCTCGACGCCCCGGACGGCGAGCGCAGCGCCCTGCTCCACGAGGCGCTCGCGCTGCTGCTCCTGCACCGCGAGGGCGTGCACCCGCGCGTGCTGTCCTCCGCGCTGTGGCCGCGCGGCGTCACCGACGACGTGCGCGAGGCGCTCGTCGAGCGGTTGCGCGCCTGGCTCGGCACCGACCCCGACGGCACGCCCCGCCTCGGCACGGACGACACCGGGCGGCTCACCCTCGCCAAGTCCGTCGTCTCCGACCTGGACGTGCTGCGGTCGCTGTACTACGAGGCCACCCAGGGCAGGGGCGTCGACAGCCGGGCCGTGCGCGGGCGGCTGCTCACCGACGCGCTGGTGCTGGTGCGCGGGCCGCTGCTCGCCGACCGGCCCGAGGGCCGCTACCGCTGGCTCACCCACGAGATCATCGACGCCCAGCTCCCGTTGCTCGTCGCGGACACCGGGCTCGCGCTCTCCGCGTTCCACATGGAGAAGAACCGCGCGGAGAAGGCCATCGAGGCGCTCGACGCCGCGCTGCGCACCGCCCCGGCCGACGAGCGGCTGTGGAACGAGCTGCTGCGCGCCACCCACGCCCTCGGCGACCCCGAGCGGCTGACCGCCCTCGCCGCCGACCTCATCGGCCGCAGCGGCGCCCGCGGGCTGCCGCCGCGCACCGAGGCGCTGCTCGACGAACTGCTGCCGACGTGGCGCGACGCGGTCGCGGCGGCCGGATGAGCGGCCCGGCGGGATGAGCGACGGCCTGTACGTCCTGCTGATCGCCGCCGCCGCGCTGTGGGGCGCGGCGACGGGCGTGGTGCTGCCGCGCGCGGCCTACCGGTTCTCCGTCCCGCCGGGGGAGGGGTGGCGGACGGCGTGTCCGGCGGGGCACCCCGTCACGGGCTGGCTCGGACGGGCCGGGTGCGGGCGGTGCGCGGGGCCGTCGTACGGGCCCGGTGCCGCTCCCGCCGTCGTCACCGCCCTCGTCTGCGCCGCCCTCGCCGCCGCCACCGGGGCCCGGCCCGAGCTGGCGGTGTGGCTGCTGCTCGCGCCCGTCGGCGTGCTGCTCGCGGTCGTCGACCTCCGGGTGCAGCGGCTGCCCGACCCGCTCACCCTTCCCTTCGCCGGAGCCGCCCTCGTCCTGCTGGGCCCGGTCGCCCTCGTCCCCGGGCACGCGGGGGAGTGGACGACCGCCCTGCTGGGCGCGCTCGCGCTCGGCGCCGGCTACTTCGTGCTGTTCCTCGTCAACCCGAACGGCATGGGCTTCGGCGACGTGAAGCTCGCCCTGGGCGCGGGCGCCGTCCTCGGCTGGTACGGCTGGCCGGCCGTCATGCTCGGCACCTTCGCCGGGTTCCTGTTCGGGGCGCTGTACGGGGGTGCCCTCGTCGCCCTGCGGCGGGCGGGGCGCAAGACGGCCATCCCGTTCGGGCCGTTCCTCGTCACCGGCGCCTTCGCCGGGCTGCTGATCGGCGCGTACGCGGCCTGACGTCGGACCCGCAAAGGCCCTGGCGTACGCTGGGCCGGTCTGTCCACACCCCTTACGAAAGGGACGCCGGTGACCGAGAAGGCCGACCTTCAGCCCATCCTCGACCGTGCCGCCGCCGGTGGGCGGATCACCCCCGAAGAGGCCCTCGACCTCTACCGCGACGCCCCGTTGCACGCGCTGGGCGCCGCCGCCGACGCCGTACGCCGCCGCCGGTACGCCGGTACCGAGCACATCGCGACGTACATCATCGAGCGGAACATCAACTACACGAACGTGTGCGTCACGGCGTGCAGGTTCTGCGCCTTCTACGCCGCGCCCAAGGACACCGCCAAGGGCTGGACCCGCGACCTCGACGACATCCTGCGGCGCTGCGCCGAGACCGTCGAGCTCGGCGGCACGCAGATCATGTTCCAGGGCGGCCACCACCCGGACTACGGCGTCGAGTACTACGAGAAGCACTTCGCCGCCATCAAGAGGGAGTTCCCGCAGCTCGTCATCCACAGCCTGGGGGCGAGCGAGGTCGAGCACATGGCGCGGATCTCGGGGGTGAGCGTCGAGGAGGCGATCACCCGGATCCACGCGGCCGGGCTCGACTCCTTCGCCGGTGCCGGCGCCGAGCTGCTCCCGGAGCGGCCGCGCAAGGCCATCGCGCCGCTGAAGGAGTCCGGCGAGCGCTGGCTGGAGATCATGGAGATCGCGCACAACCTCGGTGTCGAGTCCACGTCCACCATGCTGATGGGCACCGGCGAGACCAACGCCGAGCGCATCGAGCACCTGCGGATGATCCGGGACGTGCAGGACCGCACGGGCGGTTTCCGCGCCTTCATCCCGTACACCTACCAGCCCGAGAACAACCACCTGAAGGGCCGCACCCAGGCCACCCTCTTCGAGTACCTGCGGATGATCGCCATCGCCCGCCTGTTCCTCGACAACGTGGCCCACATCCAGGGCTCCTGGCTGACCACCGGCAAGGAGGTCGGCCAGCTCTCCCTGCACTACGGCGCGGACGACCTCGGCTCGATCATGCTGGAGGAGAACGTCGTGTCCTCGGCCGGCGCCAAGCACCGCTCCAACCGGCTGGAGATCATCGACCTGATCCGCAAGGCGGACCGGGTGCCCGCCCAGCGGTCGACGACGTACGAGCACCTCGTCGTGCACGACGACCCGGCGAACGACCCCGTCGACGACCGCGTGGTCTCCCACATCTCCTCCACGGCCATCGAGGGCGGCACGGCCCACCCGGAGCTGAAGCTCCTGGCCCCCAACTGACCCGCCGGTGCCGACGTGCTGACGATCCACGCGGCGGACCTGCTGGTCCCCGGGGACCGGCGGCCCGCCCTGCCGGACGGCGCCGTGCTCGTGAACGGCCGGAAGCTGGCGGCCGTCGGCCCGTACGAGGAGCTGGCGGCCGCCCACCCGACCGCGCGCACCCGGCGCTGGCCGGGGGTGCTCACGCCGGGGCTGCTCAACCCGTACGGCCCCGAACTGCTGGAGCAGGCCTACCACCCGGACCCGCGCGAGGCCGGCGAACTGGGCACCGAGCCGCTCACCGGCGAAGCCCTCGCGCGGCTCGGCATGACCGAGGCCCGTTGGGGCGCGAGCGCGCGGCGCGGCGTCCAGCGGCTGCTGGCGCACGGTGTCGTCGCCGTGGCGGGCGACCTGCGGCGGCCCGCCGTCGTGGACGCCGTGCACCGGGCGGGGCTGAGCGTGGAGCAGCGCTTCGGGGAGCCCGCCGGCCCGGCGGCCCTCGACCCCCTCGCGGGGCGGAGCCCGGCGGAGGCGATCCTGCTGCCCCTTCCCCCGGACGGCGCGGACGGCACGGCGGCGACGTTCGCGGTCTTCGACGTCCCCGACGCGGCGGCGCTCGCCGAACGCGGGGCCGGGACCTGCGTGGCGACGGTCGTCGCCGGGCGCCTGGTGCACCGCCGGCGCTGATCGGCCCGCGAACGCCCCGACGCCTTCCCGAACGCCCCGCCCGCCTCGGCCGGGAGGAGCACCGGGAACGGGGGCTGCAAGAATGGGCCCGTGACCCGCGCATCCCTGGACAAGCAGCCGCACGAAGTCGCCTCGATGTTCGACGGCGTGGCGGAACGGTACGACCTGACGAACGACGTGCTGTCCCTCGGGCAGGCGCGGCTGTGGCGCAAGGAGGTCGCGAAGGCGGTCGACGCCAGGCCCGCGCAGAAGGTCCTCGACCTGGCCGCCGGGACGGCGACCTCGTCGCTGCCGTACGCCCGCACCGGCGCCTACGTCGTCCCGTGCGACTTCTCCCTCGGCATGCTCCGGGTCGGCAAGCAGCGGCACGCCTGGCTGCCGTTCACGGCCGGCGACGCGACGCGGCTGCCGTTCAAGGACGGCACGTTCGACGCCGTCACCATCTCCTTCGGGCTGCGCAACGTGCAGGACTTCGACACCGCGCTGCGCGAGATGCACCGGGTGACCCGGCCCGGCGGGCGGATCGTCATCTGCGAGTTCTCGCACCCGACGTGGACGCCGTTCCGCACCGTCTACACCGAGTACCTGATGCGCGCGCTGCCGCCGGTCGCCCGCGCGGTGTCGTCCAACCCGGAGGCGTACGTCTACCTCGCCGAGTCCATCCGCGCCTGGCCCGACCAGCCCGCCCTGGCCGAACGGCTGCGGGGGGCCGGCTGGTCGAAGGTGGCGTGGCGCAACCTGACCGGCGGTGTCGTGGCGCTGCACCGGGGCTTCAAGGACGGCTGAGGACCGCCGTGCCGGGGCCGCGCGGCTCCTCCAGTTCCCGCTGGAGTCCGCCGGCGGGCGGCGCGGGCCCGCGCGGCTCGCGCACCCCTCCGCCGCCGTCCCCCTCACCGAAGTCGAACCACACGTGGACCGGGGAGTCCCGCGGCACCTCGGTGCCGGGCCGCGGGTACTGGCGTACGACGTGGTCGACGACGGTGAGGTGGAAGTCCGGCCGGTCCGGCGCGACGAGGACCAGGCCGCGTGCCCGGGCCGACTCGCGCGCGTCCACGGCCATCAGACCGACCAGACGCGGCACGCGCACTTCGGGTGTCCTGGGTGTCATGCGCACGGACGTCACCCCCCAGCGGTACCGGCAGGGTAAACCCGCGCGGGCGGCCACCGGAAGCATCACGTGGCGTTCCGTGACAATCCGTCACTCGCTGTGACGGGTCTCGGTCGTTCTACAGGTCCAGCCGGTAGCAGTGGCCCTCCCGCTGCGAGACCGGCGTCGTGAACGTCTCGGCGAGGCGCATCCCCAGCCGCCGAGTGACCGCTATCGAGCGGGTGTTGCGGGCGTCCACCATCGCCACCACGCTCTTCGGGCCCGCCGCGCGCACGCGCTCCAGCGTCTGCAGCGCCGCCGCGGTGACGTACCCCTTGCCCCAGTGCTCCCGCGCGAGCCGCCAGCCGATCTCGATCTCGCCCGTGGGGCCCCAGTCCCGCTCCCACGGCTGGGCACCCGTGAAGCCGATGACGTCGCCGGACGCGCCGAGCACGGTCCACAGGCAGAAGCCGAGTTCGGCGTCGTGCCGGCGCTGGCGGGCGGTGAGCTCCTCGTAGACCGACAGCTCCGCCGACGCGCCTCCGTGGAACTCCATGACCTCCGGGTCGTCGAAGATCCGGTGCCAGGCGACGGCGTCCTCGTGGGTGGGGACACGGAGCCGTACAGCGGGGAGCGCTCGGTTCACGGGGGCAGCCCTTCAGCCGGGTGATCGATTCTGCTGCATAGACTGCCCATGTCCAGTGCCGGTCGGCACGCAGATTTCGAACCTTGGGGAGATCCCGCCGTGACCGAGCCCCTCTCCGACAACACCGCTGACGTCATTGTCGTAGGCGCGGGGCCGGCCGGCTCCACCACCGCGTACCACCTGGCCAGGGCCGGACTCGACGTGCTCCTGCTGGAGAAGACCGAGTTCCCGCGGGAGAAGGTCTGCGGCGACGGCCTCACCCCGCGCGCCGTGAAGCAGCTGGTGTCGATGGGCATCGACGTCTCCGAGGAGGCCGGCTGGCTGCGCAACAAGGGCCTGCGCATCATCGGCGGCGGCGTCCGCCTCCAGCTGGACTGGCCCGATCTCGCCTCCTTCCCCGACTACGGACTTGTCCGCAAGCGCGACGACTTCGACGAGCAGCTCGCCCGGCAGGCGCAGAAGGCGGGCGCGCGGCTCTACGAGCGCTGCAACGTGAGCGCCCCGGTCGTCGACGACCGCACCGGGCGCATCACGGGCGTGAAGGCCAAGCTGGGCGAGGAGAAGCGGGAGGTCACCTTCCATGCCCCGCTGGTGGTGGCCGCCGACGGCAACTCCACCCGGCTGTCCCTGGCGATGGGCCTGCACCGCCGCGAGGACCGGCCGATGGGCGTCGCGGTGCGCACGTACTTCACCTCGCCGCGCCACGACGACGACTACCTGGAGTCCTGGCTGGAGCTGTGGGACCGCCGCGGCCCGCAGGACCGCCTGCTGCCCGGCTACGGCTGGATCTTCGGCATGGGCGACGGGACGAGCAACGTCGGCCTCGGCGTGCTCAACACCTCGGAGTCCTTCAAGGAGCTGGACTGGCGCGAGGTCCTCAAGGCCTGGTGCGCCTCGATGCCGGAGGACTGGGGCTACACGCCGGACAACATGACCGGCCCGATCCGCGGCGCCGCGCTCCCCATGGCGTTCAACCGCCAGCCGCACTACACGCGCGGGCTGCTGCTCGTCGGTGACGCGGGCGGCCTGGTGAACCCGTTCAACGGCGAGGGCATCGCCTACGCCATGGAGTCCGGGCAGATCGCCGCCGACGTCATCGTGCAGGCACACGCGCGTGCCACGCCGGCCCAGCGGGAGATCGCCCTCCGGCGCTACCCGCGCGTCCTGAAGGACACCTACGGCGGCTACTACACGCTCGGCCGCGCCTTCGTGAAGCTCATCGGCAACCCGAAGGTCATGCAGATCGCCGCCCAGCGCGGCCTGACGCACCCGCTGCTGATGAAGTTCACCCTGAAGCTGCTCGCCAACCTGACGGACCCGACGGGCGGTGACGCGATGGACCGCATCATCAACGGCCTGAGCAAGGTGGCGCCGAAGGCGTGACGCGCCCCGCGCACGCGGGAGCCGTGAGAGGCGCTGTGGGCGGCCGGAGCCGAGGGGCGGGCAATTCCGGCCGCCGGCGTCTGCGCGGGCGCCGTGAGGGGCCGCCACGGGGCTCCCGCGCCGTGCCGCCGACGCGTATCGGTCCGCCAACGCGCGCCGAGCGCGGGACAATCCGGGCAATCGGGTGATCTTGGCCGGTGGTGCGCGAGGCGTGAGGCACGGGGCGTGACCCGGGAGGCATGAGGCACGGGGGGCGTGCCCCGAGGGGTGCGGCCCGTGGGGCGTCGCGGGCGGAACCCGGCGGAGCGGAATGCCCGGAGTGCCCCGGAGAGGCCCGGATGTGAACCGGGGAGGGCCGCTGCCCCGAGCGGCAGCGGCCCTTCAGCCCGTGTGAGCGCGGCTCAGAGCACGCGCACGGCACCCGAGGCGGGGTAGCCGGACAGGTCCTGGATGACGACGCCCTTGGCGGAGTTGGCGGCGTCCAGGTACTGGCCGTTGCCGATGTAGACACCCACGTGGTACGCGGAGCCCTTGCCGCCCCAGTAGAGGATGTCGCCGACCTGGATCTGGGACAGCGGGATGTCGGTGCCGACCATCGACTGGTCCTGCGACACGCGCGGCAGGTCGACACCGACCTGGCGGAACGCGGCCTGCACCAGGCTCGAGCAGTCCCAGGCGTTGGGGCCCGTGGCACCCATGACGTAGGCGTCGCCCACCTGCGCCTTGAGGAAGGAGATGACGGTCGCGACGCTGCCGCTGGCCGGCGCGGAGGCCGTCGTGCCGGTGGAGACGGAAGCGGAAGCGGAGGCGGAGGCGGTCAGGGTGGCGCGCTCGGCGTCGCGCGCGGCACGCTCGGCGGCGGCCTTGCGGGCCTCCTCCGCCGCCTTCTTCTTCGCCTCGGCCTTCTTCTTGGCCTCGGCGAGGTCCGCCTTGGCCTCCTTGGCGGCCTGGGCGGCGGCCGCGTCACGCTCGGCCTGCAGCTGGTAGTTCGCGGCGGCCTGCTGGGTGGCGTCCGCGGACTGGGCGACCTGAGCGGCCAGGTCGGCCGTCAGGGTGGGCAGTTCGAGGGTCTGCGTCACCGGCTCGGCGGCGTTCGCCGAACCCGACGCCCCGGCCACTGCCAGGGTGCTGAGGACGCCACCGGCAACTCCGGCCCGCACGGCGAGCGCGGACTGCGCGGTACGGCGGGGCTTCCGGTGGCTGCGTATGTGAGCGGTGTGGGACATGGGAACAACCGGTACCAGGGGCTCCTTCATATCTTCAAGAAACGTGTGCTGCGCCACAGTTGTTCAATCGAGCCCCGAATCCCGGGCGTGTCGCCCTCCATTGACGCCGTAACGGACATTGCGGGCGGCCCGTGATCGGCCTGTGATCACGGTCTTTCATCATTACGCCCGAATTGCCCTCCGCCTACCACCGGTTGGACCGATTGGCCAAGCCCCCTTCTCATCGGCCTCTCATGAACGTGACGGAGGTCACGGAACGGCCGCCCCCGTCACCGCGTCCCGCCGGGTTGGTCACGGCCGGATCACGGCGCGGGGACTTCGTGAACGCGTGCACGTGTCCACATCGCGCCTCGCGCCCCCTCCGACGTGTGAACGCGCCTCTATCAAGAGATCGAGTCCAGCACCAATTTGCATGCAAGAGAAGCATCTTGATATGGAGACGCCCCTTCTGGCCTGCACCGACGAGACAAAATGTCACGGTTCGTGATCACGCGAACGCTTCGCGTATGAAGATCGACGCTCATCCGACTTCATGATCGTTCGTCAGGTGGTGGAGATCACAAAGCTTGTGGGATACCCCGTGTCGCAGATCACAGACCGGCGGGCATAAGATGCGGAGCGGTTGGGCTTGTGACCTGCTTCACATGTTCTCGATCTTCGCCGGGGCGGGCGTGGTTCGAGGGACCGGTGAGACGGAAGTGAGTCCGACGCACGACCTCCCCCAAGGTCTCGGCTTCGCTCGACCAGGGGGGACCCCCATGCAGTCAATGCCGACTGAGAGGAGCGAGGAGCGGTGAACGCGTATGCGCCCATCCTCGTACTGGGAGCCCTCGGGGCAGGCTTTGCGATCTTCTCCGTGGTCATGGCCACGCTGATCGGTCCGAAGCGGTACAACCGCGCCAAGCTCGAGGCCTACGAGTGCGGCATCGAGCCGACCCCCACGCCGGCCGGCGGCGGGCGCTTCCCCATCAAGTACTACCTGACGGCGATGCTCTTCATCATCTTCGATATCGAGATCGTCTTCCTCTACCCCTGGGCCGTCACCTTCGACGCCCTGGGGATCTTCGGGCTCGTGGAGATGCTGCTCTTCGTGCTCACCGTCTTCGTCGCGTACGCGTACGTATGGCGGCGCGGCGGCCTGGAATGGGACTGAGGGGCCTTTGACATGGGACTCGAAGAAAAACTGCCGAGCGGCTTCCTGCTGACCACCGTCGAACAGGCCGCGGGCTGGGTGCGCAAGTCGTCCGTCTTCCCCGCCACGTTCGGCCTCGCCTGCTGTGCCATCGAGATGATGACCACCGGCGCCGGCCGCTACGACCTGGCGCGCTTCGGCATGGAGGTCTTCCGCGGCTCACCGCGGCAGGCGGACCTCATGATCGTCGCCGGCCGGGTCAGCCAGAAGATGGCGCCCGTGCTGCGGCAGGTCTACGACCAGATGCCGAACCCCAAGTGGGTGATCTCCATGGGGGTCTGCGCCTCCTCGGGCGGCATGTTCAACAACTACGCGATCGTCCAGGGCGTCGACCACATCGTCCCGGTCGACATCTACCTCCCCGGCTGTCCGCCCCGGCCCGAGATGCTGATGGACGCCATCCTCAAGCTCCACCAGAAGATCCAGAGCTCCAAGCTCGGCGTGAACGCCGAGGAGGCGGCCCGCGAGGCGGAGGAGGCGGCGCTCAAGGCCCTGCCCACGATCGAGATGAAGGGGCTGCTGCGATGAGCGACGCGAACGACACCCCGCGTGACGCGAACGGCAACGGGGTCAACCCCGAGAAGGAACTCTCCGCCGAGAACCTCCCCGGCCAGCGGGGCCAGGGCGGCGAGGAGATCCGCGTCCAGCGCGGCATGTTCGGCGCCAACAACGGCGGCGACACCTCCGGCTACGGCGGCCTGGTCCGCTCGGTCCGGCTCCCGGGGCCGGCGGCCCGCCCCTACGGCGGCTGGTTCGACGAGGTCGCCGACGAACTGGAGGGCGCGCTGGAGGAGCAGGGACTGCTCCCCGAGAACGCCATCGAGAAGACGGTCGTCGACCGCGGCGAACTCACCTTCCACATCGAACGCGAGCACCTGGTCCGCGTCGCCCGCACCCTGCGCGACGACCCGGCGCTGCGCTTCGAGCTGTGCACCGGCGTCAGCGGCGTGCACTACCCGAACGACAAGGGCCGCGAACTGCACGCCGTCTACCACCTGCGCTCGATCACCCACAACCGGCTGATCCGCCTGGAGGTCAGCGCGCCCGACAGCGACCCGCACATCCCGTCGCTGTTCTCGGTCTACCCGACGAACGACTGGCACGAGCGCGAGACGTACGACTTCTTCGGCATCGTCTTCGACGGTCACCCGGCCCTGACGCGGATCATGATGCCGGACGACTGGCAGGGCCATCCGCAGCGCAAGGACTACTCCCTCGGCGGCATCCCCGTCGAGTACAAGGGCGCCCAGATCCCGGCTCCGGACCAGCGGAGGTCGTACTCGTGAGCGCCCGCCCGTCGCCCGACCACCACCCCTCAACGACTCCCTTCGGGAGGCTGTGATGACCACATCCGCGTCCGCCGCTTCGGCGCGCGAGACCACCGAGGGCACCGTCTACACGGTCACCGGCGGTGACTGGGACGAGGTCGTCCAGACCGCGGCCCGGACCGACGACGAGCGCATCGTCGTCAACATGGGTCCGCAGCACCCGTCCACCCACGGCGTGCTCCGCCTGATCCTGGAGATCGACGGGGAGACCGTCACCGAGGCCCGCTGCGGCATCGGCTACCTCCACACCGGCATCGAGAAGAACCTCGAGTACCGGACGTGGACCCAGGGCACCACGTTCGTGACGCGGATGGACTACCTGACGTCGTTCTTCAACGAGACGGCGTACTGCCTCGCGGTGGAGAAGCTCCTCGGCATCGAGGACCAGGTACCCGACCGCGCCTCGGTCATCCGCGTGCTCCTGATGGAGCTGAACCGGCTCTCCTCCCACCTGGTGTGCATCGCCACCGGCGGCATGGAGCTCGGCGCCACCACGATCATGATCTACGGCTTCCGCGACCGTGAGCTCATCCTCGACATCTACGAGCTCATCACGGGCCTGCGGATGAACCACGCGTACATCCGCCCCGGCGGACTCGCCCAGGACCTGCCGCCCGGCGCGGTGGACCACATCCGCGAGTTCGTGAAGAAGATGAGGAAGAACCTCCAGGAGTACGACAAGCTCGCCACCGGGAACCCCATCTTCAAGGCCCGCATGCAGGACATCGGCTACCTGGACCTGGCCGGCTGCATGGCCCTCGGCGCCACCGGCCCGATCCTGCGCTCCGCGGGTCTGCCGCACGACCTGCGCAAGGCCCAGCCGTACTGCGGATACGAGACCTACGACTTCGAGATCCCGACCGTCGACACCTGCGACGCCTACGGCCGCTTCCTGATCCGGCTGGAGGAGATGCGCCAGTCGCTGCGCATCGTCGAGCAGTGCCTGGACCGGCTCCAGCCCGGACCGGTCATGGTCACCGACAAGAAGATCGCCTGGCCCGCCCAGCTCGCCCTGGGACCGGACGGACTGGGCAACTCCCTCGACCACATCAAGAAGATCATGGGCACCTCCATGGAGGCCCTGATCCACCACTTCAAGCTGGTCACCGAGGGTTTCCGCGTCCCGCCGGGACAGGCGTACACGGCGGTCGAGTCACCCAAGGGCGAGCTCGGCGCGCACGTCGTCTCCGACGGCGGCACCCGCCCCTACCGGGTCCACTTCCGCGACCCGTCCTTCACCAACCTTCAGGCCATGGCGGCGATGTGCGAGGGCGGCCAGGTCGCCGACGTCATCGTCGCCGTCGCGTCCATCGACCCCGTGATGGGAGGCGTCGACCGGTGACCACCTCTTCTTCGGAGCGGGGCGTCAGCCTGGGCATGCCCGAACTGCCCGCACCCCCCTACCCGGACGACGTCCGGGCCCGGCTGGAGACCGACGCGCGCGAGGTCATCGCCCGCTACCCGGACTCCCGGTCCGCCCTCCTGCCGCTGCTGCACCTCGTGCAGGCGGAGGAGGGCCACGTCACGCGCACCGGGATGCAGTTCTGCGCGGACATGCTCGGCCTCACCACGGCCGAGGTGAACGCGGTCGCCACCTTCTACACCATGTACCGGCGCAAGCCGAGCGGTGACTACCAGGTCGGGGTGTGCACCAACACCCTGTGCGCCGTCATGGGCGGCGACGCGATCTTCGAGGAGCTCCAGGAACACCTGGGCGTCGGCAACGGCGAGACCACCGACGACGGCAAGGTCACCCTGGAGCACATCGAGTGCAACGCGGCCTGCGACTTCGCGCCGGTGGTGATGGTCAACTGGGAGTTCTTCGACAACCAGACCCCCCAGAGCGCCAAGCGCCTCGTCGACGACCTGCGCGCCGGCCGCCCGGTCGCGCCCACCCGCGGGGCGCCCCTGTGCACCTTCAGGGAGACGGCGCGGATCCTGGCCGGTTTCCCCGACGAGCGCGAGGGCGCCGTCGAGGCCACCGGAAGCGCGGGACCCGCCTCCCTGGTCGGCCTGAAGCTGGCCAAGGGGGAGGCCGCACCCGCGCGCGTGGTGCACCCGCGCGGCGAGGCCCCCCGGGACACCCCGCCGCACGAGCCGTCCCCGACGGAGCACCTCAGCTCGCACGACGCGCCACAGGACACGTCGGCCTCCGACCCCGCCCACCCGTCGCCCACCACCCGTGACGGAGGGGCTTCGCCCCGCCCCGCCGGTCCGTCGGGACCCGTCGCCGAGGAGGGGAAGTGATGACCTTGGCACCCGAACTCAAGGACATGAGCCCTCAGAAGCTGCTCGCACCCGTGCTGTCGGCCTTCTGGGACGAGGACGAGTCCTGGACGCTGGACGTCTACCGGAGGCACGAGGGGTACGAGGGGCTGCGCAAGGCACTCGCCATGTCACCGGACGACGTCATCGCGTACGTCAAGGACTCCGGTCTGCGCGGGCGCGGCGGCGCCGGCTTCCCGACGGGAATGAAGTGGCAGTTCATTCCCCAGGGGGACGGCAAGCCTCACTATCTCGTTGTCAACGCCGACGAGTCGGAGCCCGGAACGTGCAAGGACATTCCGCTCCTCTTCGCGAACCCGCACAGCCTCATCGAGGGCATCGTCATCGCCTGTTACGCGATCAGGTCGTCGCACGCCTTCATCTACCTGCGGGGTGAGGTCGTCCCCGTGCTGCGGCGGTTGCACGCGGCCGTGCGCGAGGCCTACGCGGCGGGCCTCCTCGGCGAGAACATCCTGGGCAGCGGACTCGATCTCGAACTCACCGTGCACGCGGGCGCGGGCGCGTACATCTGCGGTGAGGAGACCGCACTGCTCGACTCGCTCGAAGGCCGCCGCGGTCAACCGCGGCTCCGTCCCCCCTTCCCCGCCGTCGCGGGCCTCTACGCGTGCCCGACTGTGGTGAACAACGTCGAATCGATCGCGTCGGTTCCCGCGATCCTGAACCGGGGCAAGGAATGGTTCCGGTCGATGGGCAGCGAGAAGTCCCCGGGCTTCACGCTCTACTCGCTCAGCGGCCACGTCGCCAGCCCCGGCCAGTACGAGGCGCCGCTCGGCATCACGCTGCGCCAGCTGCTCGAGATGAGCGGCGGCATGCGGCCCGGGCACCGCCTGAAGTTCTGGACACCGGGCGGCTCCTCGACGCCGATGTTCACCGACGAGCACCTCGACGTCCCTCTCGACTACGAAGGAGTGGGCGCCGCGGGTTCCATGCTCGGCACGAAGGCCCTGCAGTGCTTCGACGAGACGACCTGCGTCGTGCGCGCCGTCACCCGCTGGACCGAGTTCTACGCCCACGAGTCCTGCGGCAAGTGCACGCCCTGCCGCGAGGGGACGTACTGGCTCGTCCAGCTGCTGCGCGACATCGAGGCGGGCAAGGGCCGGATGTCCGACCTCGACAAGCTGAACGACATCGCCGACAACATCAACGGCAAGTCCTTCTGCGCCCTCGGCGACGGCGCCGCCTCGCCGATCTTCTCCTCGCTCAAGTACTTCCGTGAGGAGTACGAGCAGCACATCACGGGCCGGGGCTGCCCCTTCGACCCGGCCAGGTCGACGGCCTGGGCCGACCACCGTACGGAGGTGAACGCATGACGGTGACCACGAGCGCTCCCTCCGGCGGAGGAGAGGCGGCGGTCCCGCCCGAGGACCTCGTCACGCTGACGATCGACGGCATCGAGATCAGCGTGCCCAAGGGCACCCTGGTCATCCGGGCCGCCGAACAGCTCGGCATCGAGATCCCCCGGTTCTGCGACCACCCCCTCCTCGACCCGGCCGGCGCCTGCCGCCAGTGCATCGTCGAGGTCGAGGGCCAGCGCAAGCCGATGGCCTCCTGCACCATCACCTGCACCGACGGGATGGTGGTGAGGACCCACCTGACCTCGCCGGTGGCCGAGAAGGCCCAGAAGGGTGTGATGGAGCTCCTGCTCATCAACCACCCGCTGGACTGCCCGGTCTGCGACAAGGGCGGCGAGTGCCCGCTGCAGAACCAGGCGATGTCGCACGGCAACGCCGAGTCCCGCTTCGAGGGCAAGAAACGGACCTACGAGAAGCCCGTCCCGATCTCCACACAGGTGCTGCTCGACCGCGAGCGGTGCGTGCTGTGCGCCCGCTGCACCCGGTTCTCCAACCAGGTCGCGGGCGACCCGATGATCGAACTGATCGAGCGGGGTGCGCTGCAGCAGGTCGGCACCGGTGAGGGCGACCCCTTCGAGTCGTACTTCTCCGGCAACACCATCCAGATCTGCCCGGTCGGCGCGCTCACCTCGGCGGCCTACCGGTTCCGCTCCCGCCCCTTCGACCTGATCTCCTCGCCGTCGGTGTGCGAGCACTGCTCCGGCGGCTGCGCCACCCGGACCGACCACCGGCGCGGCAAGGTCATGCGGCGGCTCGCCGCCGAGGACCCCGAGGTCAACGAGGAGTGGATCTGCGACAAGGGACGCTTCGCGTTCCGGTACGCGCAGCTGCGGGACCGCCTCGAGACGCCGCTCGTGCGCAACGCGGAGGGCGAGCTGGAACCCGCCTCGTGGCCCGACGCGCTGCAGATCGCGGCCCAGGGGCTGCTGGCCTCGCGGGGCCGCACCGGTGTCCTCACCGGCGGGCGGCTCACCGTCGAGGACGCCTACGCCTACAGCAAGTTCGCGCGCGTGGCGCTCGACAGCAACGACATCGACTTCCGCGCGCGCGTGCACAGCAGCGAGGAGGCCGACTTCCTCGCCGCGCAGGTCGCCGGCCGCGGACGCGACCTCGACGGCACGGGCGTCACGTACACGTCGCTGGAGAAGGCGCCCGCCGTCCTGCTGGTCGGGTTCGAGTCGGAGGAGGAGGCGCCCGGCGTCTTCCTGCGGCTGCGCAAGGCCTGGCGGAGGCACGGGCAGAGGACCTTCGCCCTGGCCACGCACGCCACGCGCGGTCTGCGGAAGGCCGGCGGCACGCTGCTGCCGGCGGCTCCCGGCACCGAGACCGAATGGCTGGACGCGCTCGCGAGTGGCGTCGGCCTGGAGGGCGACGGTGCCAGGGCCGCCGAGGCACTGCGGACCGACGGCGCGGTGATCGTCGTCGGCGAGCGGCTGGCGGGTGTGCGGGGCGGCCCGACCGCGGCGGTCCGGACCGCCGCCGCGACCGGTGCCCGGC
>NZ_JAPSKQ010000004.1 GCF_031181555.1 Streptomyces sp. | reverse complement strand
CGCGCGGGCATTCCGCGCCGAGGTGCGGGGTCGCCGGACGAGGTGGGCCGGGGCACACGCCGCCCGGGACATGCCGACGCCCTCCCGGGGGCGGTGCGTCCGGGAGGGCGGGACAGGGGGAGCGGGCGGCTCAGCCGTTGCGGGGGCCCGGGAAGGCCGTCGGCCGGGGTTCGTCGCGCAGGGACGGGCTGCCCGCGGTGGGCTGGGTCGGCATGGAGCGGGCCTCGGGGACCGTCGGCACCGTGGAGAGGCCGGCGCCCACATTGACCGTACGGGCGCCCGACGGTTCCGCCGCGCGCTCGGCCTCGGTGGCCTTCGGCGTCTGCGCGGGGGCCCGGCGGGAGCCGTAACGGCGGTGCACCGCCTGCTTGGTGACGCCCAGCGCGGAGCCCACCGCGTCCCACGAGAAGCCCAGTGAGCGGTCGAAGTCCACGGCCGCCGTGACCAGGGTCTCGACGCTGTCCCGCAGTTCCTGGGCGAGACGGACCGTCGGAGCGGGGGCGCGTCCGTAGACGACGAAGCCCGTGGAGGGGCCGGAGCGGCGCGGGCGGTAGACGTTGCCCAGTTGGGCGGTGAGGGTGCGCAGTGCGTCCACCTGCCGGCGGACCCGCTCGATGTCCCGCACCAGCAAGTGCAGGCTGGCCCGAGCCTGGGCGTCGTGGGTTGCGTGGTCGGCCATGAACAAGCCTCTCGAACCGGCGTTGAAAGGAATGGGCCCGTGTCGAGGCCCGTGGTCAACTCTTTCTTGACCAACGCGGATCCGCTCCGCGGGTCACGGGGTGGGGCGTGGCGGCATATGCGTACGCCCCCGCGCACCACCCGTTTCCGGTGGGCAAGGGAGCAGAACAAGGGACAAGAGGGACAAGGGGCAAGAGGGGGAGGTCCCGCGCGGGGTGGCCCGCCGTCGGCGGCTCTCCCCGCACGGGCACTTTCACCGCCGGCCCATAGACTGGTGCGCTGCCCGTGTCCGTCCCCGCCCGAGAGGCCCGAAGCACCCCATGAAGCTCGTCTTCGCCGGTACCCCCGAGGTCGCCGTTCCCTCACTGGACGCACTCCTCGCCTCCGGGCGGCACGAGGTGGCCGCCGTCGTCACGCGGCCCGACGCGCCGGCCGGGCGGGGACGCAGGCTGGTCGCCTCTCCCGTCGCCGAGCGGGCCGAGGAGGCCGGGATCGAGGTGCTCAAGCCGGTCAGGCCCAGGGACCCGGAGTTCCTGGAGCGCCTGAAGGAGATCGGGCCCGACTGCTGTCCCGTCGTCGCCTACGGGGCCCTGCTGCCCAAGGCGGCCCTGGACATCCCGGCCCGGGGCTGGGTCAACCTGCACTTCTCGCTGCTGCCCGCCTGGCGCGGGGCCGCCCCCGTGCAGCACGCCATCATGGCGGGCGACGAGATCACCGGCGCCTCCACCTTCCTCATCGAGGAGGGCCTCGACTCCGGGCCCGTCTACGGCACCGTCACCGAGGAGATCCGGCCCACCGACACCAGCGGCGACCTGCTCACCCGGCTGGCCTTCGCCGGTTCCGGGCTGCTCGCCGCGACCATGGACGGCATCGAGGACGGCACCCTGAAGGCCGTGCCGCAGCCCGCCGAGGGCGTCAGCCTCGCGCCCAAGGTCACCGTCGAGGACGCCCGCGTCGACTTCACCGCTCCGGCCCTGCGCGTCGACCGGGTGGTGCGCGGCTGCACTCCCGCGCCCGGCGCCTGGACCACCTTCCGGGGCGAGCGGCTCAAGATCGTCCAGGCCGCTCCCGTGCCCGAGCGGACCGACCTCGCGCCCGGGCAGCTGGCCGTCGGCAAGAACAACGTGTACGTCGGCACCGGTTCGTACGCCGTGGAGCTGCTGTGGGTGCAGGCCCAGGGCAAGAAGCCCATGCGGGCGGCGGACTGGGCGCGCGGGGTGCGGATCGCCGCCGGGGAGAGCGTCGGCGCCTGACGCCGCGGGGCAGCGGTCCGCCCCGACGACGTAGGCTGGACCGCGCACTTCACCCCACTTCCGGAGCACCTTTTTCGTGAGCGACCAGTCCCGTCGGCCCCGCAGGCCCGCCAAGCCCTACCGCCGGCCCAAGAAGGACCCCGTCCGCGTGCTCGCCTTCGAGGCCCTGCGGGCCGTGGACGAGCGGGACGCGTACGCCAACCTCGTCCTGCCGCCGTTGCTGCGCGCGGCGCGCGAGAGGGGCGACTTCGACGCGCGGGACGCGGCGCTGGCGACCGAGCTGGTGTACGGGACGCTGCGCCGCCAGGGCACGTACGACGCGATCATCGCGGCCTGCGTCGACCGGCCGCTGCGCGAGGTGGACCCGCCGGTGCTGGACGTGCTGAGCCTGGGCGCGCACCAGCTGCTCGGGACGCGGATCCCGACGCACGCCGCGGTGTCCGCCTCGGTCGAACTGGCCCGGGTGGTGCTGGGCGACGGGCGCGCCAAGTTCGTCAACGCCGTGCTGCGCAAGATCGCGCAGGACGATCTCGACGGCTGGCTGGAGCGCGTCGCGCCGCCCTACGAGGACGATCCCGAGGAGCACCTCGCCGTCGTGCACTCGCATCCCCGCTGGGTCGTCTCCGCGCTGTGGGACTCGCTCGGCGGTGGGCGGGCCGGCATCGAGGACCTGCTGCGGGCCGACAACGAGCGCCCCGAGGTCACGCTCGTCGCCCGGCCGGGGCGGGCCACCACCGACGAACTGCTCGGCGAGGAGGCCGCCGTGCCGGGACGCTGGTCGCCCCACGCCGTGCGGCTGACCGAGGGCGGCGAGCCGGGCGCCATCACGGCGGTCGCCGAGGGCCGGGCCGGTGTCCAGGACGAGGGCAGCCAGCTCGTCGCGCTCGCGCTCGCGGGCGCGCCGGTCGAGGGCCGGGACCGGATGTGGCTGGACGGGTGCGCCGGGCCCGGCGGCAAGGCCGCGCTGCTCGGGGCGCTCGCCGCCGAGCGGGGCGCCGTACTGCTCGCCTCGGAGAAGCAGCCGCACCGGGCCGGGCTGGTGGCCAAGGCGCTGGCCGGGAACCCCGGGCCGTACCAGGTCGTCGCCGCCGACGGGACGCGGCCGGCGTGGCGGCCCGGCAGCTTCGACCGGGTGCTGGTCGACGTGCCGTGCACCGGTCTCGGCGCCCTGCGCCGCCGCCCCGAGGCGCGCTGGCGGCGCCGACCGGAGGACCTGGACGGCTTCGCCCCGCTCCAGCGCGGGCTGCTGCGCACCGCCCTGGAGTCCGTGCGGGTCGGCGGTGTCGTCGGCTACGCCACCTGCTCGCCCCACCTCGCGGAGACCCGGGCGGTGGTCGCCGACCTCCTCAAGCAGTTCCCGGACGCCGACCTGATCGACGCCCGGCCGCTGCTCCCGGGCGTACCGGATCTGGGCGAGGGCCCCGACGTGCAGCTCTGGCCGCATGTGCACGGGACCGACGCGATGTACCTGGCGCTCCTGCGCCGGACCGGCTGACGCCCGCCTCCGGCCCCTCCCGCAGGGCCTTTCGCCCGGATCGTACCGGGCCCGCGGGGCCCGGTACGGCGCGAACGGCGGCGCCGGACATCCGGGGAGGGAACTCAGGTCCGGACCGGAGCGAACATCCGTGCCCGGGCATGGCAGTCTTGGGTCATGGCCGTGCAGATCAACCCCAGCATCCTGTCCGCCGACTTCGCCCGCCTCGCGGACGAGGCGAAGGCGGTCGAGGGAGCCGACTGGCTCCACGTCGACGTCATGGACAACCATTTCGTCCCGAACCTCACGCTCGGCGTGCCGGTCGTGGAGTCGCTCGCCCGTGCGACGGACACTCCGCTGGACTGCCATCTGATGATCGAGGCCCCCGACCGGTGGGCCCCCCAGTACGTGGAGGCGGGAGCCGGTTCCGTCACCTTCCACGTCGAGGCGGCCGCCGCCCCGGTGCGGCTCGCCCGGGAGATCCGGGCCAAGGGCGCCCGCGCCTCCATGGCGCTGAAGCCCGCGACCCCCATCGAGCCGTACGAGGACCTGCTCCCCGAACTCGACATGCTGCTGATCATGACGGTCGAGCCGGGCTTCGGGGGCCAGGCCTTTCTCGACATCATGCTTCCGAAGATCCGCCGCACCCGTGAGCTGATCGACAAGCACGGTCTGGAGCTCTGGCTCCAGGTCGACGGCGGAGTCTCGGCGTCCACCATCGAGCGGTGCGCCGACGCCGGCGCCGACGTCTTCGTCGCGGGTTCCGCCGTGTACGGGGCGTCGGACCCGGCCGAGGCGGTACGTGCATTGCGCAACCAGGCCGAGGCCGCCACGGGCAAGGCGTCCTGGGCATGCGACCACTGAGCGTCAGGAATGTGAACGGCTCCCAGCAGGGCTGATCAACCGCGCCGGATCTGCAAGGATGAACGGCGAATCCAGAGTGTGAACAGCAGTGAGGAGATCGCCGTGTCGGGTATGTCGGCGGGCCGGTCAGCCATGCGGATGGGACCCGCTGAGCTGGTGCAGGCGGCGGCCATGGCCCGCCGCTTCTACCTCGAGGGCAAATCCAAGATCCAGATCGCCGAGGAGTTCGGCGTCAGCCGCTTCAAGGTGGCCCGGGTCCTGGAGACCGCCCTCGAACGGGATCTCGTACGGATCGAGATCCGCGTGCCGGCCGAGCTGGACGCAGAGCGCTCCGACGCGCTCCGCGCCCGCTACGGCCTCAGGCACGCCGTCGTGGTCGAGTCCCCGGCCGAGGCCGAGGAGACACCCGACCCCGAGAACCTGGGAGAGGTGGCCGCCGACCTGCTCGGCGAGCTGGTCAACGAAGGGGACGTGCTGGGCCTGGCCTGGGGCCGCTCCACCATCCACATGGCGGCGGCCCTGGACCGGCTGCCGCCCTGCACGGTCGTGCAGCTGACGGGGGTGTACGACGCCGGGACCGCCGAACGCGGCTCGGTGGAGGCCGTGCGGCGCGCCGCACAGGTGTCGGGCGGCGACGCCCACCCCATCTACGCGCCGATGCTGCTGCCGGACGCGGCCACCGCGGCGGCGCTGCGCCACCAGACCGGGATCGCGCGGGCCTTCGAGTACTTCGACAAGGTCACGGTCGCCTGTGTCTCCATCGGTTCCTGGGAGCCGGGCATCTCGACGGTGCACGACATGCTCAGCGACGAGGAGCGGGCGCACTACGCCTCCCTCGGCGTCGCCGCCGAGATGTCCGCGCACCTCTTCGACGCCGAGGGGCGCCGGGTCGGCCGGGACCTGGGGGAGCGGTGCATCACGGTCAAGACCGACCAGCTCCGGCGTGTCCCCGAGGTCGTCGCGATCGCGGGCGGACAGCGCAAGGGGCCCGCGATCGACGCGGTGCTGCGCTCCGGACTCGTCACCAGCCTGGTGACGGACACCTCGGCCGCGGACTACCTGATGACGGCGGGGCCGGCGCCGAAGCCGGCGCTCAACCGGGCCGACCCCGACGGGAACTGACCGACGGCCGGGAGGGGGGCGGTCGCCGCCGCTCCCTTCGCCGGCGGTCGCCCTCCCGACCACCTTTGGAGGTTCCTCCCAAGACCCCCCTGACCTGCTTGGACGATGCGCCCGGCGACCGCGTACAGGTCGACATGGGACAATGAAGTACGTGCTCTTCCCCCTGGCTGACCTGTCCGGGGGCCACCTCTGATCGACTGGGATGTGCAGCACGTGCGTTTCCTCAATGGCATCCAGCCCGCGTACGACCTGACGTACGACGACGTCTTCATGGTCCCGAGCCGGTCCGCGGTCGGCTCGCGTCAGGGCGTGGACCTCAGCTCCCCGGACGGTACGGGCACCACCATCCCGCTCGTCGTCGCCAACATGACCGCCATCGCCGGGCGCCGCATGGCCGAGACCGTGGCCCGCCGCGGCGGTCTCGTGGTCATCCCGCAGGACATCCCGATCGAGGTCGTCACCGAGGTCGTCTCCTGGGTCAAGAGCCGCCACCTGGTGCTCGACACCCCCATCGTGCTGGCCCCGCACCAGACCGTCGCCGACGCGCTCGCCCTGCTGCCCAAGCGCGCGCACAACGCGGGCGTCGTCGTGGACGACGATCACAAGCCGGTCGGCGTGGTCACCGACACCGACCTCGCCGGCGTGGACCGCTTCACGCAGCTCACCGAGGTCATGTCCCGCGACCTGCTGCTCATCGACGCCGACATGGACCCGCGCGAGGCCTTCAACACCCTCGACGCGGCCAACCGGCGCTACGCCCCCGCCGTCGACTCCGACGGCCGTCTCGCCGGCATCCTCACCCGCAAGGGCGCCCTGCGCGCCACCCTGTACACGCCGGCCACCGACGACCGGGGGCGGCTGCGCGTCGCCGCCGCCGTCGGCATCAACGGTGACGTGGCGGGCAAGGCCCAGCAGCTGCTGGAGGCGGGCGTCGACGCCCTCGTCATCGACACGGCGCACGGCCACCAGGAGTCGATGATCAGCGCGCTGAAGCTGGTCCGCGACCTCGGCCCGCGGGTCCCGGTCGTCGCGGGCAACGTCGTCGCCGCCGCGGGCGTGCGCGACCTCATCGAGGCGGGCGCGGACATCGTCAAGGTCGGTGTCGGCCCCGGCGCCATGTGCACCACCCGCATGATGACCGGCGTCGGCCGCCCGCAGTTCTCCGCCGTCCTGGAGTGCGCGGCGGAGGCGAAGAAGTACGGCAAGCACGTGTGGGCCGACGGCGGCGTCCGCCACCCGCGCGACGTCGCGATGGCGCTCGCGGCCGGTGCGTCCAACGTGATGATCGGCTCCTGGTTCGCCGGGACCTACGAGTCCCCGGGCGACCTCCAGCACGACGCGAACGGCCGCCCCTACAAGGAGTCCTTCGGCATGGCCTCCGCGCGTGCCGTGCGCAACCGCACCTCCGAGGAGTCGGCCTACGACCGGGCCCGCAAGGGCCTGTTCGAGGAGGGCATCTCCACCTCCCGCATGTTCCTCGACCCGGCCCGGCCGGGCGTCGAGGACCTGATCGACTCGATCATCGCGGGCGTCCGCTCCTCCTGCACCTACGCCGGCGCGGCCTCGCTGGAGGAGTTCGCCGAGAAGGCCGTCGTCGGCATCCAGAGCGCCGCCGGCTACGCCGAGGGCAAGCCGCTGCACGCCAGCTGGAACTGACGGCGACCGCCTCCCCACGGCCCCCGTCGATCCCGCCCGCCGGGAAAGACGGGGGCCGTGGCGTGCCCGGGCCCGTACGGTTGCCGGCTGGAGATCACCGTCTGCCGGGCCGCCGACGTGGAACTGCTGGACCGGTGCATCGGCTCCGCGGGAGCCACCTCGTTCCACGCCCTGCGGTTCGCGCGGCAGCAGGCCGGGGAGAGCACCCACCTCGTCGCCTGGCTGGACGGGCTGCCCGTGGGCCACGCGGAGGTGCGCCGGGGCGGCTGTGCGGACCCCGGCGTACGCGCGGCCCGGCCGGGCCGCGCGGAGATCAACGGCCTCGGTGTGTGGCCCGAGCACCTGCGCTCGCGCGGCATCGGCAGCGCACTGATCCGCAGGGCCGAGGCCCTGGCCCTGGAGCGCGGCCACACGGCCGTCGGGCTCGGGGCCGCGGCCGGCAACCCGCGCGCGGCCGCCCTTCACGCGCGGCTCGGCTACCGCCCCCTCACCGACTACCTCGACCGCTGGACGTACCGGGACGCCGGCGGGACGGTCCACGAGTGCGTCGATCCGTGCACCTTCCTGGTCAGGGAACCGCTCGCCGCGGAGCCGGCCCGACGCGCGAACCGACCGGGTCCGGGTGCAACGGACGAAAGCCCCGGCGCAACGAACACCCGCCCTGGCGCGAGGAACGCAATGATCTTACGGCGGTGCGCAAGGTTGCTGCATTTCAGCAGCAACGCCGGACCTCGTAGGGTTACCCGCTGTACGTGGTGTGGCGGGGACCCCGCTCGACGGGTCCCGGCTGTCGCGGGGCGCCGCCGGTCCCCGCCACGGAAGACCGGCAGTGACGAAGGAGTCAGCGCGTGCTCGACCAAGGCGCACCCCCGCGCAACAGCAGTCCCACCGCTCGGACCGCCCCGGGCGTCGGCGCACGCCTGATGCGCCGCAAGCCCGTGGAACGCCTGGTCGCAGAGGGTGGCCAGGGCGAGGGAGGCTCGCTGCGCCGCTCCCTCGGACTGTGGCAGCTGACCATGATCAGCATCGGCGCCACCCTCGGCACCGGCATCTTCGTCGTTCTCGGCGAGGCCGTCCCCAAGGCTGGTCCGGCCGTCACCCTCTCCTTCGTCATCGCCGGTCTGACCGCCCTCTTCTCGGCCCTCTCCTACGCCGAGCTGGCGGGCACCATCCCGGTCTCCGGCTCCTCGTACTCGTATGCGTACGCAACGATGGGCGAGCTGATCGCCTGGGTCTGCGGCTGGTGCCTGCTCCTCGAGTACGGCGTGTCGGTGGCCGCCGTGGCCGTCGGCTGGGGCGAGTACCTCAACGAACTGCTCGACGGCACCGTCGGCGTCACGATCCCGGCCGCGCTGTCCGCCCCGCCCGGCGACGGCGGGGTGTTCAACCTGCCCGCGCTGATCGTCGTGCTGCTCGCGATGGCGTTCCTGATGGGCGGTGCCCGGGAGTCCGCCCGCGCCAACACGATCATGGTCATCGTGAAGATCGGCGCGCTGGTGCTGTTCTGCGCCATCGGCGTCCAGGGCTTCCGCTCCGGCAACTACGAGAACTTCATGCCGCTCGGCATGGCCGGCGTCAGCGCCGCCGGGGCCACCCTGTTCTTCTCGTACATCGGCTTCGACGCCGCCTCCACCGCCGGTGAGGAGGCCAAGAACGCCCAGCGCGACCTGCCCCGCGCGATCCTGCTGTCGCTGGTCATCGTGACGGCCCTGTACGTCCTCGTCGCCGCCGTCGCCGTCGGCGCCAAGCCCTGGCGGGACTTCACCGACTCCGAGGCCGCGCTCGCCCAGATCATGAGCGAGGTCACCGGCCAGACCTTCTGGGGCACCCTGCTGGCCTTCTGCGCCGTCATCGCCATCGCCAGCGTCGTGCTGGTCGTGCTCTACGGCCAGACCCGCATCCTGTTCGCCATGTCCCGCGACGGACTCGTGCCCAAGGTGTTCGCCAAGGTCAACCCCAGGACCGGCACGCCCCGCGCCAACACCCTGATCGTCTCCCTGTTCTGCGGTGTCCTGGCCGCGGCGGTCCCGCTCGGCCAGCTCGCCGACGCCACCAGCATCGGCACCCTGTTCGCCTTCGCGCTGGTCAACGTGGCCGTCGTGGTGCTGCGCCGGAAGCGTCCCGAGATGCCCCGCACCTTCCGGGTGCCGCTGTCGCCGGTCCTGCCCGCGCTGGGCTTCGCCTTCTGCGTGTGGATGATGGGCAGCCTGTCCACCATCACCTGGGTGGTCTTCGGTGTCTGGATGGCCGTCGGACTCGTGTTCTACTTCCTGTACGGCTACCGCCGCTCCCGGCTCGCCGCACCGGTCCCCTCAGAAGCGAAGTGAACCACCCGCAGTGCTGAACGATCTCGACGAACGCATCGTGCACGCCCTCGCCGAGGACGCCCGCCGCTCCTACGCGGACATCGGCCAGCTCGTCGGCCTGTCCGCGCCCGCCGTGAAACGGCGCGTGGACCGGCTGCGCGCCACCGGGGCCATCACCGGATTCACCGTCCGGGTGGACCCGGCCGCCCTCGGCTGGGAGACCGAGGGGTTCGTCGAGATCTACTGCCGCAGCAACACCTCCCCGGAGACCATCCAGCGGGGCCTGGAGCGCTACCAGGAGGTCGTGGCCGCCTCCACCGTCACCGGTGACGCGGACGCGATCGCCCAGGTCTTCGCCTCCGACATGCGCCACTTCGAACGGGTCCTGGAGCGCATCGCCGGGGAGCCGTTCGTCGAGCGGACCAAATCCGTGCTGGTGCTGTCCCCGCTGCTGCGGCGGTTCTCGTCGGGATCGCCCACGTAGGGCGGTTCACGAAAACGACGGGCCGGACCCCCTCCGGCCCGTCTACCATCGGTGTCATGACCTGGCGACATTGATCCACCAGCCGTGCCTCCCGAGGGCCGCCTCGGGCGCCGTACGTCCTCCACGTCCGGTGTCCGAACCGCCCTTACGGGAAGGCCTCATGACTCTCACGCCCACGCGCGGGCCCGACGTCCGCGTGCGACGGCTGACGACCACGCTGTACGGCTACGCGTTCCTCGACGACTTCGTCCTGCTCTACCCGGTGTACGCGCTGCTGTTCAGCGACACCGGTCTCACGGTCTGGCAGATCTCCTCCCTGTTCGCCCTCTGGTCGGTCACCGGGGTGCTGCTGGAGGTCCCCTCCGGCGCCTGGGCCGACGCCGTCTCCCGCCGGACGCTGCTGTGGCTCGGCCCCCTGTTCACCGCCACCGGCTTCGCCCTGTGGGTGCTGCTGCCGTCGTACGGCGCCTTCGCGGTCGGCTTCGTCCTGTGGGGCGTCGGCGGAGCGCTCGGTTCCGGCGCGCTGGAGGCACTGGTCCACGACGAGCTGGAACGGCTCGACGCGGCCGACCGCTACACCCGGGTCATGGGCCGGGCCCGCGCGGCCGGACTGGTCGCCGTCATGGCGGCCATGGGACTCGCCGGCCCCGTGCTCGCCTGGGGCGGTCACGCCGCCGTGGGCGCCGCCAGTGTGCTGGTGTGCCTGCTGACGGCGGCCACGGCCACCCGGTTCCCCGAACACCGCTCCCCGGACGCCGGACACGGCGGCTGGGCGGCGACCCTGCGGGCCGGGCTCGCCGAGGCGCGCGCCGACCGGTCCGTGCGCGGGGCGCTGCTGCTCGTGCCGGCCGTGAGCGCCGTGTGGGGCGCCCTCGACGAGTACACGCCCCTGCTGGTCCGCGACACGGGCGTCGCCGACGGGACGGTCCCCTTCCTGCTCCTGCTGATCTGGGCCGGTGCCACCGCCGGCAGCCTGCTCGCCGGGGAGGGCGAGCGCCTCGGCACGACGGGGCTCGCGGCCCTGCTCGCCGGTGCCGGCCTCGCCCTGGCGGCCGGCTCGGTCGCCGGCACCCCGGCCGGGCTCGTCCTCGTCGCCCTCGCCTTCGGCGGCTTCCAGGCGGCCACCGTGCTCGCCGACGCCCGGCTGCAGCGGCGCATCGAGGCCACCGGCCGGGCCACCCTGACCTCGGTCGCGGGACTGGGCACGGAGCTGGCGACGGTCGCGGTCTTCGGCGGCTACACGGTGATCGCCTCGGGAAGCGCGCACAGCACCGCCTTCGCGGTGTTCGCCGTGCCCTACCTGGTGACGGCGGTGCTGCTGCTCGCGGGGCTCAGAGCCCGGGCCGCCAGGGCACGACCGTGAAGTCGCCCGTGCCCCCTTCCCCCGCTCGAACGGCGCCGGGCCCACGCGCTTCGGCAGTTCCTTCGTCCCGGCCGGGCTGCCGGTCGCGGCCCGGCCGTGGCCGAGGCGGCCCCGGTGGCCGGGCCGCGGTCGTGGACGGTGACGCCGGCCCGCTCGCCCTTCGCGCCGGGCAGGCCGCAGGAGGCGATGACGCCGGTGACGACGGCCACTCCACCGCCGGTGTGCAGGCAGTCGGCCGTCGCCTCCGCCCGGGCGCCCCTGCCGTTCAGGCAGTGCGCGGGCGCGAAGGCACCGGTGGCCTCCAGCGGGCTGCCGCGGTCCTCCGCCGCGAGGTGCGCGTCGAAGACGGAGGTGATGCCGTCCCCGGCCGAGCGGTACAGCTCGGCGGTGCCGGTGAGCGCGGCGGCCTCCCGGGGCCGCTCGGCCGGCGGACGCCCGAGGACGGCCCCGGGACGCGGAAGCCGTCGCGGCGCTCGCGGCCCCGGCGGTGAGCAGCAGCGCGGCCCCGAACGCGGCCGCCGCCGTGCGTTCCCTACGGTGGCTCCCGGCGATGTCCCCGGTGATGTCCATGGCGGTCCTCTCCGCAGGCGGAACGGACGTCCCCGCTGTCCCGGCGCCGCGCCCGCCGCACATCGCACCCGGGGCGGGACCCCGCCTCCCCGTGCGGCGGGGGACGCCCGCCCCGGCCCGCGCCCCGGGCGGGGACGACGTACGGCGCAGGCCGTGCAACGAATCGCCGTCGGCCCCGCTCCGGACGCAACGAACCGCTCACCGGCGCGCAACGGCTCCTCCTTGTCCGGCCGAGCCGGCCGACCGTACCGTCTATCTGGCCCCCGAAACCCCCGCGTACCGGTGAGGAACACGCATGCGCACCGCCCTGCTCCAGAGCTCCGGACGGCCCGGATCCGTCGCCGAGAACCTCAAGGTCCTCGACGAGGCCGCCGGCCGTGCCGCCGCCGCGGGCGCCGGGCTGCTCGTCACCTCGGAGATGTTCCTGACCGGGTACGCGATCGGCGACGACATCGCCCGGCTCGCCGAGCCCGCCGACGGCGACGCGGCCGACGCGGTCGCGGAGACGGCCACCCGGCACGGCCTCGCGATCGCCTACGCCTACCCGGAACGCGCCGGTGACGCGGTGTACAACTCCGTCCAGCTCGTCTCCGCCGACGGCACGCGCCTCGCGAACTACCGCAAGACCCACCTCTTCGGCTGCTTCGAGCGCGACCACTTCACCCCGGGCGACCGGCAGGTCGTGCAGGCCGGGCTGAACGGCCTCACCGTCGGCCTGATGATCTGCTACGACGTGGAGTTCCCGGAGAACGTGCGCGCCCACGCCCTGGCCGGCACCGACCTCCTGCTGGTGCCCACGGCCCAGATGCACCCGTTCCAGTTCGTCGCCGAGTCGGTCGTACCGGTGCGGGCCTTCGAGAACCAGATGTACGTCGCGTACGTCAACCGGGTCGGCCGGGAGGGCGAGTTCGAGTTCGTGGGCCTGTCCACCCTCGCCGGTCCCGACGGGGTCGCCCGTACCCGGGCCGGCCGTGCGGAGGAACTCGTCCTCGCCGACGCGGACCCCGTGTTCCTCGCCGCCTCCCGCGAGAACAACCCGTACCTGGAGGACCGCCGCCCCGGCCTCTACGGGTCCCTCGTCTGAATTCCCCCGCAGTCTTTCTTGTGCAAGGAGTCCGTACCCCATGACGTCCACGGTGCCCAACGCCGTCGAGCACGCCGACGAGCAGCAGCCGCCGATCACCATGTTCGGCCCGGACTTCCCGTACGCGTACGACGACTTCCTCGCCCACCCGGCGGGCCTCGGGCAGATACCCGCGACCGAGCACGGCACCGAGGTCGCGGTCATCGGCGGCGGCCTGTCCGGCATCGTCGCCGCCTACGAGCTGATGAAGATGGGCCTCAAGCCCGTCGTGTACGAGGCCGACCGGATCGGCGGCCGGCTGCGCACCGTCGGCTTCGAGGGCTGCGACCCCGAACTGACCGCCGAGATGGGCGCGATGCGCTTCCCGCCGTCCTCCACGGCGCTCCAGCACTACATCGACCTGGTGGGCCTCGAGACCCGCCCGTTCCCCAACCCCCTCGCCGAGGCGACCCCGTCGACCGTCGTCGACCTCAAGGGCGAGTCGCACTACGCCGAGACGCTCGACGACCTGCCGCAGGTCTACCGGGACGTGGCCGACGCCTGGAACAGGTGCCTCGAAGAGGGCGCCGACTTCTCCGACATGAACCGCGCGATGCGCGAGCGGGACGTCAAGCGCATCCGCGAGATCTGGGCGCAGCTGGTCGAGAAGCTCGACAACCAGACCTTCTACGGCTTCCTCTGCGACTCCGAGGCCTTCAAGTCCTTCCGGCACCGCGAGATCTTCGGCCAGGTCGGCTTCGGCACCGGCGGCTGGGACACCGACTTCCCCAACTCCATCCTGGAGATCCTCCGGGTCGTCTACACCGAGGCCGACGACCACCACCGCGGCATCGTCGGCGGCTCCCAGCAGCTGCCGCTGCGCCTGTGGGAGCGCGAGCCCGAGAAGATCGTCCACTGGCCGTACGGCACCTCGCTGAAGTCCCTGCACGTGGACGGCGAGCCGCGTCCGGCCGTGACCCGGCTGCACCGCACCGCGGGCAACCACATCACGGTGACGGACGCGAACGGCGACATCCGCACGTACCGGGCGGCGATCTTCACCGCCCAGTCCTGGATGCTTCTCTCGAAGATCGCCTGCGACGACTCGCTGTTCCCGATCGACCACTGGACCGCGATCGAGCGCACCCACTACATGGAGTCCAGCAAGCTCTTCGTTCCCGTGGACCGGCCGTTCTGGCTGGACAAGGACGAGGAGACCGGCCGGGACGTCATGTCGATGACGCTCACCGACCGCATGACCCGCGGGACCTACCTGCTCGACAACGGCCCGGACAAGCCCGCGGTGATCTGCCTGTCGTACACCTGGTGCGACGACAGCCTGAAGTGGCTGCCGCTGTCCGCGAACGAGCGGATGGAGGTCATGCTGAAGTCGCTCGGCGAGATCTACCCGAAGGTCGACATCCGGAAGCACATCATCGGCAACCCGGTCACGGTCTCCTGGGAGAACGAGCCCTACTTCATGGGCGCGTTCAAGGCCAACCTGCCCGGCCACTACCGCTACCAGCGGCGCCTGTTCACCCACTTCATGCAGGACCGGCTGCCCGAGGACAAGCGGGGCATCTTCCTGGCCGGCGACGACATCTCCTGGACGGCGGGCTGGGCCGAGGGCGCCGTGCAGACCGCGCTGAACGCGGTCTGGGGCGTCATGCACCACTTCGGCGGCGAGACCGATCCCACCAACCCGGGCCCCGGCGACGTCTACGACGAGATCGCCCCGGTGGAACTCCCCGAGGACTGAGCCCCTCGGACCCCGGCCGCCGTGCCTTCCCGGACCACGGCGGCCGCGACGTCCGCGGGCTCCTGCGCCTCGCGCGCGGAGTCCGAGGACGTCGACCAGGACCTCGACGGTCGTGGCCACCGGCGTCCGGACGTCCGCGGCCACAGCCCTCGGCCGTCGACGTGGCCGGCGGTGCGGCGCCGTGCCTTCGCGCTGCCCGACTGGTCCGGCCGCAGTGGTGGCCGGATCAGTCGGGCAACGGGATGAGCAGCATGCGTCCGGCGAAGCCCACCGCCGTGTCCAGGCGTTCGGTGAACTCTTCGGCGACGTCCGGCAGCCGGCGCAGCGCCCACAGGGCGCGGGCCGCCGTCCAGGCGGCGTCCCGGGCGCGCTCCAGGCTCCACGCCCCGAGCAGATGGGTCAGCGGATCGGCGATCCGGAGCAGATCGGGGCCCGGCGTCAGCTCCTCGCGGATGCGGTCCTCCAGCGAGACGAGGAGGTCGCCCACCCGGTCGAACTCGTCCTCGAGGTCGGCGGGTTCGCAGGCGAGGGTACGACAGGTGTCCACGACGGCGAGCGCCAGATCGTGACCGATGTGCGCGTTGATACCCGCCAGCGCGAACTGCAGGGGACGTACCCCGGGATGGCGGCGGAACTGGAACAGCGGGCGCCAGCAGGCCGGCGGGCGCCGCTCCTCCTCCACCGCGTCGACCGCGGCCAGGTAGCGCTCCGCGAACCGCACGTCCAGCGTGATCGCGGCCCGGGCGTCCGTGAAGCGGCCCGCGTCGATGCACCCGTCCACGGCCTCGGTGACCGCGAGGTAGACGCGGTTGAACACCGCGACCCCGTCCCGCGCGGGCAGGGCCGCGTCGAGGGCGCGCATACGGGCGACGACCCCGTCCACGGGGGTGAGGACTTGTTCGCATTGCGCCATGGGCGCAGAGTCGCACCTCTAGGCTGGGACCGACGGCGACGGGCCCGGCGCTTCCCCGGATCGGGGGAACCCGCCCGTCGTGGGGGAGGGGGGAGCAGTACCGTGGAAGGCTCGCGTGCCCGGCGCCTGGCCGCGCGAAGGGCCGAGCGCAGACGCGCCGTCCGGCGCGGCGCGATGGTCGCGGCGGCTTCCGTGGTGGTCGCCGTCGGCGGCGTCACCGGCATGATGGCGGCGGTCGGCGACGGAGGCCGCCCGGACGCGGCGAGGCCGGAAGTGACCTCGTCGCCGCGCCTGGAACCGCTGCCCGCCGTGCCGTCGCCCTCCCTGTCGGCGACCGGGTCCCCTTCTCCCGGGGCGAAGGCGAGCCCGAAGAAGAAGGCGAGACCCGAGCCGTCCGCGTCGAAGACCCGGACGAAGCCGCGGGCGGCCCCCGTGTCCACCCGTCTCCACCTCCACCCCGAGTCCCGGGTCCTGGACTGGGTGCGGGCCAACCCCGGCGACCCGCGCCGCGCGGTCATAAAGTCCCGGATCGCCGACCGGCCGGCGGCGGTGTGGTTCGCCGACTACTCCCCGGACACCATCACCTCGCGGGTGCGCGCGGTCACCTCGGGCGGTGCCGCGCAGGGGCGGGTGCCCGTCCTCGTGCCGTACGCGATACCCGACCGCGACTGCGGCGGGCACTCCCAGGGCGGGGCGCCCGACCTGGACGCCTACGACGGCTGGATCGACCGGTTCGCCGCCGGGCTGGGGACCGGCGAGGTCGTCGTCGTCCTCGAACCGGACTCCGTCGCCCAGGCGGAATGCCTCTCCGCCGGGGAGCGCGCCGACCGCTTCGCCTCGCTGGCCCGCGCCGGACGGGTGCTGAAGGAGGCCAACCCCAGGGCCCGGGTCTACTTCGACGCCGGGCACTCCGGCTGGCACGCGCCCGCGAAACAGGCCGGCTGGCTGCGCCAGGCCGGAGCCGCCTCGGCCGCCTCCTCCGACGGCATCTTCAGCAACGTGTCCAACTTCCACGACACGGCCGACGAGGTCGCCTACGACCGGGCCGTGCTCGACGCCCTCGGAGGCCCGCCCGGCCTCGGCGCGGTGATCGACACCAGCCGCAACGGCAACGGCGCCCCGGCCGACGGCGAGTGGTGCGACCCGGCGGGCCGCAGGCTCGGCCGCACCCCGACGCTCAGCACCGGCGAATCCGGGATCGACGCCTACCTGTGGGTGAAGCTGCCGGGGGAGTCGGACGGCTGCAAGGGGGCGCCGGGCACCTTCACCCCGTCGTACGCCTACGAGTTGGCACGCTGAGGACTCCCGCCGTCCGGGGCGCCCTTGCCGCTCTCGTCGTAGGAGGAGGTGCCCTCGTCGAGCAGCGGCTCCTGCGTCTTGAGGTGGGCGGGCGCGAAGGCGCGCAGCGCGTGGTAGCCGGTGATGACGACGAGCGTGCCGAGCGCGATGCCGCTGAGGGAGAAGGTGTCGGTGAACTCCAACGTCACGTTGCCGACGCCGATGATGATGCCCGCGGCGGCGGGCACGAGGTTCAGCGGATTGCGCAGGTCCACCTTGGCGTTGATCCAGATCTGGGCGCCGAGCAGGCCGATCATGCCGTACAGGATGACGGTGATCCCGCCGAGCACACCGCCCGGGATGGCGGCCACGACCGCGCCGAACTTCGGGCACAGACCGAACAGCAGGGCGAAGCCGGCGGCGGCCCAGTAGGCGGCGGTCGAGTAGACGCGGGTCGCGGCCATCACGCCGATGTTCTCGGAGTAGGTGGTGTTGGGCGGGCCGCCGACCGCGGTGGACAGCATCGAGCCGACGCCGTCGGCGGAGATCGCCGTGCCGAGCTTGTCGTCGAGGTCGTCGCCGGTCATCTCGCCGACCGCCTTGACGTGCCCGGCGTTCTCGGCGATCAGCGCGATGACCACCGGGAGGGCGACCAGGATCGCCGACCACTCGAAGGACGGGCCGTGCAGGCTCGGCAGGCCGATCCAGTCGGCCTGGCCCACACCGGACAGGTCCAGCCGCCAGTGGTCGGTGACCCGGCCGCTCGCGTCCGCCGAGTGGATCTTGCCGAAGACCCGGTCGAGCGCCCAGGAGAGGGCGTAGCCGAAGACCAGCCCGAGGAAGATCGCGATCCGGGACCAGAAGCCGCGCAGGCAGACCACCGCCAGACCGGTGAACAGCATCACGAGCAGGGCGGTCCACTGGTCCTGCGGCCAGTAGGTGGCGGCGGTGACCGGCGCCAGGTTGAAGCCGATCAGCATCACCACCGCGCCGGTGACGATCGGCGGCATCGTGGCGTGGATGATCCGCGCCCCGAACCGCTGCACCGCGAGACCCACCAGGAACAGCGCCGCCCCGACCACGAACACCGCGCCGGTCACGGTGGCGCTCGACCCGCCGTCGGCCCGGATGACCGCGGCGACGCCGACGAAGGAGAGCGAGCAGCCCAGATAGCTGGGCACCCGGCCCCGGGTCGCCAGCAGGAAGACGACGGTCGCGATCCCCGACATCATGATCGCGAGGTTGGGGTCCAGGCCCATGAGGACCGGGGCGACGAAGGACGCCCCGAACATGGCCACGACGTGCTGGGCGCCGAGCCCGGCGGTGCGGGGCCAGGAGAGCCGTTCGTCGGGGCGGACCACCGCCCCCGGCGCCGGGGTGCGTCCGTCGCCGTGGAGTGTCCAGCGGACGCCGAGATTCATGGGCTGTCGCTTTCGTCGTACGTGCAGCGTGTCCGGACCATTGTCGGGGGTGAGCAGGGGTGCTCCGGACCGCCCGCCGGGCGGGCCCGCCTTCGCTGAGCGTTTGCTTAGGATGGGGGCGCGCCGCTGGTCGATGTAAGCGGCACTCATCCCGTACGTCCCAGGAGTCCCGCCGTGACCGCCGAAGCCCCGACCGCCCCCGCCCTGTCCTACGGCCGGCTGATCCCCGTGACCGTCCACTTCGACGACCTCGACGCGCTGGGGCTGCTGCACAACGCCCGCTATCCGCTGCTGGTCGAGCGGGCCTGGACCGAGCTGTGGCAGGAGAAGGGCGTCCGCTTCGAGGGCGACTGGGCCGCGGCCGGCGACGCCTGCAACGCGGTCAGGGAATTCCGGATCGGCTACGAGGCGCCGGTCACCCGGCCCGGCGCCTACGCCGTCCACCTCTGGCTGGACCGGCTCGGCACGACCGGGCTGACCTACGGTTTCCGCTTCTGCTCGCGGGACGGCGCGGTGACGTACGCGCGGGGCAGCCGGGTGCTGGTGCGGCTGGACGCCGGGACGCTGCGCCCGGCGCCCTGGAGCGAGGCGTTCAGGGCCGCGGGCCGGGAACTGCTGCGTCCGGACGCGTGATCTTCGTGCGGTCGCCGGCGCGCAGGACCCTCGCGAAGCCGGCCAGGCCGCACGACAGCACCGTGACCAGGACGAACGACACCATCAGGCTGGTCGCCTGGGCCAGCAGCCCGATCGCGCTCGGGGCGATGAGCCCCGAGGTGTAGGTGATGGTCGCGACGCCCGCGATGGCCAGGCTCGGGTTGGTGCCGCTGCGGCCGGCGGCGGCGAAGCACAGCGGCACGACCACCGCGATGCCCAGACCCATCAGGGCGAAGCCGCCCATCGCCATCGCGGGATGCCGCGCGAGGACGATCAGCAGTCCGCCGAGCACGGCGAGGACACCGCTCGCCCGGACCGTGCGGACGGCGCCGTAGCGGTCCACCACCCGGTCACCGGCGATCCGGGCGATCGCCATGGTGAGCGTGAAACCGGTCGTGCAGGCGGCGGCGAGACCGGCCGAGGCACCGAGCTGGTCGCGCAGGTAGACCGCCGACCAGTCCAGGCTGGCGCCCTCCGCGAAGACCGCGCAGAACCCGATCGCGCCGATCAGCAGCGCGGAGCGCGGCGGCAGCGCGAACCTCGGCGGCGGCTCCTCGTCCTCGGCGGGCTGCAGATCCAGCACCCAGGCGCAGGCGGTGACACCCGTCACCGTCAGGACGGCGGCCGCGAGCACGTGGTGCAGCCGGGCGTCCGCGCCGAGGTGGGCGGCGAGCGTGCCGGCCGCCGAGCCGATCAGGGCGCCGGCGCTCCACATGCCGTGCAGTCCGGACATGATCGACTTGTCGAGGCGGTTCTCCACCTCCACGCCCAGCGCGTTCATCGCCACGTCGGACATCCCGGCCGTGGCGCCGTAGACGAACAGGGCCAGGCAGAGGGTGAGCAGGTCCGGGGCGAGTGAGGGAAGGACCAGCGAGAGGGTCCACAGGGCGATCAGTCCGCGCAGCGCGGTGCGGGCGCCGAAGCGGTGGCTGATCCTCCCCGCGAGCGGCATCGCGACGGACGCGCCGAGCGCGGGAAAGGCGAGCGCCAGCCCGAGCTGCCCCGCGCTGACCCCGGCGTGGTCCTGGATCCACGGGACGCGGGTGGCGAACGAGCCGGTGACGGCGCCGTGCACGGCGAACACGGCGGCCACGGCGTACCGTGCCCGCCTCACCTCGAGCCGCCCGTGGACCACTTCGCTCATCGTCCCGCCCCTCCGGTCGTCCGTCCCGTACGTGCGGCCGTAAACTATCAGGGTCCCTGCCTGAAAGATAAGTGGTATACGGCTGACCCCGCACCGCCGGTCCTGCGCCCCGACCGGTCCCGCCGATCTGGAAGGATCCCGGCATGGCCGCATCCCCGAGCACCGCCAGAGCCATCAACGACCGGCTCGCCCTGCGTCTGCTCCAGCAGGAAGGCCCGCTGACGGCAGGCCGGCTGAAGCAGCTGACCGGGCTCTCCCGGCCGACCGTCGCCGACCTCGTCGAGCGCCTCACCGCCGCCGGTCTGATCGCGGTGGTCGGAGAGGCGGGGGAGCAGCGGCGCGGACCCAACGCCAAGCTGTACGGCCTCGTCGCCGGCCGGGCGCACCTGGCCGCGCTCGACGTGCGCACCGAGGGCGTCGCCGTGGTCGTCTCCGACCTCGTCGGCGAGGTCCTGGCCGAGGCGTCCGTGCCCATCACCGGGGACGCGGGGACGGGGTCCGCCGTGGAGCAGGCGGTGGCGCTGGTCGAGCGGGCGGTGAAGGAGGCGGGCGCCGACCGGCTGCACACCGTCGGGATCGGCGCGCCGGGACTGATCGACCCCGCGAGCGGCGAACTGCGCGACTCCACCGGCCTGCCCGAATGGCACCGCCGCCTGGTCGCCGCGCTCCAGGAACGCCTCCCCGAGGCCCGGATCAGCGTGGAGAACGAGACCAACCTCGCCGCCCTGGCCGAGCAGCGCGACGGGGCGGCCCGCGACCGGGACACCTTCGTCCTGCTGTGGCTGGGCCACGGCACCGGCGCGGCCGTGGTCCTCGACGGTGCCCTGCGCCGAGGCGCCTCCGGCGGCACGGGCGAGATCGGCTTCCTCCCGGTCCCGGGCACGAACGGCCTCCCGTCGGCCACGGACTGCGCGGGCGGCTTCCACTCCCTGGCCGGGGCGGCGGCGGTCGCGGAACTGGCGGGGGAGTACGGCGTCGTGGCCGAGCCCGGGGTCGAGCCGGTGGCGGCGGGGGCGGTGCGGGCGGCCGTCCGGGGAGCCGGACCGGCGTCCGCCCGGGTGCGTTTCCTCGACGCGCTGGCCGACCGGATCGCCGTGGGCGTCGCGTCGGTGGTCGCACTGCTGGATCCCGGGTGCGTGGTGCTGGGCGGGGAGGTCGGGCAGGCCGGCGGGGAGGCGCTCGCCTCCCGGGTGCAGGGCCGCCTGGCCGCCCTCTCGCCGCTGCCCGCCGAGGTGCGGGCCGGCGTCCTGGGCGGCGGCGCGGTCCTGCGGGGCGCGCTGCTGACCGCCCGGGACCGCGCCCAGGACGAACTCTTCGGGTCCCCCGCGCCCTGGGACTTCGACGCCGTCGGTCGACCCCGCCCCGCGGCCGGGGCGTGAGCCCGCGGTCGGTGCCCCGGGGCGGTGTGCTCCGGCCGCGGGAGTGACTCCTTCCCGGAAAGCGTCGCGCCCGGCGGATCCGCGACCCGGGCCCGCCGGGATCGTCACCGGCGACTTCGGCACTCCGCGCGGGCCCTCACGGCTCCGCCGGCGATCCGGCCGCCCGCCGCAGGGAGACGACTCGGCCCCGGTCGGCGGTGGCAGGCCCCGCCCGGGGCGGCTCGGTGCCGGCTCCCCGGCCGCCGTGCGGGCGAGTGCGCGGACCGGCCCGCCCGCACGGCGGGGGCCGGCCCGCTCACCGGCGCCCCGTGCCCCCGAACCGCTCCGCCAGGAACTCGTCGAACGTGCGCCTGCCCACCGCCCGCTCCGGGGTGAGATGGCCGCCGCCGCGGAAGGCGCGGTAGGCCGCGCCGCGCAGGGGGACCTTCACCACCGCGCGCCGGCGGCCCGTGGCCCGCAGATACGCGCGGGCCAGCGAGTCGAACGTCCGCACCTCCGGGCCGCCCATGTCCTCGACACGGCCCGCCGGCCCGTCCTGGGCCAGCTCCGCCAGGCGCTCGGCGACCTCGGCGGTGTCGATCGGCTGGTCCTTCACCCGGGCCGGCAGCAGCAGGACCGGCACCTTGGCCAGGCCCTGGAAGAGCATGAGCAGCAGATCGTGGAACTGGGTGGTGCGCAGCACCGTCCAGCCCAGCCCCGACTCCTCGACCAGGCGCTCCACCGCCAGCTTGGTCCTGTAGTACCCGAACGGCACGCGGTCCACGCCGACGATCGAGATGTACACGAGATGACCCACCCCGGCCCGCCGGGCCGCGGCGATCAGGTTCGTCGCCGCCCTCTCGTCGCCGCCGCGCGGCGACGTCGCGCAGTGCACGACCGTCTCCACGTCCGCGAGGGCCGTGTGCAGGCCGCTCCCGCCCTCCCGCAGGTCGACGGCGTACGGCCGGGAGTGCCGGCTGAGGACCCGCACCTCGTGCCCGTCCGCCCGCAGCCGCTCGGTGACGAGCCGGCCGAGCGTTCCGGTACCGCCGGTCACCAGGATCGTGGTCATGCTGTTCAGCCCCTTCGGACACCGGGCGCCCCCTGCCGGTGCGCCCCCGTCAGCTGGGACGGGCGGCCGCCGCGAGATGTGACATCGGCCTGGAGAGCCGTTGCCGCGGGTTCCGCGCCGGCGCCGGCCGACGGCGTACGAAGTCCAGCTTGTCCGAGCCCGTCACGGCCCGCACCCGGGGGGCGGGCCCGTCCGGCCGAGGCGCTCACCGCGCCGGTGTGGTGAGACCCGGCGGCGGGCAAGGGCCGTCGTCACCGCCGCCGGGCCGGTCTCGCACGGGGGTCAGCAGGCTCCCTGGTCCCGCCAGACCCCCCATTCGCCGGTGGTTCCGGGCTCCTCGCCCTTCGTCCACCACTGCGCCTTCCAGAGGTGCCCCTCGTGGGACACCACGCTGCCGCCGCCGTACGCGGTCGAGGCGTCCCAGGCCGGCTCCGCGCAGTCGCCGGGCTCACCGGGCGGCGTCGTCGGCGGGTCCGTCGGCGCCGTGCCGGTGCCCGGCTCGACGACGGTCGTCCCGCGGGCCAGGTCCCCGGCGAGGGCGTACTCCTCGCCGTTGATCGTCACCGTCCAGTTCGACGGGGTCGACACGGGCAGGTAGTAGTTGAACGCCAGGTCGACGGTCGCACCCGGCGCCAGCGACTGCCACGCAGGCAGCTTCAGCGACACCCGGTGGAAGTCGCCCTTCAGACCGCCCACGTTGTCGCCCGTGTGGTCGCTGCGGACGACCTTGGTGCCGAAGCCGGACTGGTCGGACGCGTTCCCCGGAGCCGAGGTCGCGTAGTCGAACCGGAACTCCGTGCCGCCCGGCAGCGCGGTCTTCGTGTGGTTCGTGATCCGCAGCTTGGGCGTGATCGGGTAGTTGGAGTCGCCCAGCTTGAAGTCCGTGAACTCCACGTCCACGTTCACGGCCTGAGCCGGCAGGTCCGCGTTCGACTTCCTCGCGCCGTACGGCGTGGCCGACTTGAACTTGTCGTACATCAGCGAGGTGAGCGTGTCGCCCGTCTCGTACTGGCCCTTGGCGGCGTTCCAGGAGTAGTCGCCGGCCAGCTCCCAGACCATGGTGCCGCCGATGCCGCGGTCCACGACGTAGTCGGCCTTGGCCGCGACCGACTGCTCGTCCTCGGTGGAGAGGAAGACCTTCTTCTCGGCGTTCCACAGCCAGGGGGCGACCAGCGTCGAGTCGTACTTGCGGGCGTACGTTCCGGTCAGCTCGGTGTCCGCCGGGAAGCCGTACCGGGTGACGTAGTCGCCGACGATCCCCTTCTCGAGGTTCTTGGCGTGCCACATCGGGTTGGAGCCCGCCGGGGACTCCTTGCCGTTGGTGTCGAGGTCGTGCCAGAGGTTGTCGATGCCGACGGCGCCGTCACCGCACTTGGTCAGGCCGGAGCCCGCCGGGCAGGAGGAGGCGGCGGCCCTGCCCCACAGACCGTCGGTCCCGCCCTGGACGTTCTTGAACCCGCGGGTGTAGTACGGCAGGCCGATGTTGATGCGGCCGGCCGGCATGGAGCCGCGGAAGTAGTGGTAGGCCCAGTCGGTGTTGAGGTAGCCGATGCCGCCGTACTGGGCGCTGCCGTAGACGTTCGAGGCGGCCAGCTCGGCGTCCCTGCCGTCGTCGAAGAGGGAGGCGTTGGGGCCGACGTACTCGTTCCAGGCGCCGTGCAGGTCGTACGACATGATGTTGACGTAGTCCAGGTACTTCTGGACCTGGAAGGTCTCCATGCCGCGCAGCAGGTAGCCGGACGAGGGGGCCGCCACCGTCAGCAGGTAGTGCCTGCCGTCGGCCGCGCCCGCGCGGTCCAGCTTCTCGCGCAGCGTCTTCATCAACGCGGCGTAGCCCTTGACCAGCCCGGCCCGGCGGCCGTTGGCGAGGGACCAGTCGAGCGGGTTGCCCGCGTCCTTCATGGTCGTCGGGTACTCGTAGTCGATGTCGACGCCGTTGAAGCCGTACTTCCGGATGAAGTCGACCGCCGAGTCGGCGAAGGTGTCGATGCCGGCCTGGTTGACCGAGCCGTCGGCGTTGGTGGCCATCGAGTAGAAGCCGCCGGAGTTCACACGGTTGCCGCTGTCGTCGAAGTAGCCCCCGGTCTCGGCCCAACCGCCCACCGAGATCAGCGTCTTGACGTCCGGGTGCTGCTTCTTGAACTTGTTGAGCAGGTTGAAGTGGCCCTTGTAGGGGAGGGCCGGGTCCATCTCCGCGCCGGCCACGCCCGGCCAGGTCGTGCCGGTCGCCGGATTGGCCGCGCCGTCCGAGCCGACGGAGAGCTTGTTGCCCTTGTCGACGTGCGCGAACGCGTAGTTGATGTGGGTGATCTTGTCCCACGGGATGTCGGACGCGAGGTAGGCGGGCTTTCCGTCCTTGCCGGTGCGCCAGCCGGTGAAGTAGCCGATCACCCGGCGCTGGTGGTCGGCGCCCATCTTCTCCCGCCCGGCCGTGTCGTAGACCGAGCAGTACGGGACGGCGACGCCAGGCGTCCGGTAGAGGCCGTCGGGACGGCAGGACTCCTGGTCGGCGGCGTGCGAGACGGTGGCCGGGAGGGCCGCGAGCAGCAGGCCCGCGACGGCGGCGGCGGAGGCGAGCAGGGCAGGTCTCGCCCCGGCGCGCGAGGGGGACGGCACAGTGGGTTCCTCTCCACGGAAGTTGGCGCAGACCCTAAGAGGACTAGACCACACCGTCAATAGGTATGGACCAATCTCGCGACCCTTCAAGCGCGGGCGACGGGGCGGGAGTTGGCCTCCCGCGTCCCGTCCGGCGGGCCGGGCGTCACCGAATGTGAGCCACCCCACACTCCTCGCCCGCATGGACGGCGATCGGGCGTGGCACACTGGCCCTGTATCAGTAGCAGCGCACTCCGGGGTCGGTGAAAGTCCGAACCGGCGGTTACAGTCCGCGACCCGGTCGCCTCCAGCGGCCGGTTGACCAGGTGAAATTCCTGGACCGACGGTTAAAGTCCGGATGGGAGGCAGTGCGCGGCGAGCGGGCATCCGTGCGCGCCGCCCGAGCGGTCCGTCCTGAGGGCGGACTCCGTCCGGCGTCGTCCCCGGTGTTCCCGTTCGTTTCCTCTGTCGTCATCGACAGCCCCGGAGTCCGTGCCCGAAGAGGCAGGAGGACCCGGGAAGTGTTCACCGGAATCGTCGAAGAGCTGGGCGAGGTCACCGCCGTCGAGACCCTCGACGACGCCTGTCGCTTCCGCCTGCGAGGCCCCGTCGTCACCGAAGGCGCCGAGCACGGCGACTCCATCGCCGTCAACGGCGTCTGCCTCACGGTCGTCGAGCACGAGGGCGACGAGTTCACCGCCGACGTGATGGCCGAGACCCTGAACCGCTCCAGCCTCGGCGCCCTCGCCGTCGGCTCCCGCGTCAACCTCGAACGCCCCATGGCCCTGGGCGCCCGCCTCGGCGGCCACATCGTGCAGGGGCACGTCGACGGCACCGGCGAGATCCTCGAGCGCAAGCCGTCCGAGAACTGGGAGATCGTGAAGATCTCGCTGCCCGCGGACCTCTCCCGCTACGTCGTGGAGAAGGGCTCCATCACCGTCGACGGCATCAGCCTCACCGTCGTCGACGCCGGGCCCGACTTCTTCACCGTCAGCCTGATCCCCACCACCCTCGCCCTGACCACCCTCGGCCTCAAGCAGCCCGGCGACCCGGTCAACCTCGAGGTGGACGTCATCGCCAAGTACGTCGAGCGGATGATCGGCGACCGGGCCGTCGGCGAGGGGGCCGCGCGGTGAACTGGCTCAACTCCGAGGCCTTCGTCCTCTTCGACCAGCACATCAAGTGGTCGGACATGATCGGAAACGTGATCGGTCTGATCGCCCTCGCCCTCGGCTGGCGGCGCTCCATCTGGACCTGGCCCGCCCAGTTCGTCTCCGGTCTGATCCTCTTCGCGGCCTTCGCCACCGCCCACCTCTCCGGCAGCGCCGGCAAGCAGATCGTCGTGATGCTCGTCGCCGCCTGGGGCTTTTGGCAGTGGAACCGCGGCAGGCAGCAGGCGCAGGACGGTTCCATCGCGGTCCGCTTCGCCACCTGGCGCGAGCGAGCGCTTCTGGCCGGCGCGGCCGCCGCGGGCACCCTCGCGGTGGGCGGCCTGTTCACGGCCTACCCGTCCCTGTCCTGGGACCCCTGGCCGGACGCCTACATCTTCGTCGGCACGATCGTCGCCATGTACGCCCAGGCCCGCGGCATGGTCGAGTTCTGGTTCGCCTGGCTGCTCGTCGACCTCGTCGGCGTCCCCCTGAACTTCGCCAACGGCTTCGCCTTCTCCGGTTTCGTCTACGTCATCTACGGCGCGCTGGTCCTGTGGGGGCTGCGCGACTGGTGGCTGCGCTCCCGCACCGCGCGGCCCGCCCTGGAAGGAGCGCCCGCATGACCGCCCTGCCGTCTCCCGCCACCCCCCTGAACGAGGCTCCCCCGGAGCAGAAGGCCTGGGGGGACCCCCACCGCGCCGCCCCCTCGATCCCACCGATCCTGTACGGCACCGACGGCTTCGAGGACCTCGCCCTCGACCCGGTCGAGCAGGCCATCGCCGACATCGCGGCCGGCCGCCCGGTCGTGGTCGTCGACGACGAGGACCGCGAGAACGAGGGCGACCTCGTCATCGCCGCCGAGAAGGCCACCCCCGAGATCATCGCGTTCATGATGAGCGAGTGCCGCGGTCTGATCTGCGCCCCCATGGAGGGCGAGGAGCTGGACCGGCTGAAGCTCCCGCAGATGGTCGAGGACAACACCGAGTCGATGAAGACCGCCTTCACCGTCTCCGTGGACGCCTCCGCCGCCCACGGGGTGACCACCGGCATCTCGGCGTCCGACCGCGCCACCACCCTCCAGCTCCTCGCGAGCGGCACCGCGGAGCCCGGCGACCTCGTCCGCCCCGGCCACATCTTCCCGCTGCGCGCCCGCTCCGGCGGCGTGCTGGTGCGCAACGGCCACACCGAGGCCGCCGTCGACCTCGCCCGCCTCGCCGGGCTGCGCCCGGCCGGCGCCATCGTCGAGATCGCCGGCGAGGACGGCAGCATGCTGCGCCTGCCCGAGCTGATCCCGTTCGCCCGCAAGCACGGCCTGACGATCATCTCCATCGAGGACCTGATCGCCCACCGCCGCTCCCTCGAACTCCCGGCCCTGCCCGGGCAGGGGGCACCCCCGTCCGAGCCCGCCGTCCGCCGCGAGGCCGAGGTCCACCTGCCGACCTCGCACGGCGTCTTCACGGCGTACGGCTACCGCTCCACCGTCGACGGGGTGGAGCACGTCGCCCTCGTCCACGGCGAGGTCGGCGACGGCGAGGACGTCCTCGTGCGCGTCCACTCCGAATGCCTCACCGGTGACGTCTTCGGCTCCCAGCGCTGCGACTGCGGCCCCCAGCTGGACGCCTCCCTGGGCCGCATCCGGGCCGAGGGCCGGGGCGTGGTGGTCTACCTGCGCGGACACGAGGGACGCGGCATCGGCCTGATGTCCAAGCTGCGCGCCTACGAACTCCAGGAGCGCGGCCGCGACACCCTCGACGCCAACCTCGAACTCGGGCTGCCCGCCGACGCCCGCGACTACGGCGCCGGCGCCCGGATCCTCGCCGACCTCGGCGTGCGCAGCGTCCGCCTGATGACCAACAACCCGGACAAGTCCGCGGCGCTCGTCCGGCACGGCGTCGAGGTCACCGGCCGCGAGCCGATGCCCGTCACCGCGGGCGAGCACAACCTCCGCTACCTGCGCACCAAGCGGGACCGGATGGGCCACGACCTGCCCTGGCTGGACACGCCGACCGTGCCCGCCTGCAGCAACCAGTAAGAGAACCACTGAGGAGAGACGTGAGCGGCAAGGGTGCACCGGAACTGTCCGTACGCGACGTGGGGGACCTGCGGGTCGCCGTCATCGCGGCGCAGTGGCACGAGAAGGTGATGGACGGACTGGTGGACGGCGCCCTGCGCGCCCTGCACGACCTCGGCATCGACGAGCCGACCCTGCTCAGGGTCCCCGGCAGCTGGGAGCTCCCGGTCGTCGCCAAGGTCCTGGCCGGCCGGGGCTACGACGCGGTCGTCGCCCTCGGCGTCGTCATCCGGGGCGGCACGCCCCACTTCGACTACGTGTGCCAGGGCGTCACCCAGGGCCTCACCCAGGTGTCGGTCGACACCGGCGTGCCCGTCGGCTTCGGGGTGCTCACCTGTGACACCGAGGAGCAGGCCCTGGACCGCGCCGGACTGCCCGGTTCCAGCGAGGACAAGGGCCACGAGGCGGTCACCGCGGCGGTGGCGACCGCGGCGACGCTGCGTTCAGTATCCGAACCCTGGCGCTGAGGAGCCCCCGTCACCGCGTAGGGTTAGGACCACCATGTCCAAGAAGACGTTCGAGGAGCTCTTCACCGAGCTCCAGCACAAGGCCGCCCACGGCGACCCCGCCACCTCCCGCACCGCCGAGCTGGTGGACAAGGGCGTCCACGCCATCGGCAAGAAGGTCGTCGAGGAGGCCGCCGAGGTCTGGATGGCCGCCGAGTACGAGGGCAAGGAGGCGGCCGCCGAGGAGATCTCGCAGCTGCTGTACCACGTCCAGGTGATGATGGTCGCCCGCGGCATCTCCCTCGACGACGTCTACGCCCACCTGTAAACCCGAAGCCCGCGAAACACCCCTTCACACAAAGGAAGCCGACCTCATGCTGCGCATCGCCGTCCCCAACAAGGGTTCACTGTCCGGCCCTGCGGCGGAGATGCTGCATGAGGCCGGCTACCAGCAGCGCCGCGAGTCCAAGGAACTGCGGATCGTCGACCCGGAGAACGAGGTCGAGTTCTTCTACCTCCGCCCCCGCGACATCGCGATCTACGTCTCCTCCGGCCGCCTCGACATCGGCATCACCGGCCGCGACCTGCTCGTCGACTCCGGCGCCAGGGCCGAGGAGATCCTGCCGCTGGGCTTCGCCCGCTCCACCTTCCGCTACGCCACCAAGCCCGGCACGGCGCACTCGGTGGCGGACCTGAACGGCATGACGGTCGCCACCTCCTACGAGGGCATCGTCGCGGGGCACCTGGCCGACCACGGCATCGACGCCTCCGTCGTCCACCTCGACGGCGCCGTCGAGACCGCCATCGAGCTGGGCGTCGCCGAGGTCATCGCCGACGTCGTGGAGACCGGCACCTCCCTGCGCAACGCGGGCCTGGAGGTCATCGGCGAGCCGATCATGAAGTCCGAGGCGGTCGTCATCCGCCGCACCGGCGCGGACGCCGACGCCGACGAGGCCGTCGAGCCCAAGGTGCAGCAGTTCCTGCGCCGCCTCCAGGGCGTCCTGGTCGCGCGGACGTACGTGATGATGGACTACGACTGCCGGGTCGAGCAGCTGGAGAAGGCCGTCGCGCTGACCCCGGGCCTGGAGTCCCCGACCGTGTCCCCGCTGCACAACGAGGGCTGGGTCGCCGTCCGCGCGATGGTCCCGTCCAAGGAGGCGCAGCGGGTCATGGACGACCTGTACGACATCGGCGCCCGCGCCATCCTCACCACGGCCATCCACGCCTGCCGCCTCTGACCGGGACCCGGAGCACCACCATGTCGGACGCCAGCCCGGGCGGGCCGCCCGCCCTGCCCGTCACCTTCCGGCCGGGACGCACCCGTGCGGTGCTGCTCACGGCCGCCGCCTCGATCTTCGTGGTCATCACCCTGATCGCCCTGCTGCTGAAGCAGCTCGGCCCGGGCGAGCGGATCAGCTTCGTGTTCACCGCCGCACTGCTGGCCGGCGTGCTGTATCTGCTGGCCCGGCCGAAGGTCGTCGCCGACGAGACGGGCGTCACCGTCGTCAACATCACGAGCAGGCGCCGTCTGGAATGGGCGGAGATCCTTCAGGTGAACCTCCGGCCGGGTGATCCCTGGGTCTTCCTCGACCTCAGCGACGGCACCAGCCTGCCCACGCTCGGCATCCAGCCGGGCATCGCCAAGCAGCGCGCCATCGCCGACGCGCGGGCCCTGCGGGCGCTCGTCGAGGCCCGTTCCACGGCCGGCCCCGAGTCGCCCCGGGGTTGACGCGCGGAACGCGTCGGGGCCGTCCACCCTGCCGCGGTCGCCCCTGTCGTGATTAATCTGGTGGGCGGAGGCGCGACGACAGCGCCTCCGCCCCTGCCGCCCCGCCCGGTGCGCCAGGGGTTCCTGCTACCCGAGGAGTGACCCTCTCCGGCGATGGACGGATCGTCCTGCAGTACCTGCGCCGCCCCCTGCCGACATAGCGCGGAACGAGCCGCCGAGGCCCGCGCCCACGCGGAGGCGGCGGCACCATGACCATCCCCCTGCTGCTCCTGGCAGCCGCGTTCCTGCTGATTCTCGCCAACGGATTCTTCGTGGCCGCCGAGTTCGGCCTCGTCACCGTCGAGCGCGCGGACGCCGAACGGGCCGCCGCCGACGGCGACCGGCGCGCCCGCCGCGTCGTCGAGTCGCTGAAGGAACTCTCCTTCCAGCTCTCCGGCACCCAGCTCGGCATCACCCTCACCTCCCTGGTCGTCGGCATGCTCGCCGAACCGGCGCTCGCCCGGCTGCTGGGCGGCCCGTTCACGGCGATCGGGATCCCCGGGGGCGCCGTGCCCGGCGTCTCGGTGGTCGTCGGCATGCTGCTGGCCTCGGCCGTGCAGATGGTGATCGGCGAACTCGTCCCCAAGAACTGGGCCGTGTCCCGCCCCCTGCAGGTCGCGCGCTTCGTCGCCGGCCCGCAGCACCTCTTCGCCCGCCTGTTCCGCCCGGTGATCGCCGGGCTGAACGCCGTCGCGAACCGGCTCGTGCGCGCCCTCGGCCTCGAACCCGCCGACGAACTGGCCTCCGCCCGCACCCCGGGCGAACTGGTCTCCCTGGCCCGGCACTCCGCCCGGGCCGGCGCCCTGGAACAGGACACCGCCGACCTGTTCGTCCGCACCCTGTCCCTGGGCGAGCTGACCGCGCAGCACGTGATGACCCCGCGCGTGAAGGTCAGCGCCCTGCAGTCCTCGGCCACCGCCGAGGACGTCGTCAACCTCACCCGCGCCACCGGGCTGTCCCGTTTCCCCGTCTACCGGGAGAAGATCGACGAGATCGTCGGCATGGTCCACCTCAAGGACGCCCTCGCGGTGCCCGCGCGGGAACGGCTGCGCACCCCGGTCGACCGCATCGCCCGCCCGGCGCTGCTCGTCCCCGAGACCCTGCCGGTGCGCCCGCTGCTGAAACGGCTGCGCAGCGAGCAGCCCATCGCGGTCGTCGTCGACGAGTACGGCGGCACCGCCGGCGTCGTCACGCTGGAGGACATCGTCGAGGAGATCGTCGGCGAGGTCCGCGACGAGCACGACGGGCACGACCTGCCCGAACTCGCCGCGGCCCCGCCCGAGGACGGCCGGCCCGCCTGGGACGCCGACGGCGCCTGCCGCGTCGACCTCCTCGGCCGCATCGGCCTCGACGTGCCCGAGGGGCCCTACGAGACGGTCGCCGGCCTGGTCGCCGGCCTGCTCGGCCGCATCCCGGCCGTCGGCGACCGCGCCGAACTGCCCGGCTGGCGGCTGACCGTACGGCAGGTCGGCCACTACCGCGCCGAACGGGTCCGCCTGGTCAGGACGGCCCCCCTGGCCGCACCCGGCGACAGCCCGGCCACGGGGGGCGTCGCCGTGGAGGCCGTCCGATGAGCGTGCTCCAACTGCTGTTCGCGGCCCTGCTCGTGCTCGCCAACGGCTTCTTCGTCGGCGCCGAGTTCGCGCTCGTGTCGGTCCGCCGCAGCCAGATCGAACCGCTCGGCACCGCCCGCGCCCGCCAGGTCCTGTACGGCCTGGAGCATCTGCCGCAGATGATGGCGGCGGCGCAGTTCGGCATCACCGTCTGCTCGCTGACGCTCGGCGCGGTCGCCGAACCGACGGTCGCCCACCTGCTGGAGCCGGTCTTCGAGTGGATCCACCTGCCGCACGGCATGATCCACCCGCTCGGCTACGTCATCGCGCTCGCCGTCGTGGTCTTCTTCCACCTCGTCATCGGCGAGATGGTCCCGAAGAACCTCGCGATGGCGGCGCCCGAGAAGGCCGCGCTGTGGCTGAGCCCCGGCCTGGTCTGGTTCGCCCGCCTGTGCGGGCCGGTCACCCTCGCGCTCGGCGCCTGCGCCCGGGCCGTCCTGCGGCTCTTCCACGTGGAGCCGAAGGACGAGGTGGAGGCCGTCTTCACCAGCGAGCAGCTCAACCGGCTCGTGGAGGACGCCGGCCAGGCGGGCCTCCTCGACCCCGAGGAGGCCGAACGTCTCGAGGACGCCCTGGAGTTGGGCTCCCGTCCGGTCACGGACGTGCTGCTGGGGCGTGAGTCGCTGGTGACGGTCGACCCGGCGGTCACCCCGGCGCGGATCGTGGAGCTCACCGCCCGCACGGGGTACTCCCGCTTCCCGGTGGCCGGGGCCGGCGGCGCCTTCATGGGCTATCTGCACGTGAAGGACGTACTGGACCTGGAGGACACCGACCGGGCCGTGCCGCAGCGGCTCTGGCGGCCCATGACGACCCTGAGGCCCGAACTCCCGCTGGACGACGCCCTCACCGTGATGCGCCGCGCCGCGACCCACCTCGCCCAGGTGGCCGACGCGTCCGGCAGGGTGCTGGGCCTGGTCGCCCTGGAGGACGTACTGGAGCTCCTGGTGGGCGAGGTCCGCGATCCCGCGCACCGCGAGGGGCCCGGGGCGACGCCGGACACCGAGCCGGGGACCGGGGCGGACGGCACCGCGGGCGGCACGGCCGGCGGCAGGCTGACCGAGCCCAGGGCCGGTGCCCAGGAGGGGGCGCTCACCGGCTGACCCGAGCCGCGATCCGATCCGTGCCCCGGGCCGCGGGATCCGCCGGCGTCACATCGACGGCGGGTCCTGCGGCCCCCTGCCCGACAGCACCTCCCCGTACGCCTGCATCAGATCCGGCAGCCGCAGTGTCGCCAGGTCCTCCCGCGTCAGCGTCCCCGGGTACACCGACAACCGCAGGTCCCGGTACGCGCAGCTCTTCTCGTACAGCGTCCGCAGGAAACGCCCGTTGCCCAGCTCGTCGATCCAGCCCTGGTCCACCACGTGCCCGGCGATCGAACGCAGCTCGTCCAGTGCCTCCTCGTCCCACAGGTCGCCGTTCTCGGCGGCGAGCACCTTGCCGATCTCGGTGAGTTCGAGGGGACGGTAGGAGGGGAAGTCGACGCGGGTGGTGAAGCGCGAGGACAGCCCGGGGTTGGCGGCCAGCAGCCGGTCCATGCCCTCCGGATAGCCGGCCAGGATCACCACCAGGTGGTCGCGGTTGTCCTCGGCCCGCTTCAGCAGCACCTGGAGCGCCTCGTCGCCGTACGCGTCGCCCTTGCCGTAACCGGAGTTGGAGAGCGCGTAGGCCTCGTCGACGAACAGCACCCCGCCGAGCGCGGAGTCGATCAGCTCGTTGGCCTTCACGGCCGTCTGCCCGAGGTACTCGCCGACCAGATCCGCCCGCTGGGCCTCCACCAGGTGGTCGCCGCCGAGCAGGCCGAGGGCGTAGAAGACGCGGCCCAGGATGCGGGCCACCGTGGTCTTGCCGGTGCCGGAGGGGCCGGAGAAGACGAAGTGGCGTTTCGGCGGCTGCACCGGCAGCCCCTGCCCGGCTCGCAGCCGGGCCATGTTCAGCTGCGCGGACAACGCCTTGACCTGGCGTTTCACCGGTTCCAGGCCCACCATGCGCTCCAGTTCGGCGAGCGCCTCCTCCAGTAACGCGGGGTCGGTGGGTCCCGTCGGCAGGGGCGACGCCGCGGCGCCCGCCTTCTCGCGCACCGCCGGGCCGATGGCCGACGGGAGGGGAACGGGCGGCGGCTCGGGATCGGAGAGCCTGAGATCGCGGCCCTCGGTGCCGAAGAGCGGGTCGAGCGTGTCCGGGCCGTCCATCGCGTCCTGGCCCGTGCCGGTGAGCGTGATCGCGGCGAGGTCGGCGGAGTCGTCGTACCCGTCGCCCTCGGTGATCGCGGCGAGCCGGGCCGAGGTGTCCATGAAGGCCGGGTCGACCCGGTGCACGGCCCGGTACAGCGGGAGCGCCGCGGCGCTGCGTCCCGTCCCCTCGCGGGCGCGCGCCAGCCAGTAGCGCAGTTCCTTGCGCTGAGGCTGTTCGCTGCGGCACCGCATCAGAGCCGTCGACAGCAGCGGTTCGGCCTGCCCGTACATCTCCAGGCGGACCCGGGCCATGCCGCCGAACAGGCCCGCCTCGATGCCGAGCACCGGGTCCTCGACCAGCGGATCGGTGTGCCGGACGAGCTGTTCCCAGTCCTTGACCAGGTAGGCACGGCAGGCGTGCAGGAAGCGGACCTGCGGATCGCTGTCCACCGGGGGAAGCCCGGCGAGCGCCCGGTCCAGTTCGGGGACATGGCGTCCGTCCAGCCAGTGGGAGGCGTGCGCCAGCAGCAGGTCGCGGGGGCTCTCCAGCACCGGCTGCACCCACCAGCCCAGCCAGTACCAGGAGTTGAGGGTGCGCCGGTGCCGGGCGCGCTGTTCGCCGAAGCGGTCCCGGTGCCGGAACATCCTCAGCAGCGCGGCCGTCGTGTCGACGCGCAGCGCGTGCAGTCCGAGCCAGCCGTCGGCCATCCCCGGGTCGATTCTCACCGCGGCCCGGAACTCCTCCTCCGCCTGCGGATAGGCGCCCATCGTGTAGGCGTCGACGCCTCGCAGCCAGGCGAGGTCGGCCGGGGCCTGCGGGCCCTGCGTGCCGAAGTCCATCACGTCCCCCACAAACCGTGCCCCCGTCGGTGTGCCGGCCGGCCCTCGCCCGTCGGCTCCCTTTGGTCGAACCGCTGTGCCGCGGACCGGAGTTGCAAGGTGCGCGAAGCAGCGTCCGTAGGTCGCACCGAGGGCATCGTACCTGCGGCGGCGTCACCTCCGTAGGGTGCCGCGCACGCCACGGGGGTCGGGGAGAGGGGAGGGAGCGGGGCGGGTACGGTGACCGAGGGTGATCGTCATATGCCGCTGAGCGCCCGCAGAACACCCGAAGGGCAGAACGAAGCCCCCGATCACGGGGGAACAACCGGGGGCTTCGCGTCTGTCGGCGGCTCCGAATGGCCGCACGTGGAGAACGTAAGTCCTGTACGGCTCCCCGGTCAAGCCGCGTTGGGGTACTCCGGCAACTTGTCCGACACCGTTCTTCACAGGATCACCACACGGCGGACGACCCGTCACCGTGCGTGAGCGGACGGCCGGATCCAGCGGTCCCGGCAGGCCCGGGAAACACCTCGTATCCCTCGTGTCCCCCGTCGCGCTGCCGCACCAGAAGGTCGGCGAAGGGCCGCGAGGGGTCGCCGGCGAAGTGCTCGCGCTCCGCCCCGACCCATCCGTCCCAGAACTCCCGCTGCTCCTCGCCGTCCCGCGCCCGTCCCCGGGACCACGACTCCTCCCGGGGCAGGTCCATCCACAGCAGCAGCGCCAGATGCGGGCGCAGCGCCCGGCGCCCGGCCCCGACGCCCTCCACGACGATCACGGGTGCGGGCGGCAGCGGGCGGGGCGGTCCGAAGCGACGGGCCCGCCAGTCGTAGGGGGAGTAGTGCGCGGTCTCGCCGCGGCCGAGCGGCTCGATCACCTGGCTCAGCAGCCGGCCGGTCCAGCCGAACAGTTCCTCGTGGCTCGCGATGTCGTCGAGTCGCAGCACCGGGGCCCCGTCCAGCGCCTCGGCCAACCGCCCGGCGAACGTGGACTTCCCGGAGCCGGCGTGCCCGTCGACACCGACGAGCCGGACCGGGCCGCACGAGGGGGCGAGCCGGCGGATGCGGGAGGCGAGAGCGTGAATGGCTGGTTCCCGGGGGTGGGCGGAAAGGGCTGACGGGAGCACTCTAGGGCGCTGCCCGGAAGGGGCCGCCGCAGGTCCTGTCATTGGTCGAGTCCCATGTTGACCGGTGCGGCACGGCCCGGGGTGCTGGCAGGATCCGCCCCCCTGTGTCCATAGTTGGCGCACACCCGCTCCATCCGGCGGACGCACGCCGTCCGGCCGGCCGTGCACCGGACCTGTCCCGACTCCGACACCTGGGGGACCTCCACCCATGAGCGCAGCCGAACTGCCGTCCCGCAGAACCCTCCTGGCCGCCGCGGTCGTCACCGCCGTCGCCGGATCCGTGGCCCCGGCGTCCGCCGCCACCGCGACCGGCGGCCGGACCGCCGCCCGCCCCGTGGACAACCGGGCCTGGGTCTCGTACAGCGACTGGCGCACGGGCAGCGCCGACGGGACCCGCGCCGTCGCCGGCGCCCGCCCCGGTCTCGTGATCGCGAAACCCGCCGGCACCACGGACTACACCGACCCGCACACCGGTACCACGGCCGCCTGGGAGTACGCGACGTGGACCTCGCCCGTCCACCGGCTCACCGTCCCGGCGACGGAGGCGATCGCCTCCTGGAACGCGCACACCCCCGCCGGCACCTGGCTCCAGGTCGAGCTGAAGGGCACGTACTCCGACGGCACGGACACACCCTGGTACGTCATGGGCCGCTGGGCGGCCGGTGACCGGGACATCCGGCGCACCTCGGTGGACGACCAGGGCGACGGCAGGAGCAGCGTCTGGACCGACACCCTCGCCGTCGACGCCCCGGCCTCCGGCCTGCGTGTCGTCTCCTACCGGCTGCGGCTGACCCTGTACCGCCGCCCCGGCACGAGGCTCACCCCGACCGTGTGGCGGCTCGGCGCGATGGGATCCGACATCCCCGACCGGTTCACCGTTCCCGCCTCCCGGCCCCGCCTGGCCAAGGAGCTGATCGTTCCGCGCTACTCGCAGGAGATCCACAAGGGCCGGTACCCCGAGTACGACAACGGCGGCGAGGCCTGGTGCAGTCCGACCTCCTCGCAGATGATCATCGAGTACTGGGGCGGCCGGCTCACGGCGGAGCAGCTGGCCTGGGTGGACCCCTCTTACACCGACCCGCAGGTGTGCCACGCCGCCCGGTACACCTACGACTACCAGTACGCGGGCTGCGGCAACTGGCCGTTCAACGCCGCCTACGCGGCCACCTTCGAGGGACTGCAGGGCGTGGTGACGCGCCTCGGCTCCCTCGCCGACCTGGAGACGCTGATCGCGGCCGGCATCCCGGCCATCACGTCCCAGTCCTTCCGCGAGGAGGAGCTGACCGGGGCGGGGTACGGCACCTCCGGGCACCTGATGACCGTGATCGGGTTCACCGCCGACGGCGACGTGATCGCCAATGACCCCGCCTCGGACGACAACGAGGCCGTGCGCCGTGTCTACAAGCGGCGCGAGTGGGAGAACATCTGGCTCAGGACCAAGCGGTACAACGCCTCGGGCAAGGTTGTCTCCGGCACCGGAGGGGTCTGCTACCTGTACTTCCCGGCGCACCCGACCCCGCGTCAGCGCAAGGCGCTCGCGGCGGTGGGAGTGCGCTGAGCCGACTCGGCCGACGGGCCCCGTGCGACCGGGGCCCGCTGCCCGTGTGACCAACGTCTCGGCCGCGAGAGCCGCCGACGGTGGCAAGGTGGACAGGGCCCCCGGGGGAGCCCCCCACCACCGAGACCAGCGAGAAGCCATGACCGCGAACGCAGCCACTGTCACCCGTGTCCGTACCGGCGGTCCCCAGGAGGACGGCCCGAAGATCCTCGAGCACGTCATGGGATGGACCCTCGTCGTGGTCGTCGCGATGCTCGTGACCCAGCTCGGACTGCTGTGACCTGCGGCGTCGCGCTGCTGTGACCTGCCATACTGCGGGTGTCCCGCCCCCCGCAGGAGACCAGGGTCGAAATTGGATGTCAGCCAACCGCCTGCCGTGCGCCCGGGGGTGCGCGGCACCGAGCGCTCGCTGGCGCGCCGCGCCGAACTCATCGCCATCGGGCGGAGGCTGTTCGCCGACACGCCCTACGACGCGCTTTCCATGGACGACATCGCGCGCCAGGCGCATGTCGCCAAGGGGCTGATCTACTACTACTTCCACTCCAAGCGGGGCTACTACCTGGCGATCGTCCAGGACTCGGTGGCCGACCTGGTCGCCTTCGCGGCGAGCGGGGTCGAACTGCCGCCCGTGGAGCGGGTGCACCGCACCATCGACAGCTATCTGCGGTACGCCGAGCACCATCAGGCCGCCTACCGCACCATCGTCAGCGGCGGTGTCGGCTTCGACGCCGAGGTGCACGCGATCCGGGACGGGGTGCGCGAGGCGATCGTCGCGACCATCGCCGAGGGCGCCTACGGTCGCACCGACATCGCCCCGCTGGCGCGGATGGGGCTGCTGTCCTGGGTGTGCAGCGTGGAGGGTGCCGCGCTCGACTGGATCGACCGTCCCGAACTGTCCCGCGAGACCATGCGCGAGCTGCTGGTGAAGACGCTCGGCGGAGCCCTGCGCGCCATCGAGGAACTGGACCCCGCCCATCCGGCCCCGCGGCCCGCCCGCCGCGACACCTGAGACGCCCGGCGCCCGACATCCGGCGTCCGGCGCCCGGCGTCTGTGCCCGGCCGTCCGGGCAGGAGCACCGGGCCTGGGGGCAATGGTGCGGACCAATCCGGAGCGGCGGCGGTTTCTTGAAGTAAGCGGTCGTTAACCGGTGACTCGGTGCCGCCGATCGGGCATACTCACAGCGCACAGCCGCTGGTCAGCAGCTTCCGAGACCCGGGAGTGCGAGCATCGGCCAGGTCCCAGAAAGACCCCCGGCGGAGTCGCTCCCACCCAAGGCGCACGTCCGCCGATGTGCCCGAACAGGGAGGAGAGCGTCGCCATGCCCGACCGCGCCCCGCAGCCGGTTGACCGACAACTGCCCACGGACGAGGCCCGGGACCTGATCTCGCTCGTCCGCGACATCGCGCAGCGCGAGATCGCTCCCGGGGCGGCCGAGGAGGAGGACGCCGGGCGCTTCCCGCGCGAGCTCTTCACCCTGCTCTCCGAGTCCGGCCTGCTCGGCCTGCCCTACGACGCCGAGTACGGTGGCGGCGACCAGCCGTACGAGGTCTACCTCCAGGTGCTCGAAGAGCTCTCCACGGCCCGTCTGACGGTCGGCCTCGGCGTCAGCGTGCACACCCTGGCCTCCTACGCGCTCGCCGCCTACGGCGCCAAGGAACAGCAGGCCGAGCACCTGCCCGCGATGCTCGGCGGCGGTCTGCTCGGCGCCTACTGCCTCTCCGAGCCCGCCTCCGGCTCGGACGCGGCCTCCCTGCGCACCAAGGCGGTGCGCGACGGCGACGACTGGGTGATCACCGGTACCAAGGCGTGGATCACGCACGGCGGCATCGCCGACTTCTACACCGTCATGGCCCGCACCGGCGAGGAGGGCCCGCGCGGGATCACCGCCTTCCTGGTGCCCGGCGACGCCGAGGGGCTGAGCGCCGCCGCGCCGGAGAAGAAGATGGGCATGAAGGGATCGCCCACCGCCCAGGTCCACCTCGACGGCGTACGGGTCCCCGACAGCCGGCGCATCGGGGAGGAGGGCCAGGGCTTCGCGATCGCCCTGTCGGCACTGGACGGCGGCCGGCTCGGCATCGCGGCCTGCGCGATCGGCCTGGCCCAGGCGGCGCTCGACGAGGCGCTCGGGTACGCGGCCGAGCGACGGCAGTTCGGCAAGCCGATCGCCGACTTCCAGGGGCTGCGCTTCATGCTCGCCGACATGGCCACGCAGATAGAGGCGGGGCGGGCGCTGTACCTCGCGGCGGCCCGGCTGCGCGACGCCGGGCGGCCGTTCGCCAAGCAGGCGGCCATGGCCAAGCTGCACTGCACCGACACGGCGATGCGGGTCACCACCGACGCCGTCCAGATCCTCGGTGGCTACGGCTACACCGCGGACTTCCCGGCCGAGCGCTACATGCGCGAGGCCAAGGTCCTGCAGATCGTCGAGGGCACGAACCAGATCCAGCGCATGGTCATCGCCCGCCACCTCGCGGGTCCGGAGTCGCGCTGACCTGCCCGAGTCCCCGCCAGGGCGCCGCGAGCCGCGTCCACTCCGGGTCGTACCTTCCGGGCAGGGTGCGGCCCCGGCCCGCCCAGGCCCGCATCAGATCGCGGTAGATGGGCGGGTCCGGGACCTGGGACGGGGCGAGCGTGGCCGCCTCCGTGGGCGGTGGCACGAAGACACGGCGTTGACGCCCGGTCGTCGAGTGCGTGGGGGCCGTCATACCTGGGCAACGCAGGAGCGACCGGGCGGGTCACCGACCGCCGGAATAGGGCGTGCGTTCGCGACCGCCCCGTACGGCGGACCGGTGGTGGCCGTGGGCCGGGAGTCCTTCGGCGCGCCCCGCCACCGGTGGGCGGGGCACCGGTGCGCCCGGTGGACGAGGGCGGGCGGGACCGCGCCGCCCCCGCTGCGGCGTGCGCTCAGGCGGCGTGGCGCCGCATCGACGGCACCCTGATCGGACGCGAGCCCGGACCGCCGACGTGCGAGAAGGGCTGGGTGCGCCAGTCGAGTCCCTGAGGCAGCGTCAACAGCAGGGCGGTGTCCTGCTCCTGGGGGGCGAAGGACTCGTCCGCCGGCCGCGCCTCGGAGGCACGGCGACCGGTACCGGCGCAGACCGTGAGTCCGAACGGGTTCCACGGCGAAGCGCACAGCGCGTGCTCCGGCAGGACCTCCTCGTCCGCCAGCAGGGCGATGGGCTGCGCACAGTCCGGGCAGACGACCCGGTACATCTCGAAGGTGTCGTACGCGTCGAGTTCGTCGTCGAGGGCGTCGGGTTCGACGCACTCCGGCTCGGGCTCGACGACCGGCTGCTGCCGCTTGGACGTGGTGCGACCAAGGCGCTTGAGACTCTGCATGGGTTTTCTCCCCCTCGGGCTGGGCCGTGAAAGGCACTGCGGCCTCGACCACAGCAAGCACTTCCCACCGTCTCCGCGGGGTAATCACGAGAACATCACGGAGACCGGGCCAGGGCTGTGTCGTTCGTCACATGCCGCTCGCAGGTGCCCCGTGCGGCGGTTTTGTCCCCTCCGGCAGCTCGCGTCGGGCCGTCGGCACATCACGAACCGGGTATGACCCGGACTGCTCGGGTATCCGCGGAGATCAAGGGCACTGTAGGTTCTTGCGCCATGGAGGAGCTGGACCGACAGATCGTGCAGCTGCTCGTCAAGGACGGGCGGATGAGCTACACAGACCTGGGCAAGGCCACGGGCCTGTCCACGTCGGCCGTGCACCAGCGGGTGCGCCGGCTGGAACAGCGTGGCGTCATCCGCGGCTATGCCGCGGTCGTCGACCCGGAGGCCGTCGGCCTGCCCATGACCGCCTTCATCTCGGTCAAACCGTTCGACCCCAGCGCCCCCGACGACATCGCGGACCGCCTCGCCGGTGTCCCCGAGATCGAGGCCTGCCACAGCGTCGCGGGCGACGAGAACTACATCCTCAAGGTGCGCGTGTCCACACCGCACGAACTGGAGGAACTCCTCGCGCGCGTGCGCTCGCTGGCGGGTGTCTCGACCCGGACGACGGTCGTCCTGTCCACGCCGTACGAGGCCCGGCCGCCGCGCATCTGAGACGGGCACGGCGGCGCCGGCGGGCCCGCGTGCCGGCGGTTCCGGATGCCGCCGGCCTGACGGCGATCCCGGCCCGGAGCGGAGGGATCGTGCGCCGGCGGCGGCCCGCGAGGGGCGGCGCATGACGGACGCGCGTGCCGGTTCGGCCGCGGTGAGCCGGACCTGCGTGCGGCCCGGCCCGTCCGGCGCGCGAGACTGTGGGGCATGAGTGAACGCACCGCCCCGCCGCACACCGTCCTGCTCCGCCGCGGAGAGGTCCACAGCCCCGCCGATCCCTTCGCGACCGCGATGGTCGTCGAGCGCGGCCAGGTCGCCTGGGTCGGCTCCGAGGGCGCCGCCGACGCCTTCGCGGACGGCGTCGACGAGGTGATCGACCTCGACGGGGCGCTGGTCACCCCGGCGTTCACGGACGCGCACGTCCACACCACGGCCACGGGTCTCGCCCTCACCGGCCTCGACCTGTCCACCGCCTCCTCGCTCGAGGCCGCGCTGGTCCGCGTACGGGAGTTCGCCGCCGCCCGCCCGGACGACCGGGTGCTGCTCGGCCACGGCTGGGACGCCGCCCGCTGGCCCGGCGGCCGGCCCCCGACCCGTGCCGAACTCGACGAAGCCACCGGCGGCCGTCCCCTCTACCTGAGCCGGATCGACGTCCACTCCGCGGTCGTCACCACCGCGCTGCTCGACCTCGTCCCGGGCGAGGTCCCCCGCGAGGACCGCCCGCTCACCGGGGACGCCCACCACGCCGTCCGTGCCGCCGCCCTGGCCGCCGTCACACCGGCCCAGCGCACCGAGGCCCAGCGCGCCGCCCTCACCCACGCCGCCTCGCTCGGCATCGGCACGGTCCACGAGTGCGGCGGCCCGGAGATCTCCTCCGAGGACGACTTCACCGGGCTGCTGCGGCTCGCCGCCGCGGAATCCGGCCCGCGCGTGGTCGGCTACTGGGCCGAACGGGACGTGGCCAAGGCCCGGGAGCTGGGCGCGGTCGGCGCCGCGGGGGACCTGTTCGCCGACGGCGCCCTCGGCTCGCACACCGCCTGCCTGCACGAGCCGTACGCCGACGCCGACCACACCGGCACCGCCCACCTGGACGCCGCCGCCGTCGCCGCCCATGTCGTGGACTGCACCGAGGCCGGTCTCCAGGCGGGCTTCCACGCCATCGGCGACGCCGCGGTGAGCGCCGTCGTCGACGGGGTGCGCGCCGCCGCCGAGAAGCTCGGCCTCGCCCGCGTCCGGGCCGCCCGCCACCGCGTCGAGCACGCCGAGATGCTCACCCCCGAGACCGTCGCCGCCTTCGCCGAACTCGGCCTGACCGCCTCCGTCCAGCCCGCCTTCGACGCCCTCTGGGGCGGCGAGGACGGGATGTACGCCCGGCGTCTCGGCCCGGAGCGGGCCCGCTCCCTGAATCCGTTCGCCGCGCTGCTGCGCGCCGGTGTCCCGCTCGCCTTCGGGTCCGACAGCCCGGTCACGCCCCTGGACCCCTGGGGCACGGTCCGGGCCGCCGCCTTCCACCGCACACCGGAGCACCGCGTCTCCGTGCGCGCCGCGTTCACCGCGCACACGCGCGGTGGCTGGCGTGCCGTCGGACGCGACGACGCGGGCGTTCTGGTGCCGGGGGCGCCCGCCGACTACGCCGTCTGGCGTACCGGACCGCTCGTCGTCCAGGCGCCCGACGACCGGGTGGCGCGCTGGTCCACCGACCCCCGCTCCGGCACCCCCGGCCTGCCCGACCTCACTCCGGGGCGCGACCTGCCCGTCTGCCTGCGCACCGTGGTCGGCGGGCGCACGGTCTTCGTACGGCCGGGCGAGTGATCTGCGCGGGTGGCACGGTGGCGGGCATGCGCCGCACCCCTGTCACACGACCTGCGCATCCACCCGCTGACCAGGCATTTGAACCACATTACGCAGGTCGGACGACTGTTGACAGACGGCCGCAGGGGGCCGGTAGGTTCGGCCGGGTCCACCACCGGACGCCCGACCGGGGAGCTTCCGGCCACGCGCGTCAGCGCCGCTGGGTCAGGGACGGTGTGCCGCACCGGGGCACCGTCACTGGGAGCCAGGCCCAGCGTCGGCGCCGCGCCGAGGGAACATTCCGGCCGGTCGGGGAGGTGGGACCCGGGTGGGGCCCGGGCGCTCAGTAGACAACGGCCTCAGCCGACCCGCAGCCGGCGGGTCCGGGGCCGGCCCGAAGGGCGCCGGGCCCCCATCCGCTGCCGTACGCCGTACCCTCCCGCACACCGAGGGACCGCTCCTACCCGATCCTCGGCAGACGACACCACCATACGAACGTCCTGTCACGTCGGCGCAGACCGTGAGCACTATGGTGGGACCCTGCGCACAGGAGATGAAGGGGCAGCAGTGAACGACGGCGACGGGACCCTCGCGGCAGGAGCCCAGGGGAGGAGCTTCGGCCCGCTCGGCACGGCTTTGGTGATCATTCCTACCTACAACGAGGCGGAGAACATCAAGGCGATCGTCGGCCGGGTGCGCAAGGCCGTTCCCGAGGCGCACGTTCTCGTGGCCGACGACAACAGCCCCGACGGCACCGGCAAGCTGGCCGACGAACTGGCCGCCGAGGACGACCGGGTCCAGGTGCTGCACCGCAAGGGCAAGGAGGGCCTGGGCGCCGCCTACCTCGCGGGCTTCCGCTGGGGCATGGAGCACGGCTACGGCGTACTGATCGAGATGGACGCCGACGGTTCCCACCAGCCCGAGGAACTGCCCCGCCTGCTGACCGCCCTCAAGGGCGCCGACCTGGTGCTCGGTTCGCGCTGGGTGCCGGGCGGCCGGGTGGTGAACTGGCCGAAGTCCCGCGAGTTCATCTCGCGCGGGGGCAGCCTCTACTCGCGCATGGCGCTCGATCTGCCGCTGCGCGACATCACCGGCGGATTCCGCGCCTTCCGCCGCGAGACCCTGGAGGGACTCGGCCTCGACGACGTGGCCTCCCAGGGCTACTGCTTCCAGGTCGACCTCGCCCGCCGCGCGGTCAAGGCCGGCTACCACGTCGTCGAGGTGCCCATCACCTTCGTCGAGCGTGAACTCGGCGACTCCAAGATGAGCCGCGACATCCTCGTCGAGGCGCTGTGGCGGGTCACGGCGTGGGGCGTGGGGGAGCGGGTCGGCAAGGTCCTGGGGCACGGCGACGAGAAGCACCCCAAACCGTAGGCGTACGACCGCGGCACCGGGCGCACGCGCGGAAACGGCGGACCGGCGCGAAGCGCCCGGCCGTCCCCTTATCCCGCGCTGAGCCCGGCCCAGGCACACTGGGAGCATGACGACTGGCGCTCAGACCCCGTATCCCGCCCGGCCCCGGCGCTCCCGGCTGCGCACGTTCCTGCCGCTGGCCGCCGCCGCGTGGCTCGTGCTGGAGGTCTGGCTGCTCACGCTGATCGCCGGGGCGTCGAACGGGCTGGTGGTCTTCCTGCTCCTGGTGGCCGGCCTGGTCCTCGGCTCCGTCGTCATCAAGCGGGCCGGCCGACGGGCCTTCCAGAGCCTCACGGAGACGCTGCAGCAGCAGCAGAGCGGGGTGACTCCCGCGTCCCGGCCGAACAGCGAGGGCAACGGCCTGATGATGCTGGGCGGTCTGCTGCTGATCATCCCGGGGCCCGTCTCGGACGCGCTGGGACTGCTCCTGCTGGTGCCGCCGGTCCAGAAGGCCGTGAGCCGCTACGCCGAGCGCACCTTCGAGCGCAGGCTGCGCGAGGCGGCGCAGGGGTCCCTGGGCGACGCCTTCCAGCAGGCCCGTATCCACCGCCCCGACGGCAAGGTCGTCCAGGGCGAGGTCGTCCGGGACGAGCCGGGACACGCACCGGGGGACGCTCCGCAGGGACAGCGCCCGCCCCTCTCGCGCTGAGGGCGCCCGAGCGACGAACGCGCCTCGAGCGGCGAACAGACCGACAGGACCGGCAGACGGACAGGACCGCGGGCGCCGTACGAGAGAGTACGGCGCCCGCGGTCCTGTACCGATGTGCGCTGTGATTCCGCCCGAGCCCTGTCGGGATCAAGCCGTCGGGATCAAGCCGACTTGCGGCTGTCCCGGGGGTGAACCGCGATGTTCATCGCACCGGAACGCAGAACGGCGAGACGCTCCTCGAGGACCTCTTCGAGCTCCTCTCGGGTGCGCCGCTCCATCAGCATGTCCCAATGCGTACGCGCGGGCTTGGCCTTCTTCTCCTCGGGGCCGTCGCCGTCCACCAGGAGTGCCTGGGCACCGCAGACCTTGCACTCCCACTCCGGCGGGATCTCCGCCTCGACCGAGAAGGGCATCTCGAAGCGGTGCCCCTTCTCGCATGCGTACTCCACGGCCTGGCGCGGGGCCAGGTCGATGCCGCGGTCCGTCTCGTAGCTGGTCACCACGAGGCGCGTGCCGCGAAGAGCTCGCTCACTCATGAATCGTGCCTCCCGGGCTGGTCGCCCACAGGACAGGTGTCGCTGTCGTCGTCATCCGGTCAACGTCCGGTCGGCGGTAAAGATTCCCGTTCCGGGTCATGCGTCGCCGTCGTAGCCGCAGCCTTGTCAACCAGTGCAGTACCCACCGGCGCCCGGTTTGTCACGTCTGCTAGCAGATGTGACACCGCGTTTCGGCATCTTTGACGCGCAGTAACGGTACGCCTGGTAGGCCAAACGCGTACACTACCGCCCTTTCGCGTCCAGCGCTAAATCCTCTTGGGGACCGGATTGCCCGCGTCGGTGATCGCCCGCCGCACCGGAACCCGCGCGAGCAGCACGAACCCGAGCACGAAGAAGCCCACCAGCGAGATGATCGCGTCCCGGTAACTGCCCGTCAGCTGGTAGGTGAGCCCGAACAGCAGCGGCCCGAGCCAGCTCATCCCGCGGTCGCTCATCTCGTACGCCGAGAAGTACTCGGCCTCCTTGCCGGGCGGTACGAGGTGGGAGAACAGGGACCGGGACAGCGCCTGGCTGCCGCCGAGGACCAGCCCGATCCCCGCGGCCAGGACGAAGAACCACACCGGGGCCCCCGCGGGCAGGAAGTACCCGGCGGCCAGCGTCAGCGTCCAGGCGACCAGCGAGCCGAGGATCGTGCGCTTCGCCCCGTACCGCCGGGCCAGCCGGCCCAGCGCCAGCGCGCCGGCCACGGCCAGCACCTGGACCAGCAGCACGGCGACGATGAGCGTCGACTGCCCGAGCCCCAGCTCCTTCGAGCCGTAGACCGAGGCCTGCGAGATCACCGTCTGGATGCCGTCGTTGTAGACCAGGTAGGCCAGCAGGAAGGAGAGCGTCAGCGGGTGGCGGCGCATGTCGCGGACGGTCGCCGCGAGCTGCCGGAAGCCCGGCAGGGCGGCCGCCTCCCGCGCGGGGGCACGGCGGTCGCGCAGCCGGCGCAGCGGTATCAGAGCGAAGGCGCCCCACCACAGACCGGCCGACGCCAGACAGATGCGGACCGCCGTGCCCTCGGAGACCCCGAAGGCGTCGTGGCCGGTGTAGAGGACGAGGTTCGCGACGAGGACCAGGGCCCCGGCCGCGTATCCGAAGGCCCAGCCGCGGGAGGAGACCGCGTCCCGCTCCTCCGGCGGGGCGATCTGCGGCAGGTACGAGTTGTAGAGCATCATCGCCACGGACTGCGCCGCGTTCGCCACGATCAGCAGCGCCCCACCGAGCAGATAGCGCTCACCGTCGAGGAAGAACATGCCCGCCGTCGCCGCGGCACCCGTGTAGGCGGCGGCCGCGAGGAGCGGCTTCTTGCGGCCGGTGCGGTCGGCGGCGGCGCCCACCAGCGGCATCACCAGCACGGCCAGGATCACCGACAGGGACACCGCGTACGCGAAGAAGGAGCCCGCGCGCACCGGGACGCCCAGCGGATGGACGAACCCCTCCGCGTCCGCGGCCGACTCGGCCACCGACGTCAGATAGGGGCCGAGGAACACGGTGAGCACGCTCGTGGAGTACACGGAGCACGCCCAGTCGTAGAAGTACCAGCCGCGTTGCTCGCGCCGCCGGTCGGCGGCCTCGTCCGCCGCCGGTGACCGCACGGTGTCGGTGCCCACCCGTGCCCCTCGCTTCCCCGTGAACGCGCGGAGCCGTCGGGGACCGGGTCTCAGACCCAGACGCCGCGGTCCTCCATGACCTTGCGCAGTGTGCCGATGTGATCGGTCATGATGCCATCCACTCCGAGGTCCAGGAGCCGGTGCATCCGGTCGGGTTCGTTGACCGTCCACACGTGCACCTGCAGCCCGCGCGCGTGGGCCGCGCGCACGAAGCGGTGGTCCACCACCTGGATGCCCGACTGCATCTCGGGAACCTGGGCGGCCACGGCCGACCGGCGCACCGCGGCCGGCAGCCCCCACGACCGCAGCCGCAGGTTCAGCACGCCCCGCGTCCCGTACGACGTGGCCAGCCGCGGACCGGCCAGCCGCTGGGCGCGCACCACGCGGGCCTCGGAGAACGAGCCGAGGCAGATCCGGTCCCAGGCGTTCGCGCGCTCGACCAGTTCCAGGAAGGGCAGGAGGGCCGCTTCGGCCTTGACGTCGACGTTCCAGCGCACCCCGGGGAAGGCCTCCAGGAGTTCCTCGAACAGGGGCACCGGTTCCTCGCCCGCCACGCGCGCGCGGCGCACGTCCCGCCACGGCAGGTCGGCGATCCGGCCCGCGCCGTCCGTCACCCGGTCCAGGGTCGCGTCGTGGAAGGCGACGAGCCGGCCGTCGCGCGTGGCGTGCACGTCGGTCTCGATGTACCGGTAGCCCGCCTCGACGGCGCGTCGGAACTGGCGCACGGTGTTCTCCAGGCCGTCCGCCGCCCCGCCCCGGTGGGCGAAGGCGATCGGGCCGGGGTGGTCGAGGTAGGGGTGGCGTATCCGCGGGGTCACGGACGCAGTATCGCCCGCCGTGGTTGACCCGTGGCAACGACCGTGCCGCCGCCGGATGCCGAGGGGACGGCGAACACGCGCAGGAACAGCTGGGCGAGCGGACCGATGGTCACCGCGTACAGCAGGGTGCCGACGCCGACGGTGCCGCCGAGGACGAAGCCGGTGGCCACCACCGTGATCTCGATGGCCGTGCGGACCAGGCGGACCGACACCCCCGTGCGCTGGTGCAGCCCCGTCATCAGCCCGTCGCGCGGGCCCGGGCCGAAGCGCGCCGCGATGTACGACCCGGTCGCCGCGCCGTTCAGCACGATGCCCGCCGCCATCAGCGTCGCGCGGGCGGCGAGGCCGTGCGCGTCCGGCACCACGGCCAGCGTCGCGTCCATCACCGCGCCGATCACCAGGACGTTGGAGACCGTGCCCAGACCCGGCCGCTGACGCAGCGGGATCCACAGCAGCAGCACCACCGCGCCCACGACGGTCAGCACCACGCCCATCGACAGCCCCGTCCGCTCGGACAGGCCCTGGTGCAGCACGTTCCACGGCTCCAGGCCGAGCCCCGACCGCACGAGCAGCGCCGAACTCGCGCCGTACAGCGCCAGTCCGGCGTACAGCTGGAACAGCCGGCGTGCGAGATGCCCGTGCCGGGACGACTGGCTGGACAAGGTATGCCCCCCTGTGGTGGAAGTGGACCGATGCATGACACCCTGTGGCGTGGACGGGGACGTCATCCAGGGCCAATTCGGGGAAGGTGGACTGATTCTCATGGCGCAGTGGACCTCGGCGGTGGGTGCCGCACAGCTCGCCCGGCTGCTCAACTCCCAGCAGGACCGTCCGGCCGGCCCCGGAACCCGCCGCCCGCCCGCCTACCGCGCGCTCGCCGACGGCATCCGGCTGCTGGTGCTCGAAGGGCGGGTACCGGTCGCCGCGCGGCTGCCCGCCGAACGGGAACTCGCCCTCGCCCTGTCCGTCAGCCGCACCACCGTCGCCGCCGCCTACGAGGCACTGCGCACCGAGGGATTCCTGGAGTCACGGCGCGGCGCGGGCAGCTGGACCGCCGTCCCGGCCGGCAACCCGGTGCCCGCGCGGGGCCTCGAACCGCTGCCGCCCGAGGCCCTCGGCTCGATGATCGACCTCGGCTGCGCCGCGCTGCCCGCACCCGAACCGTGGCTCACGCGTGCCGTGCAGGGCGCCCTGGAGGAGCTGCCGCCGTACGCGCACACCCACGGCGACTATCCCGCCGGGCTGCCCGCGCTGCGCTCGATGATCGCCGACCGCTACACCGCGCGGGGCATCCCGACCATGCCCGAGCAGATCATGGTGACGACCGGGGCGATGGGCGCCATCGACGCCATCTGCCACCTCTTCGGCGGGCGCGGCGAGCGCATCGCCGTCGAGTCGCCGTCCTACGCCAACATCCTCCAGCTGATGCGGGAGGCCGGCGCCCGGCTCGTCCCCGTGGCCATGGCCGAAGGGCTCGACGGCTGGGACCTGGACCGCTGGCGGCAGGTGCTGCGGGAGGCGGCGCCCCGGATCGCGTACGTCGTCGCCGACTTCCACAACCCGACCGGTGCGCTCGCCGACGAGGACCAGCGGCGCCGGCTGGTGGACGCGGCGCGGTCGGCGGGGACGGTGCTGGTCGCCGACGAGACGATGAGCGAGCTGTGGCTCGACCCCGATGTGGAGATGCCGCGCCCGGTGTGCGCCTTCGACCCGGCCGGGTCCACGGTGATCACGGTCGGTTCGGCGAGCAAGGCCTTCTGGGCCGGGATGCGCATCGGCTGGGTGCGCGCGGCCCCCGACGTGGTCCGCAGCCTGGTCGCCGCGCGCGCGTACGCCGACCTGGGCACACCCGTGCTGGAGCAGCTGGCGGTGAACTGGCTGTTCGGCACGGGCGGCTGGGAACAGGCCGTCGAGGCGCGGCGCGCGCAGGCCCGGGAGAACCGGGACGCGCTGGTCGCGGCGGTGCGGCGGAAGCTGCCCGGCTGGGAGTTCGAGGTCCCGCGGGGCGGGCTCACGCTGTGGGTGCGCACCGGCGGGCTCTCGGGCTCACGGCTGGCCGAGGCGGGGGAGCGGGTCGGGGTGCGGGTGCCGTCCGGGCCGCGCTTCGGGGTCGACGGGGCGTTCGAGGGATACGTGCGGCTGCCGTTCACCGTGGGCGGCGCGGTGGCGGAGGAGGCCGCGGTGCGGCTGGCCGCGGCGGCACGGGTGGTGGAGACCGGCGGGACCTCGGGGGCGGAGGCGCCGCGCACGTTCGTGGCGTAGCCGGCGGCGCGTGCTAGGAGGACTCCGCGACCGCCGCCTCCTTGGGGACCGCTGCCGTGGCGACGTCCTCCGGGACGGCGGCCTCGGCAGGCACCTTCTCCGAGGCGACCTCCACGGGGGACGGCTCGTCGGGGAGCGCCTTCCCGGGCAGCGCCTTCTCCACCGGCTCCTTCTCCACCGGTTCCTTCTCCAGAGGCACGGGCTCCGCGGGCAGCTTGTCCGGGAGCACCGCCCCCACCGGGACCGCTTCCGGGTCCGCCCGCTCCGGGAACGGCCATGACGGGGCCGCGTCCTCCGCCGGAGCCGTGCGCGGCGGCAACAGGTCCAGTACGGCCTGCCGGTGGGCGTCGCTGGTGGCGTCGTCGTACGGGTCCGGCGTGGCCGGTACCTGGAGGCGGTGGACCGGTCCCACGCCCAGGCGGGCGTAACCGCGGCCCGCGGGGACCTGGTCGACGGGGGTGGTGTGCGGGGGCGCGCCCAGGACGGCCTCCAGCTGCTCCGCCGTCGCGGGGCCGAGGACGACACGCGCGCGCGTGTGCTGCCGTACCGGGGCGCTGAGGGTCTCCAGGCTGTCCAGCTGATCCGCGACGACCACGGTGACGTTCGCCGGGCGGCCGTGCCGCAGCGGGACGTGGAGCAGCGACTGGGGATCCTCACGGCCCTCCGCGGCGGCCAGGTGCGTGAACGCGCTCGGCCGGTCCAGCAGGATCCACAGGGGCCGCCTGGTGTCCTCGGGCGGCGGATCGCCCGCCTGATGGGCACGGTTCGCGGCGCTCAGCCGGCGCTCCGTCTCGTGCGCGGCCCACTCCAGGCTCGCCAGCGCCCCCGTCAGCCCGCACTCGACGGCGAGCACGCCGTCCCGGCCGGTCAGGCAGGCGTACTCACCGGTGCCACCGCCGTCGACGATCACCACGTCACCGTGGTGGAGGGCCTGGAGGGCGATGGAGCGCAGCAGGGTCGAGGTGCCGCTGCCCGGCTGGCCGAGCGCGAGCAGATGGGGCTCGGTGGAGCGGATGCCGGTGCGCCAGACGACCGGTGGAACGTCGCGCTGCTCCTCGCCGTGGGTGAGCGGCAGCGTCCGCCGCACCCGGATGGGGTCGGTGAAGCCGAGGACCGTCTCGCCGGGGGACGTGACGAAGGGCTGGGCGGCGATGTCGGTGGGCAGGGGCGCGAGGACGCGGACCGTGAGCTGGTTGCCCTCCTCGTCCCACGCGAAGTGGTACTCGCGACCGCGCCCCGACTTGGCGCTGAGCAGGTGCTCGATCCGCGCCCGGGACTCCGGCTCGCCGTCGGTGAAGTAGGCGGGATAGCTGATCACCAGGTGCGTGATGCGGCCGGTGTCGTCGAACTCGTACTCGGGGAAGGCCTTCCCCCAGTCGCCGCCGTGGGCGTAGAGCGGTTCCGGGTCCTCGGCGACCGAGAAGTACGGCACCAGGGCCTCGTACAGCGACTTCAGGCGCCGGATCTGGGCCTCGTCGGGTCCATCGGGCGCCACCGGGGCGCGGTCCCGGCCCTGCCAGGCCGCCACGGCCATCAGGGTGATGACGGCGAGCAGCGGGCCGTACGGCGCGAGCGCCACGACCAGCACGACCGACGCCACCAGGAAGAGCAGCGCGCCGCGCCTGTCCTTGGGCGTGTCGGCCCACCTGCGCCGCCCGGCCGAGGCCAGCCGGCGCAGACCGCGCGCGATGGTGATCAGCGGGTGGAGGACGTCCGTGGCGCTGTCGGCCGCCGTCCTGACCAGCTCCCGGCTCCGGGCGAGCTGTGCGCTGCCGTTGCTCAGAATGTGGGGGAGGGGGCGCCGGGCCACTGCTGCCTCCAGAAGGTGGGTACGGGCGGGGCGTGGAGAGACGGATCAGAACTTGAATCCGCCCAGGAGGCTGGCCAGGCTTTCGCCGCCGGCCTTGATGCTGGGGGCGATGGCCGTACTGGCCAGATAGAAGCCGAACAGCATCGCCACCAGGGCGTGCGACGCCTTCAACCCGTCCTTGCGGAAGAAGATGAAGACGACGATGCCGAGCAGGACCACGCATGAGATCGAGACGATCATGTGAGTTCTCCTGGTTCACGGGGACAGTCACCATGAGTACTTCCAGGATCACAGGATGTGTCTATAGGATAAAAGGTGCAACTGGGTGGATTTCTGATGTTTTCCCCCGATTGGGGTAATGTCCTGGGGCTGCTCGTCCGGCCCGCGGGCCGGTGCCCTTGCGTCCGGGCGGGTCTGCCGTGATCTTTACCTCGGGCACATCGGGTCATGTGCCGCGCGAGCCAGTACCCTGGCGATTCACCCGTACGGCTCTGCACCGCTCGCAGACGTACGTCCTGTCCCCGATGCACGAAGTGCTGCGTAGTGAGAGGCGGTCCGGCCGATGACTGAAGCCCCCGACCCCGAGGTCGTGGAGCTGGCGACCAAGATCTTCGATCTGGCCCGGCGTGGCCGTACCGAGGAACTGGTGGCCTACGTCGACGCGGGAGTGCCGGCCGATCTCACCAACGACCGGGGCGACTCGCTCGTGATGCTCGCCGCCTACCACGGCCACGCCGGGACGGTGCGCGCGCTGCTGGAGCGCGGTGCCGACGCCGACCGCGTCAACGACCGGGGCCAGACCCCCCTCGCGGGGGCGGTCTTCAAGGGGGAGGCCGAGGTGGTCGAGGCCCTTCTGAAGGGCGGCGCCGACCCGTCCGCCGGCACCCCCTCGGCCGTCGACACGGCCCGGATGTTCGGTCGGACGGAACTGCTCGACCTGTTCGGCGAGCACTGAGCGACACGCTCTGACCAGCGAAGACACGGAAAACGGGGGAGGCGGTACAGGGCCGCCGAAATTTCGGTCGCGGGAGATGTGACCGCCGGGTCATCATGACGACGTGATTCACGGACGCGATGGCTGGGCAGGTGTTGCCGCACCGCGCGGGCCGTGATGCGGTCCGCATGGGCCACCGACGAGAGGCAGAGAGAGATGGTCTACAGCAAGCAGGAAACGGCGGGCGCCCCGACGCGTTGTCACGCGGCCAGGTAATGCACGTCCCCGGTCGCGTCGACGCTTGATGTGAGGCTGTTTCCCATGTTCGATCCGGTCATAGCGCCCAGCGGTACGCTGCTCGGCCTGCTTCAGCGGGGTCGTGGCGACGGCACGCTGCACGCGCTCACCGCTCCGCGCGCCGAAGCGCTCGCGGCGCTGAACCACTGCGTGCTGCGCGACCCGCGCCACGACTGGCAGGTGGAGAACCGCTCCCTCTACTACGCCCGCCTCTACCTCGATCTGCACGGCGAACTGGACGCGATCGAGGCCCATCTCTTCGACCCCGAGGACGTCCTCGACACCGACGAGTCGCGCACCGGACTCGCCCTCGCGGTCCTCGGGCACCTCGCCTCCTACGGCAGGCGGGACGCGCTCGCGCTGTTGCGCAGGTACGCCGCCCACGGCACCAACTGGGCCTGGGCCCTGGACGAACTCGCCCTCAGGGACGACGACGCGGGCCTGCGCGCCCTCGCCGCCCCGGTGCTGGCGCGGTTCGCCACCGACGCCGAGGGCGAAGCGGAACTGGCCGCCACCGTCCGCGACGCCTTCGAGCCGCGGCCATGGCGCCTGTGGGCCGACGATCCGCGCGCATCCATCGCCGCGCGCGTGCGTGCCGCCCGGGAGGCCGGCTGTTTCGACCGCTGGCAGCGGCAGATGCGCCCCACCGGGCCCCGCCCCGGGTGGAGCGTGCGAGCCGTGTTCGAGTGGGCCCAGCAAGGCGTCGAACGCGGCGCCGCGCTCCATGTCCCGGCCGCCCGCTGTCTCACCGCCGTGGCGGGCCCCGAGGACCGGCCCGAGATCGTCCAGGCCGCCAAGGACGGCACCGAGGGAGCCCGGTGCACCGCCCTGCGGTACCTCGCCGACAGCAATGATCCCGACGCCCTCGAGCTGATCGAGGGCGCCGTGGCCACGGGCTCGCCGGCCGTCGTGGAGGCCGCCGTCGACGCCTTCGAGCGCATGCGCAGTCTCACGGCCGTCGACCGGGCGCGCGGCTGGGCCCGCCGACCCGACGCGCTGGGCGCCGCCGCCGGCCGCGTCCTCGCCTGCCGGGGCGGGATCCAGGACCGTGACCCGGTCCTCGCGGCGCTCCGCGAGGCGGTGCGGGGGGAGGGGCCCGACGCGCCCACCCTGTGGACCCTCGTCGACGGCGCCGGACGCCTCGGCATCACCTGCGCCGCCCCCGTGCTCCGGCACGTCTACCGCGAGACCGCCTCGTCCCATCTGCGGGGCCGGGCCGCGCGCGCCCTCGCCGCCACCGACCCCTCCTTCGGCACCGGCTTCGCCGTCGAGTGCCTGTGGGACTGCGAGGAGTCCACCCGCGAGATCGCCGCCCGGCACGCCGAGACCGGGGACACCCGGGTCGTCGAGCGCCTGCGCCGGCTCGCCGCCGACCCGGCCGAGGAGGCCGAGGTGCAGACCGCCGTGCGCAGCCGGATCGGCCCCGAGGAGACCGCCGTGTGACCCGCCCGGACGCGCGCAGGGTGAACGGGGGATGACCCGCGGGTCAGGTGCGCGTGCATGCCGTCCGGCCTGCCCGGGTGCGCGGTGCAACGCTCATGGCGCGTTCCCCGCGCGGAAAGATCCACGTTGACGTGACCACGTCCGGTGCGGCGACAACACCGGTATGCGTGTCGTCATCGTGACCGAATCCTTCCCTCCCGATGTGAACGGCGTGGCCCACTGCGCGCTCCAGACCGCCCGGCACCTCGTCGACCGCGGTCACACTCCCGTCGTCGTCGCCCCCGCCCCCGTCGGCAACGCGCCCGACGACCGGGCACCGTGCCCCGTCGTCCGTGTCCCCTCCCTCCCGCTCCCCGGCTACCCCCAGGTCCGCGTCGCCCTCCCCAGCCGCCGTCTCGCCGCCGCGATCGCCGGGCACCGGGCCGACATCGTCCACCTGGCCGGCCCCTTCGTCCTCGGCGTGCGCGGCATGGCGGCCGCCGCCCGCCTCGGCCTGCCCGCCGTCGCCGTCTACCAGACCGACCTCGCCGGATACGCCCGTACGTACATGGGCGCGGGCGAGGCGGCGGCCTGGCGGCGCCTCCGTTCCGTGCACGCAGCCGCCGACCTCACCCTGGCTCCGTCCGGCGCCGCCCTGCGCGACCTGGAGGCGCACGGCGTACCCAGGGTCAAGCTGTGGCCGCGCGGTGTGGACACCGCCCGTTTCCGGCCCGGCCTCCGCGACGCGGCGCTGCGCCGCGCGCTCGCCCCGAACGGCGAACTCGTCGTCGGCTACGTCGGCCGGCTCGCCCCCGAGAAGCAGGTCGAGCTGCTGGCCGGGGCGTGCGCCCTGCCCGGGGTGCGGGTCGTGGTCGTCGGCGACGGGCCCAGCCGGCCGGGACTGGAGCAGGCGCTGCCCGGCGCGGTCTTCCTGGGGCGCCGCACCGGCGACGAACTCGCCCGGCTCTTCGCCTCGCTGGACGTCTTCGTGCACACCGGACCGTTCGAGACCTTCTGCCAGACCGTGCAGGAGGCGATGGCGAGCGGTGTGCCCGTGGTGGCGCCCGCGGTGGGCGGCCCGCTGGACCTGGTCGCGCACGGGCGCACCGGACTGCTCGTACCACCGCGCGACGCCACCGCCGTACGCGACGCGGTGCGGGCCCTGGCCGCCGATCCCGGGCGGCGGGCCGCATACGGCGCGACCGGACGCGCGATGGTCGAGGGGCGCACCTGGGCCGCCGTCGGGGATCAGCTGATCGGACACTACGCGGATGTGCTCGCCGGACGCAGGACGGCGGTGGCGGCATGAACGGGATGCCGGCGGACGGCCGTTCGCCGTGGACCACCGGTCCGGTGCACCCCGGCGGTCGGGCGCGGACCGACGGGCCGCTGCGGATCGTGCGCCTGGCGAACTTCGTCGCACCCGCCTCCGGCGGGCTGCGCACCGCGCTGAGGGAGCTCGGCAAGGGCTACCGTGCGGCAGGGCACCAGCCCGTGCTCGTCGTCCCCGGTGAGCGGGAGAGCGACCGCGAGACCGAGCAGGGGAGGGTGATCACGCTGCCGGGCCCGCTGCTGCCCGGCACCGGCGGCTACCGCGTCCTCACCGACAGGGCACGGATCACCGGCCTGCTCCAGGAACTGGCCCCCGACCGCCTCGAGGTGTCCGACCGTACGACCCTGCGCTGGACCGGCAAGTGGGCCCGGCGGGCCCGGGTCCCGGCGGTCATGGTCTCCCACGAGACCGCCGACGGAGTGCTGCGCACCTGGGGACTGCCGGAGGGCGCCGCCCGGCGCACCGCCGACGCCCTCAACATCCGTACGGCCCACACGTACGCGCGTGTGGTGTGCACCACCGAGTTCGCCGAGCGGGAGTTCGTCCGGGTAGGGGCCCGCAACGTCGTCCGCGCCCCGCTGGGCGTCGACCTGGTGGAGCGGCACCCCGCCCTGCGCGACCCGGGACTGCGGGCCCGGTACGCGCGCGCGGCGGAGACGCTGCTGGTGATGTGCTCCCGGCTGTCCCCGGAGAAGCGGCCGGGCACGGCGCTGGACGCGCTGGAGGCACTGCGGCGGCGCGGGCGGCGGGCGGTGCTGGTGGTGGCCGGCGACGGGCCGCTGCGGGCGCGGCTCGCACAGCGCGCGCGGGAGCGCCGGCTGCCGGTGACCTTCCTGGGCCACGTCCGCGACCGGGCGTTCCTCGGCGCGCTCCAGGCCTCCGCCGACGTGTGCCTGGCACCGGGGCCCGCCGAGACCTTCGGGCTCGCCGCGCTGGAGGCGATGGCGTGCGGCACGCCCGTCGTGGCGAGTGCGTCGTCGGCCCTGCCGGAGGTGATCGGCGCGTCGGGCGCGGTCGCGGAGGACCGGGGCGAGGCCTTCGCGGAGGCCGTCGAACTGCTCCTGGAACGGCCGGGGCCGGACCGGCGCGCGGCGGCCCGCGCGCGTGCGGAGCGTTTCGGGTGGGACATCTCCGTGGCGGCGTTCCTCACGGCCCATGACGCGCCGGTCACCGTGCGGCAGGCGGCGGGCCCGGTCCGGCCCGCGGCACCGGGCGAGCAGGAAGGCGCGGCTCCGGTGCGGTCCGCCGTACGGCCCGCCGTATCCGGGGGGCTCTCATGAGATCCCCGCGATTCGTGGCCCTCGGGGACTCGCTGACCGAGGGCGTCGGGGACCGCGTCGGCGGTGGGTGGCGGGGCTGGGCGGCGCTGCTCGCCGAGTCGCTGGGCCCGGAGCCCGCGTGGTTCACCAACCTCGCGGTGAGCGGGGCGCAGACGCGCGACGTGCTCGAGGGCCAGCTGCCCGCCGCGCTGGCGCTGCGGCCCGACCTCGTGTCCGTCGTCGTCGGCGTCAACGACACCCTGCGCCGCACCTTCGACATCCGCGCCGTGGCCGCACGGCTCGACCAGGTGTACGCGGCCTGCACGGGGCAGGGCGCCGTCCTGCTCACCGCGTGCCTGCCCGACCCCGGCGCCGTGCTGGGACTGCCCGGGGCGCTGGCCCGCCCGCTGGCCCGTCGGCAGCGGGCGGTGAACACCGTGGTCCACGCGCTGTCCGACCGGTACGGCGCGGTACACCTGCACGCGTGCGAGGGCGACTGGATCACCGACCGCGCGATGTGGAGCGCGGACCGGCTGCACCCCGGTGAGCCGGGGCACCGGCAGCTGGCCCTGCGGTTCCACGCGCTGCTGGCGGCACGCGGGGTCGCGACCGGCCCCGCGCCGTCGCCCGAGCCCGAGTCCCCGGCGCCCACCCCGACGGCGAGCCTGTGGTGGCTGGCCACGGCCGGCACCGGCTGGGTGGCCCGTCGGTGCACCGACCTGCTGCCGCAGCTGCTCTCGCTCGCCGCCGACGAGATGCGGCACCGCGCGCGGGGCACGAGCATCCGGCTGGACCTGCGGGCCGGTGCCGCCGTGTCGGCGGCACTGGCCGCGCTGTCCCCCGGGGAGCAACGGCCGGACACCGCCTGAGCGTTCAGCGGCGGCGTACGGCGACGAAGCGGACCGGGGTGCCGGGTGCCGCCTGGGCGGCGGCCGGGAGGTCGGCGGGGCGGACGACCGCGATCACGGGGTAGCCCCCGGTGGTCGGGTGGTCGGCCAGGAACACCACCGGCCTGCCGTCGGGCGGCACCTGGACCGCCCCCAGCACCATGCCCTCGCTGGGGAGTTCGTCCGGCCGGGCCCGCTCCAGGGCCGGCCCGGTCGTGCGCAGCCCGATGCGGTTGCTCGCGGGGGACACGTGGTACGCGCGGGACGTGAGGACCCGGACCGCCGCCGGGGTGAACCAGTCGTCGCGCGGGCCCGGTGTCACGCGCAGGACGAGTTCGTCCGGGGGCGCCGGCTGCGGGGCGACGTCCACGCGCGCGTGCTGTCCTCGCGGCACCCCGAGAGGGAGGACGGCGCCGTCCGTGAGGGGGGCCGGGCCCAGACCCGAGAGCAGATCGGTGGAGCGGCTGCCGAGCACCGGCTCGACGGCGATCCCACCGGAGACGGCGACATAGGCGCGCACACCCGCCGTCACCGTTCCGACGTCCAGGACCGCCCCGGCACGCACGCGTACCGGGGCGCCCCAGGCGGCCGGGCGTCCGTCCACCGTGACGGGGCAGGGAGCACCGGTGACCGCCACGGTGACCGTCGAACGCGGGCGCAGCGAACAGCCGTTGAGGGTCGTCTCCAGGACGGCGGCGTCCGGCGGGTTGCCGGCCAGCCGGTTGGCGAGCGCCGCCGCGGGCCCGTCCAGCGCCCCGGAACGGGGCACGCCCAGGTGAGCGTGTCCCGGGCGGCCCCGGTCCTGCACGGTGGTCAGGGCTCCCGCTCGGACGACGGCGAGCGCACGGTCCGTCATGCCGCCGGCTCCGTCGCGGCCACGGGTACGAACCGCACGCGCGTACCGGGGGAGAGCAGCGCGGCCGGCACGCGCGCGTGGTCCCACAGCACGAGGTCGGTCGTGCCGATCAGCTGCCAGCCGCCCGGCGAGGACCGCGGGTACACCCCCGTGTACGGCCCCGCCAGCGCCACCGAACCGGCCGGCACGGCCGTGCGCGGAGTCGGCCTGCGGGGCACGTCGTAGCGCGGCGGCAGCCCCGTGAGGTAGCCGAAGCCGGGCGCGAAACCGCAGAAGGCGACGCGGAACTCGGTGCCCGCGTGGATACGTGCCACCTCCCGCGCGGGAACGCCCCAGTGCGCGGCGACGTCGGCGAGGTCCGGGCCGTCGTAGCGCACCGGGATCTCGACCGTCTCCGGCGCGCCCGGGGGCGCGGGCGGCAGTGCGCGGGCGGTGAGCTCGGCGGCCAGCCGGGCGGGGTCGGACAGGCCGTCGAGCAGGACCGTGCGCGCGGCCGGCACGATCTCGCCGACCGGCAACGAGCCCTCCGCGCGGCGCCGCAGCAGCTCCGCGTGGAGCGCCCGGGCCTCGTCGCCCGAGGAGACCTCGACGAGCAGGGCGTCCTCGCCGACGGGCAGCACCCTCATGCGAAGGCCTCCACCCGGACCCCCGACGCCTCCAGGCCGCCACGCACCCGACGCGCCAGGTCCACCGCGCCGGGCGTGTCGCCGTGCAGGCACAGGGAACGCGCCCGCACCCGGATCCGTCGTCCCGAGTGCGCCTCGACCTCGCCGGAGCGGGCCAGGCCCACCGAACGGGCCACGACGGACTCGGGGTCGGTGACCACGGCACCTTCCTGGCGGCGCGGCACCAGGGTGCCCTCGTCGGTGTACGCGCGGTCGGCGAACGCCTCCGTGACCACCGGCAGCCCCGCCTTCCCGGCCAGTTCCAGCAGCCGCGAGCCGGGCAGGCCGAGCACGGGCAGCGTGGCGTCCGCGAGGACCACCCCGTCGACGACCGCGCCGGCCTGCTCCTCGTCGCGGACGACCCGGTTGTACAGCGCCCCGTGCGGTTTGACGTACGCCACGCGGGCGCCCGCCGCGCGGGCGAACACCTCCAGGGCACCGATCTGGTAGGCCACTTCGGCCGCCAGTTCGGCCGGCGGCACCTCCATCGCGCGCCGCCCGAACCCCGCCAGGTCCCGGTAGGAGACCTGGGCGCCGATGCGCACCCCGCGCTCGGCCGCGAGCTCGCACACCCGGCGCATGGTGGTTGCGTCCCCCGCGTGGAAACCGCAGGCCACGTTGGCGCTGGTGACGACGGACAGCAGCCGTTCGTCGTCGGTGAGCCGCCAGCGGCCGAAACCCTCGCCGAGGTCGGCGTTCAGATCGATGGAGGTCATGGAACCCTCGTTTCTCCTTCTCGGGCCGCGCGGGACCGTCAGGCCACGCGGAACTGCTCGTCGCGGGCGTCGCTGAGGAACATCTGCCCCGGTGCGTGGGTGATGGCGAACGGCGGACGCGAGGCCATGACCGCGGCCTGCGGGGTCACCCCGCAGGCCCAGAACACCGGGATGTCGTCCGGCTCGGAGTCCACCGGGTCGCCGAAGCCGGGGCGGCCGAGGTCGTCGATGCCGAGCGCCGCGGGATCACCGCAGTGCACGGGACCGCCGTGCACCGCCGGCAGCAGGCTGCTCTCCCGGATCGCCGCCGAGAGGTGGGCGGGCGGCACCGGCCGCATGGACACCACCAGCGGCCCGCGCAGCCGCCCCGCCGGACGGCACTGCCAACTCGTCACGTACATGGGAACGTTGCGCCCCTGCTCGACGTGCCGGACCGGAACACCGGCCGCCGTCAGGGCCCACTCGAAGGTGAAGCTGCAGCCGATCAGGAACGACACCAGGTCGCCGCGCCAGTGCGCCCGTACGTCCGTCGGCTCGTCCACCAGCTCGCCGTTCTCCCAGACCCGGTAGCGCGGCAGGTCGGTGCGCAGGTCCGCGCCCTCGGCGAGGACGGTGGTGACGGATCCGGCGTCGGTGACGTCGAGGACCGGGCAGGGCTTGGGGTTGCGCTGGCAGAACAGCAGCATGTCGTACGCCCAGTCGGCGGGCACCGAGATCAGGTTGGCCTGGGTGTGGCCCGCGGCCACGCCTGCCGTGGGGCCGGCCAGTCCCTCCCGGAAGCGGGCCCGTGCCGTTCGAGGGGTCCACGCGTGCGCGTGCTCGTCGACGAGGGCCACGGGGCGGTCGCCCACGTCGGTCGGCGGGCGGTCGTCGGTGTGGTTCACTCCAGTTCCTTTCCGCGCGTCTCCGGCAGCCCCAGCAGCGCCAGGGCCGCCAGGCCGTAGCCGATCGCGCCGAAGACCAGCGCCCCGCCCACGCCCCAGCTGCCGGCGAGGAAGCCCACGGTCGTGGGGAAGACGGCGCCCACGGCACGTCCGGTGTTGTACGTGAAGCCCTGTCCCGTGCCGCGCACCGCCGTCGGGTACAGCTCGCTCAGATAGGAGCCGAAGCCGCTGAAGATCGCCGACATGCAGAACCCGAGCGGGAACCCGAGCACGAGCACCAGGGTGTTCGCACCGCTCGGGATGTTCGTGTACGCGACGATGCAGATCGCCGACAGCAGGGCGAAGAGCCAGATGTTGCGCCGGCGGCCCAGCCGGTCGGTGAGGTGGCCGCCGGTCAGGTAGCCGATGAAGGCACCCGAGATCAGGAACGTCAGATAGCCGCCGGTGCCGACGACCGACAGGTCGCGCTCCGTCTTCAGATAGGTCGGAACCCAGGTGGCCAGGGTGTAGTAACCGCCCTGCACGCCGGTGGAGAGCAGCACGGCGAAGAGCGTGGTGCGCAGCAGCCCCGGCGCTCCCTCCCGGCCCGGCCGGAAGATCGCCGCGAACGAGCCCCGGTGGGCGCTCTTCTCCCGCGCGGCGGCCGCCTCGGGCGCGTCCCGCACACTGCGCCGCACCCACACGACGAGCAGCGCCGGCAGCGCACCGGTCCAGAACATCACGCGCCAGGCCAGATCGTCGTCGACGAACGAGAAGATCATCGTGTACACGATCACGGCCAGCGCCCAGCCCACGGCCCAGGAGCTCTGGACCGCGCCGAGGGTGCGGCCCCGGTGCCTGGCGCTCGCGTACTCGGCGACCAGGATGGCGCCGACCGCCCACTCGCCGCCGAAGCCGAGGCCCTGGAGGGCCCGGAACACCAGCAGCGTCTCGTAGTTGGGCGCGAAGCCGCAGGCCACGGTGAACACCGCGTACGTGATCACCGTCAGCAGCAGCGCCTTCACCCGGCCGACGCGGTCCGCCAGCACGCCGGCGAGGGCACCGCCGACCGCGGAGACCACCAGCGTGACGGTCGTGAGCAGGCCGGTCTGGCCGCTGTTCAGACCGAAGTACGCGGACAGCGCGACCATGGTCAGCGGCAGCGTGAAGTAGTCGTACGAGTCCAGGGCGTAACCGCCGAACGCGCCGCCGAAGGCGCGCCGGCCGCGCGGTCCCAGCGCACGCAGCCAGCCGAACGCTCCGTCGTCGCCGGCGCGTCCGGTCCGCGCGGGGCGTGGTCGGTCGGTCAGGGCCTGCGGTGGAGGGGTCGTGCTCATGGGCACCTCGCAGTGGGAGGACGGAGGGTGCGGGAAGAGATGAGCCGTGCCGTGCCGTGGTGCGGAAGCGGTCGGCGCCCCGAGGCCGGGAGGCGACGCCGTGCCGAGCACGGTAGAGGATCGTTGAACGATCCTTCAATACCCGTGTTGTCACGTCCTTCCGTGTGCGATTGAATTCCGGGCATGGCAGAGGAGCTGAGGGGACTGGCCGACGACCGTGCCCTGCTGGGCCGTACCAGCACGGCCGAGCGGGTCTCGGACATCCTCAGGAGCCGGATCGCCGAGGGGTACTTCCCGCCCGGGACACGGCTGTCGGAGGACAGCATCGGCGGGGCGCTGGGGGTTTCCCGCAACACGCTGCGCGAGGCGTTCCGGCTGCTCACGCACGAGCGGCTGCTCGTCCACGAGTTGAACCGGGGCGTGTTCGTCCGGGTGCTGACCGTCGAGGACGTCGAGGACATCTACCGCACCCGGCGGCTCGTCGAGTGCGCCGTCGTGCGCGGCCTCGGCGAGCCTCCGTACGGACTGGACGCGCTCGCCGAGGTGGTGGAGGAGGGCCGCCGGGCGGCGCGCGAAGGTGACTGGAAAGGTGTGGGTACGGCCAACATCCACTTCCACCGGGAGCTGGTGGCCCTCGCCGCCAGCGAACGCACCGACGAACTGATGCGCAGCGTCTTCGCCGAACTGCGGCTCGCCTTCCACGTGGTGGACGAGCCCAGGCGGCTGCACGAGCCGTACATCGCGCGGAACGCCGAGATCCTCCAGGCGCTGCAGGCCGGTGACCGGGAGAAGGCCGAGCAACTGCTCGCGGCGTACCTCGACGTCTCGCTGGAGCGGGTGGTGGAGGTGTACCGGCGCCGGGTCGGGGAGGACGGGCAGGGCGGCTGAGCCACGGCGGTCCGCGGCGGCGGAACACGGGTGTGACAACCGTGCCGCCGGGGCGCACCTGCCTCGTTTGGGCCGTTGTCAGACCGAGGACCTAGTCTGTGAACCGTGACTTCGCCTGCATCGACGGACAGTGCTCCGCCCCAGCTCAGCGCGGGGCCGCGGCCCGCGCCGGGCCCGGCCGCCGACGAAGGGCTGGCACGTCGGCTGCGCGCGCTCGCCTGCACCGCGCCGCTGCACGACCTGGACGCGCGCAAGGCCAACCTGGCCGGTGAGTACTCGGTGTACGGCATGGCGGAGATCGCCCTGGCCGCCATCGACCTCGTCACGCTGAACATGGACTTCGACACGGGCGCGGACCACGACCAGATCGTCGCCCGGCTCGTCCCGCGCATCGCCGCCCAGGCCCCGCGCCGTTCCGCCGCCGAGCACGAGCGGGTGGCCCGCTGGGTCCTGGAGAACCTGATCAACGTCGGCAGCGTCGACCGCGGCTTCCGCGCGGTGTACGGCGTGTTCGAAGCGGACGGCACCTATGTGCGCCGCGACTACGACTTCAAGCTGATCGAGGAGGTCCCCGGCCCCGGCGGCACGGTGTACCTGCGGACCACCGACGAGGCCGTCAACGTCCTGGTCGGCGCCCTGGACACCGACGTCACCAGCGCGCAGATCGCCGCCGAGGTCAAGCTGGAGGTGCTGATCAGCCGCGGCCGGCTCGCCGACGCCCAGCTCGCCGCGGAACAGGCCCGCTACCGGACCGTGCAGTACTCCGAGACCCTGCGCCGGGCGCTGGAGGCCACCCGGCGCAACGTGCGCGCGGTGGACTGGCTGAGCGCCGTACCCGACATGATCGCCGAGGCCCTGGAGCACGTGGCGGACCGGTACCGCCACGAGAACGCGATCCTCACCAACATCCGCAAGGCCCGCGACGAGTCCGAGGACCCCGAGCACAAGCGGCGGGCCGCCGAGCTGGTGGACATCGTCAAGGACTGCATCCGGCGGCACACGCAGCTGCAGTCCCGGCTGCTGGAGGCCGGCCCGCTGTTCCGCGCCGAGCAGGACCGGCAGGCCTTCGCCACCCCCACGGCCGCATCGGGCACGGACCTGTACGGCCATCTCCTGGCGCCCCTGCTGCCGCTGCCCGTGGAGCAGGCGGCCCGGGTCACCGGCGCCTTCTTCGCCCACGGCACCGGACTGCGCACCCCGGTGTCCGTCCGGGTCGCCGACCTCGTCGAGATCCTGCTGACGCCGCCCGTGGAGCGGGAGCACCTCGGCGCCGAGATGCCGGAGCCCGACCTCATCGCCACACCGGACGACAGCCGCTTCAGCGAGGAGCAGCTGGCGGCCGCCACGGCGCTGCTGGACCTGCCGGCCGACGCACCGCGCCGGCTGTCCGGACTGCTCGCCGACGCGCGCCGCCAGGACCCCGAACTGCCTTATCTGGTCGCCCTGCTGGCGATCCACGCCGCCAGCCCGCCGGTCGGCACCGCCTACCGCCAGGGCGAGCGGAAGCTGCTGTTCGCCGTGGACGACGGCACCGAACTCGACGACCCCGAGTTCGGCGGGGCCGACCTCATCGTCGGCACGGCGCTGCTGGACGCGGCGGGGATGGCGGCGGACCGGACGGAGGCGGCGTGATGGTTCCGCAGAAGGACGGCCGCGAGTCCGCGGGGGCCGGCCGGGCCCACGCGGCGGGGCCGCGATCGACCCCGCCCCGCGCCCCCGGAGGAGCCGACCGCACCGTTGTTTTCAAGAGCAAGGAGCCGAAACCGTGACCGAGCACGTCGAGTGGAGTGAGCCGGAGGCCGGAGCCACACCGGCCGGTGCCGCCGTCACGCCCGCCGACGCCGCCGACGCGGCGCGGCTCGTCGCCTTCGGCCTCCAGCCCAAGCTCCAGCCGGCCCGCGACCAGGAGTACGCGGACCTGCTGCGCCGCTACCGCGAGGACCCGCCGTTCGCGCGGCTCGCCGACGCCGTGGCCACCGGCCTCGGACTGATCGTGCTGGAGGTGTCCCCGCGCGCGGGGATGGCCGTGACCGCCGCCGAGGACTCCGTGTTCGCGGTGCGCATGGGCGACTACGCGCGGCGCGCCTCCGCCGACGGCAGTGACCGGTTCCTGCACGGACTCGCCCATCTCGCCGTCGCCGCCATGGCCTTCCCGCGCCCGGAGGACCTCGCCGACGACGGCTACATCGGGCGCGTCACGGTCAACGGCGTCGACGCCTTCGTGCGCCAGGCCTGCCACCGGCTGGAGGAGCGGGCCGCGGAACAGGGCGAGAACACCGACCCGGTCAGCGACGCCCCCGGCCTGGAGGCCGCCTGGCGGATCTGGGCCAGACGCAGCGCGACCGGAGCCACCAAGGACGCGCGCCGGCTCGCGGGATCGACCACCGGCATCGTCGCCAAGGCCGTCGCCTTCCTCACCGACTCCGGCTTCCTGCAGCGCACCGGCGACGACAACGGCGGCACGTACCGCACCACGGCCCGCTACCAGCTCCAGGTGCGCGACATGGCGGGCAGCGCCGCCATGGCCGAGCTGCTGGAACTGGGCGTCGTCCCGGTCACCGACGGCACGCCCACCCTGCTGCCCCCCGAGGACGCCGACGCCCTGGAGCTCGTCGCCGACGCCGGCCTGCCGTTCCACTCCTCCTGAACTCCGCCGTTTCACGAAGCCTTACGAGAGTCCGCCATGTACGAGCTGTCCCGGGTCCGCCTCTACTCCATCGGGCCCGCCGGTGCGCGCTACGCCGACACCGTGCTTGACCTGCGCGGTGTGGGCGAGGCCGTGCCCGACCCCGCGCCGACGCAGGCGGAGTTCTTCGAGGAGGAGCCCGTCGGCCCGCCGCGCCGGCCCGCGCCCGCCGGCGTGCTCTTCCTGGAGAACGGCGGCGGCAAGTCCGTCCTGCTGAAGCTGATCTTCTCCGTGATGCTCCCGGGCCACCGCAACACCCTCGGCGGTGCCAGCTCCGGCGTCCTGCGCAAGTTCCTGCTCGCCGACGACTGCGGCCATGTGGCGCTGGAGTGGCAGCACGTACAGACCGGCGAGTGCGTCGTCGTCGGCAAGGTCAGCGAGTGGCGGGGCCGCCAGGTCTCCAACGACCCGCGGAAGTTCGCCGAGGCCTGGTACTCCTTCCGCCCCGGTCCCGGCCTCAGCCTCGACAACCTGCCCGTCGCCGAGTCCACGGCCGTACGGCCGCCCGTCGAGGGCCAGTCGGGCGCGCGGGGACGGCGCCGCACCATGAAGGGCTTCCGGGACGCCCTCACCGAGGCGGGCAGGACCTACCCGCACCTCGAGGTGCACTGGGAGGAGATCCACGAGCGCTGGACCGAACACCTCGGCGAGCTGGGACTCGACCCCGAACTCTTCCGCTACCAGCGGGAGATGAACGCCGACGAGGGCGAGGCCGCCGGTCTCTTCGCCGTCAAGAAGGACTCCGACTTCACCGACCTGCTGCTGCGCGCCGTCACCGACACCCGGGACACCGACGGGCTCGCCGACCTGGTCAGCGGTTTCGGCAACAAGCTGGGCCGACGCGCCGAGCTGATCGCCGAACGGGACTTCACCGCGGGATCCGTCGACCTCCTCGGCCGGATCGTCGAGGCCGCCGACGCCCGCACCCGCGCACGGGAGATCCACACCGCCGCCGAGCGCCGCACCCGCACCCTGGCCCGCCGGCTCTCCGCGCGCGGCGCCCAGGAACGCGTCCGCGCGGCCGACCTGGCGCAGCGGGTCACCGCCGCCGCGTACGCCGTCACCCATGCCGAGGCGGCCCGTGAGCGCAGCGCCCTGATCTCCGCGGAACTCGCCTACCGGCACGCCTCCCTGGCGCTCGCCGCCGCCGAGAAGTCCGCCGCCGCCCAGAAGCGCGAACTCGCCGACGCGCGCACGCTGTACGCGGCCTGGCAGGCCGCCGAGGCCGTGCTGCGCCACCGCGCCGCCGCCGACCGCGTCGCGCGCGTGTCCGCCGCGATCCAGGAGGCCGAGCGGGACGCGGCGCCCGCGCTGGCCGCGCGCGCCCAGGCCGCCGTCGACCTCGTCCGCGCCCTGCACGCCGCCGCGCAGAACGCAGAGAGCCTCGCCAACGAGGAGGAGGAGCGGTCCGCCGCCCTCCAGGAGGTCAGCGACGCCGCCTACCGCGACTCCACCGCCGCCGCCACCGAGGCGCAGCGGGCCCGCAGCGAGATCGGGCACCTGCGACAGCGCCTCACCGAGGTCGAGCAGGAGACCGCCGAGGCGGTCCGGGCCGGCTGGCTCGACGACAGTGCTCCCGACGCCGACCCCGCCCGGGCCGCCCTCGCGGCCAGCGACGCCGAGAAGACCGCGGTCGCGGCCTGGGACTTCGCCCGCGAGGCGTCCCACCGGGCCGGTGAGCACGCGCGCGAGGCGGCCGCCGCCGAGAGCCGCGCGGAGCTGACCGCGGCCCGCGCGGCGGACGCGGCCACGGCTGCCGAGCGCGCCCACGAGGGCGAGCGCCGCACCGCCGAGTCCCTCGCCGCCGAGGAGCGGCTGGCGGAGCTGCTGAGCCTGACCGGCACCGCTCCACGACCGTCGGTCCCGCGGCCCCGGCACGGCACGGACGACACGGACGCCGGACCGAGCGGCACCCCGGCCGACGGCGTCCTCACCGCCGAGGAACTCGACCGCTTCGCCGACGACCTGCGCGAACTGCTCGACGACGCGGTCTCCTCCGCCGAGCGGCAGCTGTTCGAGCTGCGCACCGCCGCCGCCGACGACGCCCGCATCCTCGGCGCCCTCGGTGACGGCGGGCTGCTGCCGCCCGGCCCGGACGTGCTGGCGACCGTCGAGTTCCTCGGCGAGCACGGCATCCCGGCCCTGCCCGGCTGGCGCTACCTCGCCCAGGCCGTCGACCCCGCCGACCACGCGCGTGTGCTGGCCGCCCGGCCCGAGCTCGTCGACGGCGTCATCATCACCGACCCGGACTCCCACGTCCGCGCCCGCGAGGCGCTGAGCGACGCCGCCCTGCTGCCCCGGTCCGCCGTCGCCGTCGGCACGGCCGCCGCCCTGCTCGCCCCGACCCCGGCGCCGGACGCGGACACCGGGGACGTCTTCCTCGTCCCGCCGAACCCGGCCATGCACGACGAGCACGCGGCCGACGAAGAACGGCAGGCGCTGCGCGCGCGGGCGACCGCGCGGGACGAGGAGATCCGGGCGCTCGCCGCCCGGCTCGGCAAGGACCGCGAACTCGCGGCGCGGCTCGCCTCCTGGCGCACCGGCTGCCCGGCCGGCCGGCTCACCGAGCTGGCGCGGGCGGCGCACGAGGCGCGGCTGTTCGCCGAGGAGGCGGAGGCCGAGCTGGCCGAGGCGCGCACCGTACGCGCGGAGGCCGAGGAGGCCGCCGCCGAGGCCGCCCGGGTCCGTGACGAGCGGCAGGAGGCCGCGCAGAAGGCCCGGCGCGCCGCCGACGCCCTCGCCGGACTCGCGTTCCGGCTGCGCGAACGGGCCGGCTGGCAGGTCAAACTGCGCGAACTGGCCGACGACGCGGCCGAGGCGGAGGCCCGTGCCCAGGCCTGCCTGGAACGCGCGCGTGCCGCGGACGAGGACCGGCGCGGTGCCCAGCGCGCCGCCGACGACGCCCGGCGCACCGCGCGTGCGCTGCGCGCCGAGCGCTCCGAGATCGCGGGTGCCCCCGACGACGTGCCCGAGGACGGCGCCGAGGCGCCGCAGGCGTCGCTGCCCGCCCTGCGCGAGGCGTACCGGGCCGCGTCCCAGGTGTACGAGAAGGTCGGTGTCGGCGCCGATCTGCGCGCCGAACAGGCCCGCGCGGAGAGCGACGAGAGCGCGGCCCGCGCCGAACTGGACCGGCTCAGCAACAAGGTCCGTACCCGCGCGGAGCAGTTGCTCCAGTCGCCCGACGGCTCCGACGGGCCCAGTCGCCAGGCCGCTGCCGCCCGCGCCGAGGAGCTGGTGCAGCTCCTGGAGACGCGCATGTCCAGCGCGAGCGAGCAGCTCGGACGGCTGCGCGGCGAGGCCGAGCGGCTCGCGCCCGAGAACGGCGAGGCGCACACCGAGCTGCCCGACGAGCTGGTGCCGCGCGACGCCGAGCACGCACAGGCCCTCCTGCGCACCGCCACGGCCGAACTCGCCTCCCGCAGCGAGGCGTTGAGCCAGGCCCGGGAGGCCCACGCCGAACTGCTCGAGGCGCACCGCGCCGCCGAGGACGCGGCCGGCGGCTTCGACGAGATCGCGGCCATGCTCCGTGACCTGCTGCGCGAGCACGCCCCCGAGGAGGAACGGGAGCAGCCCGAGACCTACCCGGGCAGCCTGGAGGAGGCCCGGCAGTCCGCCGCCGAGGCCCGCCGCTCGCTGCGCGGCTGCGCCGCGGACCTGTCCGCCGCCGAGTCCGCCGTGCGCGAGGCGAGCGACGTCCTCGTCCGGCACGCCAACTCCACGCGCTACGAGCAGGTCCGCACCCCCGCGCGGCAGCAGATCCGCGAGCTGCCCGCCTCCGCACTGCCCGAGCACGCCCAGAAGTGGGCGGACGCCTTCGCGCCCCGGCTGCGCGTCCTCACCGACGAGCTGGAGCAACTGGAACGGAACCGCGACTCCATCGTGGACCGGCTCAGAGGACTCGTGGAGTCGGCCCTCGCCACCCTGCGCTCCGCCCAGCGGCTCTCCCGGCTGCCCGAGGGGCTCGGCGAGTGGTCCGGGCAGGAGTTCCTGCGCATCCGTTTCGAGGAGCCCGACCAGGCCACGCTCACCGAGCGGCTCGGCGAGGTCATCGACGAGGCGACCAGGTCGGCCGTCAAGAAGAACTCCGACCTGCGGCGCGACGGCATGTCCCTGCTGCTGCGCGGCGTGGCCGCCGCCCTCCAGCCGAAGGGCGTCGCCGTGGAGATCCTCAAGCCCGATGCGGTGCTGCGCGCCGAGCGCGTCCCCGTGGGGCAGATGGGCGACGTGTTCTCCGGCGGTCAGCTGCTCACCGCGGCCATCGCCCTGTACTGCACGATGGCCGCCCTGCGGTCCAACGACCGGGGCCGGGACAAGCACCGGCACGCGGGCACCCTGTTCCTCGACAACCCCATCGGCCGCGCCAACGCCACCTATCTGCTGGAGCTCCAGCGGGCGGTCGCCGACGCGCTCGGTGTGCAACTGCTGTACACCACGGGCCTGTTCGACACGACGGCGCTCGCGGAGTTCCCCCTGGTCATCCGGCTGCGCAACGACGCCGATCTCCGGGCCGGCCTGAAGTACATCAGCGTGGAGGAACACCTCCGGCCCGGCCTGCCCCAGCAGGACCCGGCGGTGGAGGCGCACAGCGAGATCACGGCGACACGCATGTTCAAGCGGCCCGCGCCGGCGAGCGGGTGACCACGCGTCCCCCTTCCTGGCACGGCTCGGACACGTGGTTCAGAAGCCGTAGCCCATGCGCCGGGACAGCTCGGCCGCCGCTGCCGCCGTCCGCCTGCCCAGCTCGGGCAGGCGGTCCGGGGTCAGCCGGTACACCGGTCCGGAGACACTGATCGCCCCGATCACCTCGCCGTCGTGCGAGCGGACCGGTGCGGCGACGGCCGCGAGTCCCAGCTCCAGCTCCTCGAGCGTGGCGGCGTACCCCTGGGGGATCACCGTCTCCAGCTCGCCGCGCAGAACGGATGCCCCGGTGATCGTGCGCTCCGTGAACCGGTGCAGCGGGCCGCCGAGAACGGCTTCGCGCGAGGAGGGCGGCATGTGCGCCAGGAACACCTTGCCGCTGGAGGTGGCATGCAGCGGGGTGCGCCTGCCGAGCCAGTTCTGTGCCGTGACGGATGCCGTGCCGCGGGCCTGCATGATGTTGACGGCGGCGTCGTCGTCCAGGACCGCGATGTTCACCGTCTCGCCCAGTTCGTCGGCCAGTTTCCGGCAGACCGGGACGCCTTCCTGCGAGATGTCCAGCCGCACGGCCGCCGCCCCGGCGAGACGCAGTACGCCGGCCCCGAGGTAGTACTTGCCGCGGTCCTTGGCCTGGGCCACCAGACCGCGGTTCTCCAGGACGCCGAGCAGCCGGAAAGCCGTGGACTTGTGCACCTCCAGCGCGTCCGCGATCTCGGTGACGCCCGCCTCACCGTTCCGGGCGAGTATCTCCAGCACGCTCACGGCACGGTCCACCGACTGGACGGCGCTCGCCGCGCTCCTCCCGCTCCGCCTCGCCGGGTCCGCCGCGTGCTCCTCACGGCGTCCGGACTGCTTGCGCGCGCCGGTCATGGCTCGGCCCTCACCACCTGTCGCCCCGGTGCGGACCGCATCCGGAGGTCCCCTGATGCAGCGGTCGCCCGCCCGGATCCTGTTGCACGGGACGCTCGCTCGTGCGCCCTGTGGAACATCATGCCACCGGGTGGCCGGAGCCCCGGGGGGCGGTGCCGTACGCCCGCACTCCCCGGTACCGGAGGGCGGAACGTGTGCGGGTGCCGGTGTCAGGAGTGCGACAGCTGCCCGGCTCCGCCCCGTCGGCGTATTCGCGACTGCGCCCGCTCTGCGGACCGCTCCTGACGCCGGGCGCGGCGCCGCTCACGCCGCAGGGCCCGCGCGGTGCTGCTGGGGACGGACACCACGCCGTGGCGCTGGTTCCAGACCTGGCGGGTCACCCACACGTCCAGGACCGCCCACGTGGCCAGGATCGTGCTGACGACGCTGCTGATGACCATGGGGAAGGCCAGCCACGACCCGGCCAGTGTGCACAGGAAGGCCACCATGGCCTGAATCAGTGTCACGGCGATGACGAGCACCGCCCGTACGGCCGCCGTCCGCACCGGGTCCGGCAGCCGGCGCCGCCGCGCCGGCTCCTCGACCCACAGGGGCCGGTGGTACGCCTGCCCGGGGACGCCGGACGTGCCGCGTTCCGGTGCCTCGGCATCCGACCGAATCGTCACCTGCGCCGCCGCGCCGTCCTCGGGCGCCTCGCGCCGCTCCGCCGTGCCCATCAACGTGTCACTCCCCACCGCCAGCAGACCGCTCGCTCGTGTCCGAAGACCCGGTTTCCCAGTGGCTGCCCGGCTTGCGCTGTTTTACGCCGCCCGGGTGCGGGACACGGCTCCTGTGGCCGATTCCGCCCCCATATCCCACAGAGAAGGACGAACGGAACGTCACGAAGATTCCCGGGCAAGGAAAGAATTCGGCCAACCGTCTTCCAGGGCCCGGGGTGCCGGCCTGCGGAACACCCCTGATCGCGGGCGGCAATCTCCCGCAATGGCCGGACAACTCCCCATGTCTCGCCGCCGGTGCGGAACTTCAACCTCCGGACAGTTCTTCGAGTTGTCCGTGGCTCGGTAGTAGGCTCGCGCCGTTTGTTGACGCACATGTGTGCCCCCGACCGGTCGGGGGGCGAGCTGGGGGAGGCCATGCGCTTTCGCGGGAAGTCCATCCGCCGGAAGATCGTGGCGCTGCTTCTCGTACCGTTGGTGTCCCTGACGGCGATCTGGGCCTTCGCCACGGTCCTCACCGGTCGCGAAGCGAGCCACCTGTTCGATGTGTCGTCGGTGATGGAGGAGGTCGGCTACCCCGTCGAGGACACCGTCCGCGTCCTCCAGCAGGAGCGTCGGCAGACCCTCGTTCACCTCGCGGACCCCCGTGCCTCCGACGGACTCGCCGCCCTCCGGCGCAGCCGCGCCGCCACCGACAAGGCCGTCGACCGTGTCCGCGAGAGCGCGGCGGACCCCGATGTGCGCGAGGCCATGCACGGGGGCTCCGGCGAACTGAGCGCGGTGCTGGACTCCTTCGACGGCATCGAGTCCCTGCGCCGCAGCGTCGAGGACGGCACCGTCAACCGCTCCCAGGCACTCGACCTCTACAACCGGCTGGTCGACCCGTGTTACGCCCTGCTGGCCAATCTGCACGTGGTCGAGGACGTCGAACTGGACAAGCAGTACCGGGCCCTCGTCAACCTGGCCCGCGCCCGTGAACTGCTCGCCCGGGAGGACGCCCTGCTCGGCTCCGCCCTGATCGTCGGTGAACTGTCCCGCGCCGAAGTGCGGGACATCTCCGATCTCGTGGCCCAGCGCACGCTGATGTACGACGCCGGCCTGCCGCTGCTGCCCGCGTCCGAGCGCGATCGCTACGAGTCCTTCTGGAAGAACGCCGCGTCCGCTCCGCTGCGCGTGGGTGAGGAGGCGGCCGTCTCCTCCGGCGCCGGGCCGCCCCGCGGGATCACCGCGAAGAGCTGGGACACCGCCGCCGGCCATGTGCTCGCCGAGCTCGGCACTCTCAACGACCAGGCCACCGACCGCTACCAGGACCGTGTCCGTCCCGTTGCCATGGGCGTCATCGCCCGGGCCGTCATCGCCAGCACCCTCGGACTGGTCGCCCTCCTGCTCTCCCTCTTCCTCTCCGTACGCATCGGCCGCGGCCTCATCCGGGACCTGCGGCAGCTGCGTCTCGAGGCGCACGAGGCGTCCGGCGTCCGGCTGCCCAGTGTGATGCGCCGTCTGTCGGCCGGCGAACAGGTCGACGTCGAGACCGAAGTCCCGCGGCTGGAGTACGACAAGAACGAGATGGGCGAGGTCGGCCAGGCCCTCAACACCCTCCAGCGCGCCGCCGTGGAGGCCGCCGTCAAGCAGGCCGAACTGCGCGCCGGCGTCTCCGAGGTGTTCGTCAACCTCGCCCGCCGCAGCCAGGTCCTGCTCCACAAGCAGCTCACCCTGCTGGACACCATGGAGCGCAGGACCGAGGACACCGAGGAACTCGCCGACCTGTTCCGCCTCGACCACCTGACCACCCGCATGCGCCGGCACGCCGAGGGCCTCGTCATCCTCTCCGGCGCCGCGCCCTCCCGGCAGTGGCGCAAGCCCGTGCAGCTCATGGACGTCGTCCGCGCCGCCGTCGCCGAGGTCGAGGACTACGAACGCATCGAGGTCCGCCGCCTGCCGAGGATCGCCGTCACCGGACCGGCCGTCGCCGACCTCACCCACCTCGTGGCCGAACTCCTGGAGAACGCCACGGTGTTCTCGCCGCCGCACACCGCCGTCCAGGTCCTGGGCGAGCGCGTGGCCAACGGTTTCACCCTGGAGATCCACGACCGCGGGCTCGGCATGACGGCCGACGCGCTCCTGGACGCCAACCTCCGGCTCGCCGAGACACCCGAGTTCGAGCTCACCGACACCGACCGGCTCGGGCTCTTCGTGGTCAGCCGCCTCGCCCAGCGTCAGAACATCCGGGTCTCCCTCCAGCCCTCCCCGTACGGCGGTACCACGGCAGTCGTCCTCATCCCCGACGCGCTGCTGACGGACGACGTGCCGGACACCAACGGCGTCGGCTTCCGCCTCGACCGGCCCCAGCGCGCCAAGGACAGGGAAGCGGAGGGAAGCCGCCACGCCGCGCTCTCCCAGACGCCCGTGCAGTTGCCCGAGCTGCCCGCCTCGCTGCTGGACGGACCGGTGGAACTGGAAGCCCCGGTCGATCTGGACACCCTCGCCGACTTCCCCGGCGCGCTGGGCGACGAGGACAGCGAGCGCGGCGGTCTCTTCCGCTCCCGTCGCTCCCTCACCCGCACCGAGGACGAGTGGCCCGGTCGGCGCCGCGAGCAGCATCAGCAGGCCCCCGGTGCCCGTGAGGGGCGAGAGCGGGACGCGGACGACCGGACGGGCGCCCCGGTCCCGCTGCCCCGCCGGGGGGCACCCAAGCTGGTCAGCTCCCACGGACGCCCGGTCGGAGACCGGCGCCCCCGCCGGGAACGGACGGGCGGGGACACGACCACCTCGTCGGACCGCCCGGGAACGGAGGCACCGCCGCTTCCGACCCGCAGCCGCGGTGAGGGCCCGGCGGGACGCCGGGGCACCGGCCGTACGGGCCCGGAGCCCGCCTCCCCGCTCCCCGCCCGCCGGGCCGAACGGCTCTCCGCGGACCGTGAGCAGGGACAACCGGACACGGAGACGCTGCCGGCCCTCCCCACCCGCAGACGGGGCGCGGACCCTGCCCGCCCCGGGGCCGGTGGTCGCGCCGGAGAACCGAGCGAGACCCCGGCGCCCTCCGGCCGAGAGCACGACGCTCCGCCGGAGCCCCCTGCGCTCCTTCCCGGGCGTACGCGCCGCCCCGCGATCGCCTCCAGCGGCCCGGACGGCTCCACACCGGCCGCGGGCGCGACAGCGGAGGCCGGATCCGGCGGCACGGCACAGGACACCGGCGCCGCGCGGCCCGACGCCGGATCGCTGCCCCGGCGCAAACGGCAGGCCAGCCTCGCCCCGCAGCTGAAGCGCGGCGCCGAACGGCGGAACGAGGAAAGGTCCCAGCCCGTCGAACGGGACGCGGAAGAGGTACGCAGCCGCATGGCTTCGCTCCAGCGGGGCTGGCAACGCGGCCGTGAGGAGAACGCCGCGGGCGACGACGCCGGCAGCGGCACAGCACCACGACGAACGACTAAGGGGGACGGTCGATGACCGCACCGAAGGCCACCGGCCACACCGCGACCGACAAGGGGGAGCTGAACTGGCTCCTCGACGACCTGGTGGACCGTGTCGCGAGCATCCGCAAGGCCGTCGTGCTCTCCGGCGACGGCCTGCCCACGGGGGCCTCGAGGGACCTGACCCGCGAGGACAGCGAACACCTGGCCGCTGTCGCCTCCGGGTTCCACAGCCTCGCCAAGGGCGTGGGCCGCCATTTCGAGGCGGGCGACGTCCGACAGACCGTCGTCGAACTCGACGAGGCGTTCCTGTTCGTCACGGCCGCCGGTGACGGCAGCTGCCTCGCCGTCCTCACGGACGCCGACTCGGACGTCGGACAGGTCGCCTACGAGATGACGCTTCTCGTGAAGCGGGTCGGTGCGCATCTGGGCGCCGCCCCGCGCACCGACCTGCCCTCGGGCGGGTAGTGGGATGACATGAGCGCTGACGGTCAGGAGAGAAGCCACTGGTTCGACGACGAGGCCGGTCCGGTCGTCCGTCCGTACGCCATGACGCGGGGCCGCACCACCAGTGCGGCCCAGCACCGCCTCGATCTGATCGCGGTCGTCGTCACGGAGCCCCACGCCGACGATCCGGAGACGGACCCGACGCTCTCCCCGGAGCACGTGGACATCGTCGAACTGTGCCGTGACACTCCGCAGACGGTCGTCGAACTCGCCGCCGAACTCGACCTGCCGGTCGGAGTGGTCCGGGTCCTGGTCGGAGACCTCGTCGACACCGAATTCGTCCATGTGAACCGGCCCGTACCCCCGGCCGAACTGCCGGACGAGAGTATTCTGCGCGACGTGATCAACGGCCTCCGGGCGCTGTGACCGGCGCGGAAGCGGGGTACTGACGTGACAGGCTGGCAGTTCTGGATCGACCGAGGCGGCACCTTCACCGACATCGTCGCGCGACGCCCGGACGGCCGGCTGCTCACGCACAAACTGCTCTCGGACACCCCGGCCCTCCGACCCGGCCCGGACGCGGGGACGTCCGTCGCCGACGCGGCCGTCGCGGGCGTCCGCGCGCTGCTGGCCGGATCCGACGATCCCGTCGATGTCGTACGCATGGGCACCACGGTCGCGACCAACGCCCTCCTCGAACGCAAGGGCGAGCGCACCCTGCTGCTCATCACCCGCGGCTTCCGCGACGCCCTGCGCATCGCCTACCAGAACCGCCCCCACATCTTCGCCCGCCGCATCGAACTGCCCGACCTGCTGTACGAACGGGTCGTCGAGGTGGACGAGCGCGTCGCCGCCGACGGCACCGTCCTGCGCCCCCCGGACCTCGATGCCCTCACCGAGCCGCTGCGGCAGGCGTACGACGCCGGAATCCGGGCCGTCGCCGTGGTCTGCGTGCACAGCCACCTCCACCCCGCCCACGAACAGGCGATCGGGGGACTCGCCGCCCGCATCGGATTCCCGCAGATCTCGCTGTCCAGCGAGGTCAGCCCGCTGATGAAGCTCGTCCCGCGCGGCGACACCGCCGTCGCCGACGCCTACCTCTCGCCCGTGCTGCGCCGCTACGTACGGCATGTCGCCGACGAACTCGAAGGCGTACGGCTGATGTTCATGCAGTCCAACGGCGGACTCGCCGAGGCCGGGCAGTTCCGCGGCAAGGACGCCGTCCTGTCCGGGCCGGCCGGCGGCATCGTCGGCATGGCGCGCATGTCGCAGCTCGCCGGCTTCGACCGCGTCATCGGCTTCGACATGGGCGGCACCTCCACCGACGTCTCGCACTTCGCGGGCGAGTACGAACGCGTCTTCACCACACAGATCGCCGGCGTCCGGCTGCGCGCGCCCATGCTGGACATCCACACCGTGGCCGCCGGCGGCGGCTCGGTCCTCCACTTCGACGGCTCCCGCTACCGGGTGGGGCCGGACTCGGCGGGCGCGGACCCGGGTCCCGCCTGCTACCGGCGCGGCGGCCCGCTCACCGTCACCGATGCCAACGTCATGCTCGGCCGTATCCAACCCGCCCACTTCCCCGCGGTGTTCGGCCCGGACGGCGACCAGTCGCTCGACGCCGCGCTCGTCCGTGACCGCTTCACCGCCCTCGCCCGGGACATCCGCGAGCGGACGGGCGACGACCGCACCCCGGAACAGGTCGCCGAGGGCTACCTGCAGATCGCCGTCGCCAACATCGCGGGCGCCGTGAAGCGGATCTCCGTGCAAAAGGGCCACGACATCACCCGCTACGCCCTCACCACCTTCGGTGGCGCGGGTGGACAGCACGCGTGCATGGTCGCCGACTCCCTGGGCATCCGCACCGTCCTCGTCCCGCCCATGGCGGGCGTCCTGTCCGCACTCGGCATCGGCCTCGCCGACACCACGGCCATGCGCGAGCGCTCCGTCGAGGCACCTCTGCGGCCCGCCGCGATGCTTGGTGTCCACAAGACCGCCGACGACCTGGAGGCGGCGGCCCGCGCCGAACTCCTCGCCGAGGACGTCCCCGAGGAGCGGATCGAGGTCACCCGCCGCGCCCAGCTCCGCTACGACGGAACCGACACCACCCTCACCGTCGAGCTGACCGAGCCCGACACGATGCGCCACGCCTTCGAAGAACGTCATCGCGCCACGTACTCCTTCACGCTCGACCGGCCGATCGTCGTCGAAGCCCTCTCCGTCGAGGCCACCGGCATCACCGACCCCCCCGATCTCTCCGCCCTCGCTCCCCGCGAGCACCCCTCTGAAGGCAGCACCGCCGTCCCGCGGACCGTCCGTCTCCACACCGGCGGTGCCTGGCGTGACGTACCCCTCCACCGCCGCGAGGACCTTCCCCCCGGCGAAACCGTCACCGGCCCGGCGATCATCGCCGAGGCCGGCGCGACGACGGTCGTCGACGACGGCTGGCGAGCCGCGACGACCCGCGACGGGCATCTGGTCATGGAACGCGTCGCGGTTACGCAGAGTTCCGATCTCGGCACAAAGGTCGACCCCGTCCTGCTCGAGGTCTTCAACAACCTCTTCATGTCCATCGCCGAACAGATGGGCGCCCGCCTCGAGTCCACCGCCCAGTCCGTCAACATCAAGGAACGCCTGGACTTCTCCTGCGCCCTCTTCGACCCGGACGGAAACCTGGTGGCCAACGCCCCGCACATCCCCGTCCACCTGGGATCGATGGGCACCAGCGTCAAAGAGGTCATCCGGCGGCGCGGCCCGGCCATGCGCCCCGGCGACACCTACGCCGTCAACGACCCGTACCACGGCGGCACCCATCTGCCCGACGTCACCGTGATCACCCCGGTCTTCGACAGCGAGCCGACCGGCGGCACGGACCGTGACCGCAAGGTCCTCTTCCACGTCGCCTCCCGCGGCCACCACGCCGAGATCGGCGGCATCGCCCCGGGCTCCATGCCGGCCGGGAGCCGCACCATCGAGGAGGAGGGCGTCCTCTTCGACAACTGGCTGCTCACCGAGAACGGCCGCTTCCGCGAGGAGGAGACCCTCCGGCTCCTGACCGGGGCGCCTCATCCGTCCCGGAACCCGAGGACCAACCTCGCCGACCTGCGGGCCCAGATCGCCGCGAACCGCAAGGGCGTCGACGAGGTCGGCCGCATGATCGAGGACTTCGGCCTCGACGTCGTCCAGGCGTACATGAAGCACGTCCAGGACAACGCCGAGGAGGCGGTGCGCCGCGTCATCGACGCCCTCGACGACGGCGAGTACGCCTACGAGACCGACTCGGGCGCCGTCATCCGCGTACGGGTGCGCGTGGACCGCGCGAGCCGCTCCGCGACCATCGACTTCACCGGCACGTCCGTCCAGCTGCCCACCAACTTCAACGCCCCCTTCTCGGTCGTCAACGCGGCCGTCATGTACGTCTTCCGCACGCTGGTCGCCGACGACATCCCGCTCAACGACGGCTGTCTGCGCCCGCTGAGGATCATCGTGCCGCCCGGCTCCATGCTGGCGCCCGAGCCGCCGGCCGCCGTCGTCGCCGGCAACGTGGAAACCTCCCAGGCCATCACCGGCGCCCTGTACGCGGCGCTCGGCGTCCAGGCCGAGGGGTCCGGCACGATGAACAACGTCACCTTCGGCAACGCACGCCACCAGTACTACGAGACCGTCGCCTCCGGCTCGGGCGCGGGAGACGGCTTCCCGGGTGCGTCCGTGGTGCAGACGCACATGACCAACTCACGGCTCACCGACCCCGAGGTCCTGGAGTGGCGGCTGCCCGTCCGCCTCGAGGAGTTCGCGGTGCGCCACGGCAGCGGCGGTGCCGGCCGGTGGCGCGGCGGGGACGGAGCCGTGCGCCGCATCCGCTTCCTGGAGCCCATGACCGTCTCCACCCTCTCCCAGCACCGCAGGGTCCCCCCGTACGGCATGGCCGGCGGCGAACCCGGCGCACCGGGCGCCAACCGGGTCGAACGGGCGGACGGCACGGTCACCCGACTCGCCGGGAGCGACTCGGCGGACGTCGGCCCCGGCGACGTACTCGTCATCGAAACCCCCGGCGGCGGAGGATACGGCCCGCCGCCCGACCCCCATCGAGCAGGAGAAGAGATCGATGATCCTCGGGCGCTCTGAGCGCGGCAAGCCCCCGGTCGAGCCCGTCACGCTCAAGATCCTGGTGGCCGGCGGCTTCGGCGTGGGCAAGACCACGCTCGTCGGCGCGGTCAGTGAGATCAGGCCGCTGCGCACCGAGGAACTGCTCACCGAGGCGGGGCGCCCGGTCGACGACACCAGCGGCGTGGAGGCCAAGAACACCACCACCGTGGCCATGGACTTCGGCCGTATCACGCTGCGCGAGGACCTGGTGCTGTACCTCTTCGGCACGCCCGGTCAGGAACGGTTCTGGTTCATGTGGGACGAGCTCTCCGAGGGCGCGCTCGGCGCGGTCGTCCTCGTCGACACCCGGCGCCTGGAGGACTGCTTCGCGGCCATCGACTACTTCGAGCGGCGCTCCATACCGTTCCTCGTCGGCGTCAACTGCTTCGAGGGCGCCGCGCGGTATCCGGTCGACGACATCCGCCAGGCGCTGGATCTCGACGACCACGTACCCCTGCTGATGTGCGACGCCCGGGACCGCGAGTCGGTCAAGGAGGTCCTCGTCGGTGTCGTCCAGCACGCCATGGCACAGGCCGCGCAGCACCGTCAGACGGTCACCACCTGAGGCCACGGGCACGGCCCGGACCCCGCCGCTTCGGGCGCGGCCCGTACTCCCGCCGACCGGAGTACGGGCCGCGGTCCGGGGAGCGGCCGCGGTCCGGGGAGCGGCGCTCCGCGCGCGTGGTCAGCCGTCACCGTCCGCCACCCAGCCGAAGCTCTTCTCCACCGCCTTCCGCCAGTTGCGGTACTCGCGGTCGCGCACGGACGCCTCCATGCCCGGCGTCCACTCGGCGTCCTTCCGCCAGTGGGACTCGAGCTCGTCGAGGTCGTTCCACACGCCCGTGGCGAGACCGGCCGCGTAGGCGGCGCCCAGGCAGGTCGGCCCAGGACCGTCCGCCCCGGACCTCACGTGCAGGGTGCGTTTCCCACAGCGACTTCAGCCGAAGGCAGGGAGATCCCGCACCCCGCCCGGCATCCGTGACGAGCGTGCCGTCGCAGCCGAACCGCCTGCGGGGGAGTGGGCCGTGTCGCAGGAGGACCCCAGCGGCGGCGTTCCGGAATGCACCGAGATGTACGACGATGTCGGCTGACACCGGAAGTGTTCACCGGCACTCGAGGGGCGTCAAGGTCGTCGACCGGAACGGCTGTCGGCCCCGCGGCCGGAAGAACGTCCTCCGCGGCGCAGGCGTGCGCGCACCTGTCACGGCCCCTCCCGGCACGAGAAGTGACGGAGAGGCAGGAGTGTGCCGTGGGGGGCCCGAGAAGGGCGGGGCGCTTCCCCAGCGGAGCGACTCCTGGTAGATGCATGGGACATGACACGACTCTCCATCGCGGTACGCGGCCTGGTCACCGCGGTCGCCGCCCTGCTGACCACGACCGCCGCCTCCGCCCCCGCCCAGGCGAAGACAGAACCCAAGGCGCCGAACGACTTCGTGGCGCTGAGCAGCGTGGACCCGACGATCCTTCAGGAGATGCGTTACTTCACCCCGCACAACTTCGTGGGCGAGCCCATCGACGGCTACCGGCAGCCCCTGTGCATCCTCACCCGTCCCGCCGCACAGGCCCTGCACGCGGCTCAGCGGAAGCTGCTGCGCCAGGGTTACTCCCTCAAGGTGTACGACTGCTACCGGCCACAACGGGCCGTGGACCACTTCGTGCGCTGGGCCAAGGACCTCGACGACCAGGCGATGAAGGCCGAGTTCTATCCGAACGTCGACAAGAGCCGGTTGTTCGCCGACGGTTACATCGCGGAGAAGTCCGGACACAGCCGCGGCTCGACGGTGGACCTCACCCTCGTGAAGCTCCCCGCGCGGCCGACCCGGCCGTACCACCCCGGACAGCCCCTGACCCCCTGCTTCGCCCCCGAGGACGAGCGATTCCCCGACAACTCCGTCGACATGGGCACCGGCTACGACTGCTTCGACACCCTCAGCCACACCCTCGACCCCCGTGTCCAGGGCGAACAGCGCGCCAACCGGCTGCTGCTCAAGGGCACCCTGGAAGACCTCGGATTCGTGAACCTCGCCGAGGAGTGGTGGCACTACACCTTCAAGCCCGAACCCCACCCGGACACCTACTTCGACTTCCCGGTGTCCCGCAGGTCGCTCACCGGCCACCACTGAGCGACCTCCCCGAGACGCCCTTTCCGCGATCGGATACAGTCCGCGCGTGTCCGACACCCAGACCTCCGTCCCCGACTCCACGCCGGGCTCGCACTGTTCGAGCTGCGGCGCGCCCTTCGGAGAGGGCGTCTCCGGCTGGCCCCGCACCTGTCCGGCCTGCGGCACCGTGGCCTACCGCAATCCGCTGCCGGTCGCGGTGGCCCTCCAGCCCGTGTACGACACGGACGGCACCGCCCTGGTCGTCATCACCCGGACCGTCGCCCCCGCGCGCGGGGGCACGGCTCTGCCCGGCGGCTACATCGACGACCGTGAGGACTGGCGCCGGGCAGTCGTCCGCGAGCTCAGGGAGGAGACCGGCATCGACGCGGCGAGCCACGACGTGCGGCTCGCCGACGCCATGAGCTCGCCCGACGGACACCTGTTGCTGTTCGGGCTCCTCCCGGAACGCCCCGCCGAGGGCCTGCCGCCCTTCACCGCCACCGACGAGACGGAGGGCCGGCACCTCCTGCGCCGCCCGGCGGAACTCGCCTTTCCGCTGCACACCCTGGCCGTGCGGGCCTGGTTCGAGGGCCGCTACAGCTGACCTCGCTCCGGCCCGAGCCCGCGGACGCGCACCGGCCAGGCCGGCTCACCGACGCCGTCCTCGCTCTCCCGCTCGACGACGAGCCGCGGACCCGCCCAGCGGGCGGTGTAACGCTCGATCTCCGGCTCCTCCCACCCGTCACCGGCGTCCGGCACGGCCAACCCGCCCCCGGTCCGCCCCCGCGCGGGCGCCCACACCTCCAGCTCCGGCCCGCCGTCCTCCCCCCGCACGGGAAGAACCGCACCCGCGCGCGCGAACACCGGAATCCGCTCCAAGGGCGCTTCGACCAGCACCTGGGCCGGTCCCTCGTACGCCCGTTCCGTCACCGTGTCGTACCAGCGCCCCCTGGGCAGACGGACGGCCCGCCGGTCCGCACCCGGATCGAGTACCGGCGCCACCAGCAGACAGTCGCCCAGCAGGAAGGCGTCCTCGCAGTCGCGCAGAACGCGATCCTCGGGAGCCGACCACCACAGCGGCCGCACATAGGGCGCTCCGGTACGCCGGGCCAGATGCGCCAGCGTCATGAAGTACGGCAGCAGCCGCCGGCGTTCGACGAGCGCCGCGCGCGCGTGCTCCAGGACCTCGGTGCCGAACTCCCACGGCTCCCCGCGTCCCGCACGCGCACCGGTATGCGTGCGGAACAGCGGCAAGTAGGCGCCCAGTTGGAGTCGGCGCAGATACAGCTCGGGCGAGGCTTCCCCGCCGGAGCCGCCGACGTCCGGCCCCGAGCAGGGAACACCACACAGTCCCAGCCCCAGGACCAGCGCCAGCCACGCACGCAACCCGGGCCACCCCGCCGACACGTCACCCGACCACGTCCCGCCGTAACGCTGCATACCGGCCCACCCGGAGCGCGAGAACACGAACGGCCGCTCATGGGGTGCCGGATTCCGCACTCCCTCGAACGCCGCTCGGGCCATGCACAGCGCGTACACGTTGTGCGCCTCGCGATGGTCACCGGCCCGTCCGTCCAGAGCGTGGCGGGCCGAGCGCGGGAGCGTCGACTCCCCGAAGGCCGTGAACGACGTCGGCTCGTTCATGTCGTGCCAGAAACCGGCGAACCCCTGCGCCAGGCCCTCCGCGTACAGCCCGCCCCACCACTCACGCACGCGCGCGTGCGTGAAGTCGGGGAAGACCGCGTCGCCGGGCCACGCGACTCCCCGCACGACCTCCCCGGAGGAGTCCCGCACGAACGCGTCCCGCGCCATCCCCTCGTCGTACACGGTGTCGCCGGGCACGGCCCCGACCGCCGGGCCGACGACCGACACCAGCCGGATCCCGTCGCGCCGCAGCTCGTCGGCGAGGACCGGCAGCTTGGGGAACCGCTCCTGGTCGACGGTGAACACCTGATGGGCGTCGAAGTGGCCGGTGCCGAGGTGCACGGCGTCGACCGGCAGCCCGTGCTCCTGGTAGTCCGTGACGATCCTCCGCACCTCCTCCTCGCCGCCGAAGCGCTCTCCCGCGAGGTGGTGGCCGAGCGCCCACGCGGGCGGAAGCGCGGGCGCACCGGTGAGCGACGCCCAGGCGAGCAGCACACGCGCGGGAGTACCCGCCATCACCCAGCAGCGCAGAGGGCCACCGTCCATCCGCAGCTCACTCGTCCCGGCCCGGTCGTGCCCGGAACCGGCGCCCTCCTCCCCCTCCCGCAGCGTCACGGTGCCGTCCCACGAGTTGTCGTGGAACACCAGGTGCGTGCCCGCGTCGGCCACCACCAGCTGTACCGGCATCGTGATGCTCAGCGGACCGTCGCCGGGCCCGAAGGCCCGACCGGGGGCGGTGTTCCACAACCGGTACGTGCCGTCCCGCAGCCGGGGACCCGCCGCGCGCCCCCCGAGCCCGAAGAAGCGGGCGTCCGCCGGCACCTCCGACCGCTGCATCCAGCGCGCCGCGCCACCGCCCACCGGCTCCCACCACCGCGGCGGCAGATCACGCCGCAGTGTCACACCCCCCGGGGTGAGCACCTCCACCGCGCCGTGCCGTGAGACGACGACCGTCACCCGCTCGGCCACCACCCGCCAGCCGCCGTCCTTGTCCGGCTCCAGCGCCACCCGCGGATCCGGATCGGGGCAGCGGTCGGCCAGCGCGTAGGACGGTGCGGGAGCCGCTCCGTCCCAGCCCCAGAAGACGGCCCCGTTCCCCGCGACGAAGATCCGCAGTTCCGAGCGGCCGAACCGGACGATGCCGCCCCCGGGCCCCGGCTCCACCTCCCGCACGGTCCCGGGCACCCGTGCCCGCTCCGGCCCCCGCGGCGGCAGCCCGGTGGCGTCGGCCCGTCTCCTGCGCCACGCTGCCCGTACGGTACGCAACCCCTGAACCGCCCCCACCGAACCGACCGACTTCACCGAACGCACCAGGTCACGACCGTCCATGTCGCTCACCCTGCCATTGACCGCACCCCGCACGCGTGTCGTTCAACTGCCGTTCACCCGTGATCGGGCCACATCTCTACGACAGGGACTATGTGGGGGGCACCCTGGTGTGGGAGTCGATCACGTGGCATCGTCCCTGTCAGCCGCGTCACGCGCACAACCCAGCTCGTGCGCGGAGACGCACACGACGCGCACAGTCCGGGAGCAGCCCCATGTCGACCGTGAACCCCCAGCCGCTCTGGCAACCGGATCCGGAACGTATCGCCCAGGCACGGATCACCCAGTTCCAGGCATGGGCCGCCGAGCACCACGACGCCCCCGCCGACGGCGGTTACGCGGCGCTGCACCGCTGGTCCGTGGACGAGCTGGACACCTTCTGGAAAGCGGTCACGGAGTGGTTCGACGTCCGCTTCTCGACCCCCTGCGCACGCGTGCTGGGCGACCGCTCGATGCCGGGCGCCCAGTGGTTCCCCGGAGCGACCCTGAACTACGCCGAGCACGCACTGCGCGCGGCCGCGTACCGCGCGGACGAGGCAGCCCTCCTGTACGTCGACGAGACCCATGACCCGCGCTCCGTCACCTGGACCGAGCTGCGCCGCCAGGTCGGCTCCCTCGCGGCCGAGCTGCGCTCCCTCGGGGTGCGTCCCGGAGACCGTGTCAGCGGCTACCTCCCGAACATCCCGCAGGCCGTCGTCGCCCTTCTCGCCACCGCGGCCGTGGGCGGCGTGTGGACCTCCTGCGCGCCCGATTTCGGCGCCCGCAGCGTCCTCGACCGCTTCCAGCAGGTCGAACCGGTCGTCCTGTTCACCGTCGACGGCTACCGCTACGGCGGCAAGGAGCACGACCGCCGCGACGTCGTCGCCGAACTGCGCCGTGAACTGCCCACCCTGCGCGCCGTCGTGCACATCCCCCTGCTCGGTACCGAAGCCCCCCGAGGCGCCCTGGACTGGTCGGCCCTCACCTCCGCGGACACGGAACCGGTCTTCGAGCAGGTGCCCTTCGACCACCCGCTGTGGGTGCTCTACTCCTCCGGCACCACCGGACTGCCCAAGGCGATCGTCCAGTCCCAGGGCGGCATCCTCGTCGAACACCTCAAGCAGCTCGGCCTGCACTGCGACCTGGGCCCGGAGGACCGCTTCTTCTGGTACACCTCGACCGGCTGGATGATGTGGAACTTCCTCGTCTCCGGCCTGCTGACCGGAACGACGATCGTCCTGTACGACGGCAGCCCCGGCCACCCGGACACGGGCGCCCAGTGGCGGATCGCCGAACGCACCGGCGCCACCCTCTACGGCACCTCCGCCGCCTACGTCATGGCCTGCCGCAAGGCCGGCGTGCACCCCTCGCGCGACTTCGACCTCTCGGCGGTGAAGTGCGTCGCCACCACCGGCTCACCGCTGCCCCCCGACGGCTTCCGCTGGCTGCACGACGAGGTCCGCGACGACCTGTGGATCGCCTCCGTCAGCGGCGGCACGGACGTGTGCTCCTGCTTCGCCGGAGCCGTGCCGACCCTCCCCGTCCACGTGGGCGAGCTCCAGGCGCCCTGTCTGGGCACCGACCTGCAGTCCTGGGACCCGAGCGGAAAGCCCCTGATCGACGAGGTCGGCGAACTCGTCGTCACCAACCCCATGCCGTCCATGCCGGTCCACTTCTGGAACGACCCCGACGGCAGCCGCTACCACGACAGCTACTTCGACACCTATCCCGGTGTGTGGCGGCACGGCGACTGGATCACCGTGACCTCCCGCGGCTCCGTCGTCATCCACGGCCGCTCCGACTCCACGCTCAACCGCCAGGGCGTCCGCATGGGATCGGCCGACATCTACGAGGTCGTCGAACGCCTCCCGGAGATCAGGGAGTCCCTCGTCCTCGGCATCGAGCAGCCCGACGGCGGCTACTGGATGCCCCTGTTCGTGCACCTGGCACCGGGAGCCGTCCTCGACGAGGGCCTGCTGAACCGCATCAAGCGGACCATCCGCGAGCAGCTGTCCCCCCGCCACGTCCCCGACGAGATCATCGAGGTGCCCGGAGTCCCCCACACCCTCACCGGCAAGCGCATCGAGGTACCGGTCAAGCGGCTCCTCCAAGGCACCCCCCTGCAGAAGGCGGTCAACCCGGGATCCATCGACAACCTCGACCTGCTCGCCTTCTACGAGGACCTGGCCCGCAAGCGCGCCTGACCGCCCGCCGCAGGCGAACAGGCCCGTGGACGACCTCGGACACCCGATCCGGCGGGTCCGAGGTCCCGGTCGACCACCGCCCTTCCCCACCGCCGTTGTCAGTGCCGCCGGTTACTGTGAGTGAGCATTGATCGACTGTGCGGAGGGGGAGACATGGGGTACACCGACCACCGAACCTTGCGACGCGTTCTGCACCACGAAATCGCAGGCACCATCGGCCTGCTGACCGACGAGCACGACTTCCGAGCCATGCGGCACTACCGGAGCTTCGCCTTCGACGACCACGCCACCTACCTCAAACACGTGGAGGCCGTCCTCAGGACACGCGCACGGCAGGGAAGCCACACCACATTGGCCCTCTTCGACCCCGAGGAGTACTCCGAGTTCTGCAGGAAAGCGGGCCTCGACCCCGACAGCCGGACCAGCCGCACACGGTTCACGGCCGAGATCGCGGCCACCGGCCCCACGGTCCCCTACGAGGGCCAGCCCCTGGCCGATCTGCTGCCCGACCTCGTCGACGAGGCCGTTCGCCAGGCGACCTGGGAGTACGCGACCACGTTCCTCGTCGGCCTCGGCCCCTGTGCCTCGTGCGGCGAGGACCTGGGAGGTGCCGCCTTCACCCGCGCGTCCCAGCTCCTCGCCCGCATCCTCGACACGGCCCCACCCGGAGACCGGCACCTCGTGTGCAGCGTCTCCGGATCACCCGAGACCCTCATCGCCGTCCTGCACGCCGACGACGTCGCCGGCCGCACGCGACCGGACGAGACCGAAGCCCTCGAGTTCACCACTGTCCTGGCCGTCGGTCTCGCCACCGGGAGTCCCGGCGGACTGGTCATGCGGACCAGCGCACCCGGCACCCACGACCGCATCTACGGCTGGCGCCTGCGCGCCCACGGTCTCGAACCCCTCACCGCCGGAGAGGTCTTCGACGCCTACTGCACCGACGCCGCATCCGGAGACCTCATCCCGCCGGAGTCCGGCGTCGACTACCGCGAGCCGCCCGATCTCGGGGAAGAGGGGCCGAGCCCGGCTCACCGTCACTGAACCGCGGAACCGAAGAGGGGCGTCCCACCGCGGGTGGGACGCCCCTCCGGAAACCCGACTGCCTACCGGGCCCGTGCGACTACTCGCCCGAAAGCACCGCCTGCGCGGCGGTACGGGCCTCCTCGGCACTGTCCGCCGCCCGGGCCGCCGCCGCGGCCCGCTCGCACTGCGCCAGCGTGAACTTCGACAGCGCCGCCCGGACGTACGGAATGGACGCCGCACCCATGGAGAGAGAAGTGACTCCCAGGCCGGTCAGCACACAGGCGAGCAGCGGGTCCGACGCGGCCTCGCCGCAGACACCACAGCTCTTGCCCTCGGCCTTCGCCGCTTCCGCGGACAGCGCCACCAGGTCGAGCAGAGCGGGCTGCCACGGGTCCTGCAGCCGGGAGACGGCCCCCACCTGACGGTCGGCGGCGAATGTGTACTGCGCGAGGTCGTTGGTCCCCAGCGACAGGAACTCCACCTCCTGCAGGATCGAGCGCGCCCGCAGCGCGGCCGAGGGAATCTCGACCATCGCACCGAACTTCGCCCGCAGCCCCGCCGCACGACACGCGTCCGCGAACGCCCTGGCATCGGCCCGGTCCGCGACCATCGGGGCCATGACCTCGAGGTAGACGGGCAGTCCCTCCGAGGCCTTCGCCAACGCCGTCAGCTGGGTGCGCAGCACCTCGGGGTGGTCGAGCAGCGTTCGCAGACCCCGCACGCCCAGCGCCGGGTTCGGCTCATCGGCCGGAGTGAGGAAGTCCAGCGGCTTGTCCGCACCCGCGTCCAGCACACGCACCACCACACGGCCCTCGGGGAAGGCCTCGAGCACCTGCCGATACGCCGTGACCTGCTTCTCCTCGGAAGGAGCGTTCTTGTCGTCGTCCAGGAAGAGGAACTCCGTACGGAAGAGACCCACGCCCTCCGCACCCGCCTCGACAGCGGCCGCCACGTCCGCCGGACCACCTATGTTGGCCAACAGCGGCACCTTGTGGCCGTCGGCGGTCGCGCCAGGCCCGGTCGACGCCGCCAGCGCCGCCCTGCGCTCGGCCGCCGCCGCTTCGAGCTGCGACTTCTTCTCCTCGCTCGGGTTCACGAAGATCTCGCCGGTGCTGCCGTCGACCGCTATCACGGTGCCCTCGGCGAGTTCGCCGGCACCCGGCAGGGCGACCACGGCGGGAACACCGAGCGCACGTGCCAGGATCGCGCTGTGACTGGTGGGCCCCCCTTCCTCGGTCACGAAACCGAGCACCAGAGTCGGGTCCAGCAGTGCCGTGTCGGCGGGAGCGAGGTCCCGGGCCACGAGAACGTACGGCTCGTCGCTGTCCGGCACACCGGGCATCGGCACCCCGAGCAGCCGCGCGACGATACGGTTCCGCACGTCGTCGAGGTCGGCCACACGGCCCGCCAGATATTCACCGGCACTCGCCAGCAGCTCGCGGTACGCGGCGAACGCGTCGTACACGGCACGCTCAGCGGTGCTGCCGACGGCGATACGCCGCTCCACGTCCGTCATCAGCTCGGGATCCTGGGCCATCATGGCCTGGGCCTCGAGCACCGCCTGGGCCTCGCCCCCCGCCAGATTGCCGCGTGCCATCAAATCGGCGGCCACAGCCTCCACGGCCTTGCGGGCGCGCCCCTGTTCACGCTCCGCCTCCTCCGCCGGAATCTGCTTGGCCGGCGGTTCGAGCACCGCCGTCCCCATGTGCCGAACCTCGCCGATCGCCACACCGTGGCTCACACCGACGCCTCGCAGCGTTGTCTCCATCTCACCCGTCTCCGAATAGTGCGGCGGCTCCCGCCGCCGCGTTGGTCGTCCTGTTCGCCGTCCGGGACGGCACCGGTGTCACTTCCAGAGGAAGAGACTGTCGCCGACCTTCACATCACCGTCGTCACGAAGCTCGGAGAGGGCGTCCGCCGTGGCTTCGAGGGCCACGACCGGGCACACCGGGGACTTTCCGGCAGCCTCGACGGCAGCAGGGTTCCAGCGCACGATGCTCTGGCCGCGCGTGACGGTGTCGCCCTTGTTGACGAGCAGCTCGAAGCCCTCGCCGTTCAGCTGCACGGTGTCGATACCGAGGTGGGTGAGCACACCGTGCCCGCTCTCGTCGACGACGACGAACGCGTGCGGATGCAGAGAGACGATGACGCCGTCCACAGGGGAGACGGCCTCGGAGGGCTCCCGTACAGGATCGATCGCTGTACCCGGGCCGACCATGGCCCCGGAGAAGACCGGATCGGGCACGGACGCCAGTCCGATGGCCCGTCCTGCAAGCGGGGACGTCACGGTGGTCATGGGAAGCCTCCCAGGGTGGAGATCTATAGGGGCACCGTCACTGTTCCGTCCCGGACGGCGCGCTGTTCAGCAGCGTATGTCATATGACGTACCGGTTCGGGCGACAGGTCCAGTTCAGAGGTCTAGACCACCCAGCCTAATGGATTTGCATGCGGTCCGCGACCCCGTGTAGGGTTGTACCCCTGCTTGAGGCTGAGTGACGCATTGAGCGCCCTCGCCCGGCAGTAACCCAACTCGTTCAGATCCTAACTCTGAGTCGCCTCCTGCATGCCTGCGGGACGGTGGTCGGAGGGCCGGGAAAACACTGGTAGAGTTGGAGACACCGAAGGGAAGCGCCCGGAGGAAAGCCCGAGAGGGTGAGTACGAAGGAAGCGTCCGTTCCTTGAGAACTCAACAGCGTGCCAAAAGTCAACGCCAGATATGTTGATACCCCGTCTCCAGCACTTGC
>NZ_JAPSKQ010000272.1 GCF_031181555.1 Streptomyces sp. | reverse complement strand
CCTGATGCCGATCGAGGACGTCTTCACCATCACCGGTCGCGGTACGGTCGTCACCGGCCGCATCGAGCGTGGTGTCCTCAAGGTCAACGAGACCGTCGACATCATCGGCATCAAGCCGGAGAAGACCACCACCACGGTCACCGGCATCGAGATGTTCCGCAAGCTGCTCGACGAGGGCCAGGCCGGTGAGAACGTCGGTCTGCTGCTCCGCGGCATCAAGCGCGAGGACGTCGAGCGCGGCCAGGTCATCATCAAGCCGGGCTCGGTCACCCCGCACACCGAGTTCGAGGCCCAGGCCTACATCCTGTCGAAGGACGAGGGTGGTCGTCACACCCCGTTCTTCAACAACTACCGCCCGCAGTTCTACTTCCGTACGACGGACGTGACCGGCGTCGTGACCCTCCCCGAGGGCACCGAGATGGTCATGCCGGGTGACAACACCGAGATGAAGGTGGAGCTCATCCAGCCCGTCGCCATGGAGGAGGGCCTGAAGTTCGCCATCCGTGAGGGTGGCCGGACCGTGGGCGCCGGCCAGGTCACCAAGATCACCAAGTGAGCTTGCTGATCTGACCCGGTAGCTCCAGCGAGCACCGGAGAGGGCCCGCACGACTTCGGTCGTGCGGGCCCTCTCGCTGTCCGGGCAGGGGCGACGGCACGCGGGCGGAGGCCGGGTGAAGGGCCGGGCACGGAGGGCGTTCCACGTCCGTCCGCTCGCTCCTGTGGACACGACGCGGCCCCGGGTGCCGGTGCACCCGGGGCCGCGGCCGTCCCCCGTCGGAAGGGTCAGGGGTGGCTCACACGCGCTGCCACAGGGCCGGGACGTTCGGGGGCTCCCAGCCGGCCTGGGCCTGGTGGCCCTGGAGGCAGCGGTAGGTGGCGCCGCCGTAGGTCACCGTGTCGCCCGGCTGGTAGACGGTGCCGGCCGCCCAGGTGCCGCCCGGCTCCTCCCCGGGCGGCTCCTCGCCGCCGCCGTTCGTCTTCAGGGTGAGGCCGTAGCTCTGGAGCAGCGGGTTGATCGGCTGGAAGTACGTCGTGCCGCCCGTGCTGCAGTTGCCCGAGCCGCCCGAGGTGACGCCCTGGGCCTGGCTGCCGGAGATGTACGCGCCGCCCGAGTCGCCGGGCTCGGCGCAGACCGAGGTGCGGGTCACGCCGGAGATGGTGCCCTCGGGGTAGGTCACGCTGGTGTTGAGCTGCTGGACGGTGCCGCAGTGCCAGCCGGTGGTGGAGCCCGAACGGCAGACGGACGAGCCGACCGGCGCCTGCGTGGACCCGGTGACCCGGACGTTCTGGCCGCCCGCGCCCTTGACGTACGGGGTCGCGGTCCAGTTGGAGTTGGTGGCCACCCACGCCATGTCGCGGCCGGGGAAGGTCGAGCCCTGGAAAGTGCCCTGGGCGACCTGGTTGTAGCCGCTGGTGCCGGTGCCGGTGCGACCGCAGTGCCCGGCGGTGGCGAAGCCCTGCTGGGTGCCCTTGGTGACGGGGAAGCCGACCGAGCACCGGCCGCCGCCGCCCATGTAGTACGCGTCGCCGCCCCGCAGGTCGTACAGCGCGCGGGGCCGTTCGGCCGACCTCTCGACCCGGGCCAGGCCACCGTCGACGCCGGCCGCCTTCAGCAGGGAGCGCGCGGCGGCGGGCCGTACCGCCTCGACCACGACCGTGTTGCTGCGGACGTCGACGTACCAGACCGGCGCGTCGGAGGTGTCCGCGCGGTCGGCCGCGCGGTCCAGGCGGGCCTTGGCCGCGTCGAGCGCGGCGAGGGAGTGGGGCACGACGGCGGCCTCGGCGCCCCGCGCCTCGATGGCCGGCACGTCGCCGGCGTCCGTCGTCGCCACGGTCAGGGTGCCGGCCTCGGCGCCGCGCACCCAGGCGCCCGCGAAGTCACCGCCGAGTGCGGCCCGCAGGCGGCCCGCCGTGGCTCCGGCCTCCGCCTCGTTGGCCAGCCGGCGCTCGGCCTGTCCCCGGTCCAGGCCGAGATCGCGTTCCATGGCCTTGAGCAGGGCGGACGGTGCGGCGTCGGTGCGCAGCGTCTCGGCGGCCGAGGGGGCGGAGGGGGGCGCGGCGGCGGCCGGCCCGGCGCTCGCGGAGCCGCTGAGCCCGGCCACGAGCAGGGCGGCCGTCGCCGCGAGTGCGGCGCCCGCGGCTCTTGCTCTGGTGTGTCGCTGGAGCAGGGGGGACATGCGGGATCTCCTCGGTTTCGGTGGGGAGGTGCCGAAACCGTAGGAAGGGCCGACCGGCCGTCGTAAGACGTCGGTCGGCCCTCTCCGCGGTGTTATGGAACCTGCCGGGCCGGGGCAGGACCGGGTCAGGACACCGCTTCGGGGAGGGCGTTCGGGCCGCCCGACGTGTCGCGGCGCGCGGCGAGCCACTCGGTGTAGCTGGCGCTGCCCGCCGCCACGCCCGCGTGCGCCATCCGGGCCTGGGCCAGCACGGTGGCGGCGGTCTCCTCGTGCTGCGTCACCGCGTGCCAGCCCAGCAGATGCCGCCAGGTCAGCGGAGTGCCCGTGAGCGGCCGGGTGACGATCCCCGGTGTGGTCGGGAAGGTCGCCCGGCACATCCCGACCGCCCGGCCCGCCTGCACCAGATGGACCAGGGACGCGGTGTCCGTCTCGTACATGCGGCGCGGTGTGAACCCGGCGCGGGCGCAGGCCGCGGTGAAGCAGTCGCCGAAGCAGCCGTCGCCGGGCACGCAGGCCCACTCCTCGTCGGCCAGCTCGGCCAGGTCCAGTTCCGCGCGGTGGGCGAGCGGGTGATCCTCCGGCACCATGGCGAACACCGGGTCGACCGCGACCTCCCGCCAGACCAGGCCCTCGGCGCCGGGCGGGGGAGCGGAACCGCAGGTGCCGGCGAGCGCGAAGTCCAGCCGTCCCTCGGCCAGCAGGTCGGCCAGCTCCCGCTCGGACCAGGAGGTGCACGTCGTCACCCGCGCGTCGGGCGCGGCGTCCGCCAGCCGGACCACCAGGGCGCCCAGGAGCGGGCCGTGGGTGCCGCCCAGCCGGAAGCGGGCGTTGGCCCGCGGGGTACGGGCGAACCGCGCCGCCTCCTGCTGCAGTTCGGTCACCGCGGGCAGCACGATACGGGTGCGCTCCAGGACGAGTTCGCCGAGCGCCGTGGCCCGTACGCCGTGCCGGCCGCGCTCGAACAGCTCACCGCCCAGGGCGCGCTCGATGCGCTTGAGCTGTGCGCTCAGCGCGGGCTGCGCCAGGCCCAGGTCGGTCGCCGCCCTGGTCAGGCTGCCCGCGTCCGCGATCGCCCGGATCGTCTTCAGATGCCGCAACTCCAGCTCCATGAGGGGAGCTTGCGGCGTGGAAGGGGCGGGGGCAAGAGGTTGGTACGGACCTGATGCAGGGAGGGGCGGGAGGACCGCCGTTCCGGCCGCCCGGCCGGTGGTCAGTGCGGTCGGCGCAGTCCGGCGACGAGGAGCTCGACCAGCCGGCGCGCGTCGTAGCGGGGATCGCTGTCCGCGCCGACGCAGAGGTTCCCGACGCCGCGCATGAGCGCGTAGGCGTCGACGTCGGCGCGGATCTCGCCGGCGGCGGCCGCGGCTTCGAGCAGCCGGGCGCAGACGGGCACGAGGCGGTCGAGGAAGTAGGCGTGCAGCGCGTCGAAGCCGGCGCTGTCGGACTGCAGTACGGCGGCGAGGCCGTGCTTGGTGACCAGGAAGTCGACGAACCGGTCGATCCATCGCCCCAGCGCGTCGTACGGGGTCGCGCTGGTCTCCAGCAGGGCCGGCCCGGCCTCGGCGCAGGCGTCGACCTGGTGCCGGTAGACGGCGATGATGAGATCCGCCCGCGTCGGGAAGTGGCGGTAGATGGTGCCCAGCCCGACACCGGCCCGGGCCGCGATGTCGCGCACCGGGGCGTCCACGCCCGACGTGACGAAGACCGCGGCGGCCGCGTCGAGCAGCGCCTCCTTGTTGCGCCGGGCGTCCTTCCGCCTGGACTGGGCCGCACGCCCCGCGCCCTCGTCGCCGTGGTCCACCGCGCCGTTCCCTCCGCCGTCGTGCTTGCCAAAGCGGAACAGTGTTCCGTATCGTCATTCCGGAACACGGTTCCGCTTTCTCATGATGGCAGAGCGGAGGGCCGGCGACCAAGCCGCGCCTCGTCGTGCCGCCACCGCCGCCGTCGCTTCCGGCTCCGCCTTCACCGCCACCACGCCACCGCGCTTCACCCGCGATGAGGAGACACGGTCATGCAGTACCGCACCTTGGGCCGCACCGGTGTGCAGGTCAGCACCCTCGCACTCGGCGCCATGAACTTCGGCGCGATCGGGCGCACCACCCAGGAGGAGGCCACCGCCCTCGTCGACGCCGCTCTCGAGGGCGGCGTCAACGTCATCGACACCGCCGACATGTACGGCGCCGGCGAGTCGGAGGAGATGGTCGGCAAGGCCGTCGCCGGCCGCCGCGACGACATCGTGCTGGCCACGAAGGCGACCATGCCCATGGGTGAGGAGCGCAACCACCGGGGCAGTTCGCGCCGCTGGCTGGTCACCGCGCTGGAGGACAGCCTGCGCCGCCTCGGCGTCGACCATGTCGACCTCTACCAGATCCACCGGTGGGACCCGAGCACCAGCGACGAGGAGACGCTGTCGGCCCTGACCGACCTGCAGCGCGCGGGAAAGATCCGTTACTTCGGCTCCTCGACCTTCCCGGCGTACCGCATCGTGCAGGCCCAGTGGGCCGCCCGCGAGCACCACCTGAGCCGTTACGTCACCGAGCAGCCCAGCTACTCGATCCTGCAGCGCGGGATCGAGGCCCACGTCCTGCCCGTGGCCGAGGAGTACGGGCTCGGTGTGCTGGTGTGGAGCCCGCTGGCCTCGGGCTGGCTGTCGGGCGCGGTCCGTGCGGGGCGGGAGATCACCACCAACCGCTCGGCGTTCATGCCGGAACGCTTCGACACCACCGTCCCGTCCAACCGGACCAGGCTCGACGCCGTCGAGCGACTGGCCGGGGTCGCCGACGAGGCCGGACTGACCATGATCCAGCTGGCGCTCGGATTCGTGACCGCGCACCCCGCCGTGACCAGCGCGCTCATCGGCCCCCGCACCCCTGACCACCTGCACGCGCAGCTCGCCGCCGCGGACACCGTGCTCCCCGCCGACGTACTGGACGCGATCGACGCGATCGTCGCCCCCGGTGTCGACCTGGCCGCGCACGAGAAGTACGACACCCCGCCCGCGCTGCTCGACCCGTCACTGCGGCGCCGCTGACCGTCCGGGGGC
>NZ_JAPSKQ010000271.1 GCF_031181555.1 Streptomyces sp. | reverse complement strand
TTCCTGACCTGGTTGCGGTCCGTGGTGTACCAGAAGTCGGGCAGCGAAGCCTTCAGATAGCTTCCGTAGCGGGCCGTCGCCAGCCGCTGGTCCAGCACGGCCACCACGCCCCGGTCCCCCGACGCACGTACGAGACGGCCGGCTCCCTGCGCCATGAGCAGCGCCGCGTGGGTGGCGGCGACCGCCATGAAGCCGTTGCCGCCCGCGTCCTCCACGGCTTTCTGGCGGGCGCTCATCAGGGGGTCGTCCGGACGCGGGAACGGGATCTTGTCCATGACGACCAGCTGACAGCTCGGACCCGGGACATCGACGCCCTGCCAGAGCGACAGCGTGCCGAAGAGGCAGGTCCTGGGATCGGCCGCGAAATTCTTGATCAGCTCACCGAGCGTCTCCTCACCCTGCAGAAGGATCGGGAACTCGGGGATCCGGGAGCGCAGTTCCTCGGCGGCGAGCTGGGCGGCCCGCATCGAGGAGAACAACCCCAGCGTGCGGCCGCCCGCCGCCTGGATCAGCTCGGTGAGCTCGTCGAGCATGTCCGCGCGGTCACCGTCACGGGCCGGACGGGCCAGATGCCTGGCGACGTACAGGATGCCCTGCCTGGGGTAATCGAACGGCGAGCCGACGTCGACACCCTTCCACTGAGGAAGGTCATCGCCTTCGGTCCCTTCGGGACCCAGGCCCAGAGAGGCTCCCACGCCGTTGAAATCGCCGCCCAGCTTCAGTGTCGCGGACGTCAGGACGACGGAACGGTCGGCGAAGAGCTTTTCCCGCAGCAGGCCCGAGACGGACAGGGGGGCGACGCGCAGGGAGGCGCCGAACCGGTCGTGGCGCTCGTACCAGACGACGTCCCACTCGGAGCCGTTCGTGATCCGTTCCGCCACGTCGTGCACGCTCTCCACGGAGGCCAGCGCCTGTTTGCGGACCGCGTCCTCGTCCTGGACGGACTTGTCGCGGGTGTTACCGATCGCGGAGATCACGGTCCGGCAGGCGTCGCGCAGCGCCATGAGCGCGTAGCCGAGGTCCTCCGGGATGTCCTCCAGCCGGCCCGGAAGCGCCAGCTCCATCAGTCGTTCGAAGCCTTCGGCGGCGGTCTGGAGCTGGTCGGCGGCCTTTTCGTCGACGAGCTTCGCGGCGCGGCGCACCGCGCGGTTGACCTGGCCCGGGGTGAGCTCCCCGGTGGCGACTCCGGTGACCCGTGAGACCAGCTCATGGGCCTCGTCGACGATCAGCACCTCGTGCTGCGGGAGTACCGGCGCGCCCTCGATGGCGTCGATCGCGAGCAGGGCGTGGTTGGTGACGACCACCTCGGCCAGCTTGGCGCGCTCACGGGCCATCTCGGCGAAGCACTCCGCACCGTAGGCGCACTTCGTGGCGCCCAGGCACTCCCGCGACGACACCGACACCTGGGACCAGGCCCGGTCGGACACGCCGGGCGTGAGGTCGTCCCGGTCGCCGGTCTCCGTCTCGTCCGACCAGTCGCGCAGGCGCAGCAGGTCCTGGCCCAGCTTGCTGGTGGGCGCGGCCGCCTCGAACTGGTCGAAGAGGCCCTCCTCCTCGTCCTGCGGTACGCCCTCGTGGAGACGGTGCAGACACAGGTAGTTGGACCTGCCCTTGAGCATCGCGAACTCCGGGCGACGACGCAGCAGGGGATGCAGCGCCTCGACCGTGCGCGGCAGGTCACGCTCCACGAGCTGGCGCTGCAGGGCCAGGGTGGCCGTCGCCACGACGACCCTCTCCCCGTGCGCGAGCGCGGGCACCAGGTAACCCAGCGACTTTCCGGTACCGGTGCCGGCCTGGACCAGCAGGTGGGAGCCGTCGTCGATCGCCTCGGCGACGGCTTCGGCCATGGCCACCTGGCCGGGACGCTCCGTACCGCCGACGGCGGTGACGGCAGCATGCAGGAGTTCGGGGAGTGAGGGCTTCGTCATAGCGCGACCACCCTACGGCCCGGCACTGACATTCGGGCGATCACGGTGAGGACGGGGGGTGTGATCAAGACCAGGGCTCCTCGGATCGGGGCGGCGACGACCGGCCGCGGCCCGGCGTCGGCACGGGAACCCGCACCGGCGGGGACGGGCGTCGGTCGCACCCGCCCCGCGCGTGAGTGGTCCGTGGACCCGGACGTCCGTCGGGGAGGAGGCACAGGGGGCTCTCGTGCGCCGCGGCCACCCGTCACCCCGTCCGCTCGGTGCGGCCCGCGGGGTGATGGGGCTCGCGGGGCGGGTGGCGGTGCTGTTCCGCCCGGCGGTGGGCGAAGGGGGCGCGCGCCGCCGCCTGGAGCGCATCGGCAAGCCGGTCGAGCACCGCGCCCGCCTGTCCGTCGGTGGTCGTCAGGGGCGGGAACAGCCGTACGACGCTCGCGCAGGGGCCGCCGAGGTCGACGATCAGGCCGCGCCGCAGGCACTCCCGCTGCACGGCGACCGCGAGTTCGGGCGCGGCGGGGCGGGGCCGGTACCCCCGAGTGCCGTCCGGCGTCACCGTCGGCCCCGGACCAGTGATGCCGTGACCCTCGTCGTCCCCGCCCTCCGGATCCACCAGTTCGACCCCGATCATCAGCCCTCGTCCCCGCACCTCTCCCACACAGGCGAGCTCACCCGCCAGGGTCCGGAGCCGGTCCAGCATGCGGGCGCCCAGCGTGGCCGCGTGCTCGGCGAGGCCGTTCTCGCGGACGTGGCCGAGGGTCGCCGTGCCTGCGGCCATGGCGAGCTGGTTGCCGGGGAACGTGCCGGTGTGGGTGCCGGAGGCGCCGTTGTCGAGGTCGTCCCGGTGGACCACGACGGTCAGCGGCAGGCTTCCCCAGATGGCCGCGGACAGCACCATCGCATCGGGCGTGACCCCGCTGTGCTCGACTGCCCAGAAGGCACCGGTCCGTCCGACCCCCGTCAGGGTCTCGTCGGCGATCAGCGGGACGGACCGGTCGGCCGTCAGACGCCGTATGCGCCGCAGCCAGGCGTCCGGCGCCGGGAGCACCCCGCCGTCACCCTGCACGGGCTCGACGATCATCCCGGCGGGAAGCGGTACGCCCGAGGCGGGACTGTCGAGGACGGACTCGGTCCAGCGGGCGGCCAGTTCGGCTCCGCGCTCGCCTCCGATGCCGAAGGGGCAGCGGTAGTCCTGCGGATAGGGCAGCAGGGTGATCTGCGCACCGGAGGACGCGGAACGGGCCGCGTCCGGAGATCCGGCGGCCAGCGCGTGGTGGGCGCCGGTGAACGCGAGCACGCCGGCGCGGCCGGTCGCCGCGCGGACGAGTTGGAGGGCGGTCGCCACGGCGTCGGTGCCGGCCGGTCCGCAGAAACGCACGCGCGCGCGGTCGGCGAGTCCGGGGGGCAGTGTGCGGAACAGCTCGGTGATGAAGGCGTCCCTCACCGGGGTCGCCAGGCCGGAGACGTGAAGCGGTGCGCCCGAGTCGATGACCTTGCGGATCGCCTCGAGTACGACAGGGTGGTTGTGCCCGAGGGCGAGCGCTCCGGCGCCGGAGAGGCAGTCGAGATAACGGCGTCCGTCCGCGCCCTCGATGGTCATTCCGCGTGCTCTCACCGGGACGATCGGCAGGGCGGGGGCACAGGTACGGGCCGCGGACTCCCGCGCGGACTGGCGGCGCAGGATGCCCTCGTGCGCGGTGGTGGTCACCGTCACGGCCTGCGCGGCAGCGGGCCGGACACCCGGGCCTGCCGTTTTCCGCCCCCCGTGCGTGAATTCCCCCACCGTTCTCCGTCCTTCGCTGTGCTCCCGCCGGCCGCGGGCACGGGGACGCCACGCAGGCGGTGGGCCCCACCGCTACCAACCCCGGACCGCTCACCGGGTTACGGGTTGCCTCAAGATCCCTGCCGTGACGGAACCGTTGCCGTTCCGTCGGTTGTCCCCCACAGCGAGCGCATAGTGTGTGGTGCCGTTCCCGAAGGCCGTGAAAGCACCTGTGAACTGCGCGTGGGTTCACGCGTGAACACGGCCGAAGCACCAAGTTCGTCCATTCCAGGGGGAGTCAGATCATGCGATCCATACGGCCGTCGTCCACCGCTCGCCGAGGGGGGAGGACACGGCGCGGAACCTCCCCCGTCCTGGCCGCCGTCGCGCTCGCCTCGGCGCTCGCGCTCACCGCCACCGCCTGTGAGTCGGGGAACGCCGACGCGGGTGCCGACACCTCCGCGACCGCCGCTGCCGACGACGGCAAGCTCAAGATCCCGGACGACATCAAGGACCGGCTCAAGGAGCACGGGATCGACATCGACAAGTGGAAGGACGGCGCCTGGAAGGACTGGAGCAAGGACGACTGGCTGCGCGAGGCCAACGAGTTCATCAACCCGATCATCGAGGACCTGTGGGACCCGGACCGCATGCGGGAGGCCGAGGAGCCGGACCAGGAGGTCGACGACAGCGACATCTCCGGTGACCAGGGCGTGACGGACCCGACGCCGGAACCGGTGCAGGCGCAGGCCGTCCCGCCGTCGTACCACGCCAACGCCCCCACCGCCGGCAAGGTCTTCTTCGACTCCCCCGAGGGCACGATGGTCTGCTCCGCGACGGTGGTGCAGGACCCGGCCAACCCCGGCAAGTCCAACATGGTCTGGACGGCCGGCCACTGCGTGCACGCCGGCAAGAAGGGCGGCTGGTACCGCAACATCGCCTTCGTGCCGTCGTACAACGACGCGGGCAAGTCGGCCGAGGAGCTCGAGAGCGCCACCAAGGAGGAGGTCGCTCCGTACGGCGTCTGGTGGGGCGACTGGGCGCAGACCTCGGACCAGTGGATCGAGCAGGGCGGTTCGACGGGCGGTGACGGCGCCGCGTACGACTTCGCCGTCATCCACGTGACGCCGGAGAAGGGCAGCGGCGGCAAGTCGCTGGAGGAGACGGTCGGTTCGGCACTGCCGGTGGACTTCGAGGCCCCGGCCGTGCCACAGGTGAAGGATGTGACGGCGATCGGCTACCCGGCCGCTCCGCCGTACGACGGTCAGGCGCTGTACCGCTGCCAGGACCGCCCGGGCCGGCTGTCCCTCGACGCGTCCGACCCGACGATGTACCGCATCGGGTGCAGCATGACCGCCGGCTCGTCCGGCGGCGGCTGGGTCGCGGCGGGTTCGGACGGCAAGCCGGCGCTGGTGTCCAACACCTCGATCGGCCCGGTGACGTCGGGCTGGCTGGCCGGTCCGCGGCTGGGTGACGAGGCCAAGGGCGTGTACGACGCGGTCAGCGAGAAGTTCGCCGGCCAGTGACCGCTCCGTCCC
>NZ_JAPSKQ010000270.1 GCF_031181555.1 Streptomyces sp. | reverse complement strand
CGAGGAACAGCCCGGCCTTGAAGAAGCCGTGCGTCACCAGGTGCATGATCGCGAAGACGTAGCCGATCGGGCCGAGGCCCGCGGCCAGCACCATGTAGCCGATCTGCGACATGGTCGAGCCGGCCAGCGCCTTCTTGATGTCGTCCTTCGCGCAACCGACGATCGCACCGAACAGCAGCGTGACCGCGCCGACGACGGTGACCACGAGCTGCGCGTCGGGGGCGCCGTTGAAGATGGCCCCGGAGCGGACGATGAGGTACACGCCCGCCGTCACCATGGTGGCCGCGTGGATCAGGGCCGAGACGGGGGTCGGGCCCTCCATGGCGTCCCCGAGCCAGGACTGCAGCGGCACCTGGGCGGACTTGCCGCAGGCGGCGAGCAGCAGCATCAGGGCGATCGCGGTGAGCTTGTCCTCACCGGCGGCACCGGCGAGCCCGGCCTCCTCGTGGCTGCCGAGCACCGGCCCGAAGGCGAAGGTGCCGAACCACAGGAACATCAGCATGATCGCGATCGACAGGCCCATGTCGCCGACGCGGTTGACCAGGAAGGCCTTCTTCGCCGCCGTCGCGGCACTGGGCTTGTGCTGCCAGAAGCCGATCAGCAGGTAGGAGGCGAGACCGACGCCCTCCCAGCCGACGTACAGCAGCAGGTAGTTGTCGGCGAGGACGAGCAGCAGCATCGCCGCGAGGAACAGGTTCAGGTAGCCGAAGAAGCGGCGGCGCCGCTCGTCGTGCTCCATGTACCCGATGGAGTACAGGTGGATCAGCGAGCCGACGCCGGTGATCAGCAGGACGAACGTCATCGACAGCTGGTCGAGCCGGAAGGCGACGTCGGCCTGGAAACCCTCCACCGGGATCCAGCTGAACAGGTGCTGTGTGAGGGTGCGTTCCTCGGCGTCCTTGCCCAGCAGGTCGGTGAACAGCACCAGGCCGAGCACGAAGGAGACACCGGCGAGCAGCGTGCCGATCCAGTGGCCGACGGCGTCCAGCCGGCGTCCGCCGCACAGCAGGACCGCCGCTCCGAGCAGGGGCGCCGCCACCAGCAGCGCAATCAGGTTCTCTGCGTTAGTCACGGTTCAGCGACCCCTCACAGCTTCATCAGGCTGGCGTCGTCGACCGAGGCCGAGTGGCGGGAACGGAACAGGGACACGATGATCGCGAGCCCCACCACGACCTCCGCGGCGGCGACGACCATCGTGAAGAAGGCGATGATCTGGCCGTCGAGGTTGCCGTGCATCCGGGAGAAGGCGACGAACGCGAGGTTGCAGGCGTTGAGCATGAGCTCGACGCACATGAAGACGACGATCGCGTTGCGCCTGATCAGCACGCCGGTGGCGCCGATCGTGAACAGCAGGGCGGCGAGGTAGAGGTAGTTGACCGGGTTCACTTCGACGCCTCCTCGGGCCGCTTGAACACCGTCGGCTCGATCGGCGTGCGCTCCAGCCGCTCCTCGGCGCGCTGCTCCAGCGCCCGCAGGTCGTTGAGCGCCTCCTGCGACACGTCACGGACCTGACCGCGCTCCCGCAGCGTCTTGCTGACGGTGAGCTCGGACGGGGTGCCGTCGGGCAGCAGGCCCGCGATGTCCACGGCGTTGTGCCGGGCGTAGACACCGGGCGCCGGCAGCGGCGGGAGGTACTTGCCCTCGCGGACGCGCTGTTCGGCCAGCTCCCGCTGCGTCCTGGCGCGTTCGGTGCGCTCGCGGTGGGTGAGCACCATGGCGCCGACGGCGGCCGTGATGAGCAGGGCGCCGGTGAGTTCGAAGGCGAAGACGTACTTGGTGAAGATGAGGGTCGCGATGCCCTCCACGTTGCCGTTCGCGTTCGCCTGGCCGATGCCGTTGAACTCACTGAGCGAGGCGTTGCCGATGCCCGCGATCAGCAGGATGCCGAAGCCGAGCCCGCACAGCAGGGCCAGCCAGCGCTGGCCCTTGATGGTCTCCTTCAGGGAGTCCGCCGCGGTGACGCCGACCAGCATCACCACGAACAGGAACAGCATCATGATCGCGCCGGTGTAGACGACGATCTGCACGACGCCCAGGAAGTAGGCGCCGTTGGCCAGGTAGAACACCGCCAGGACGATCATGGTTCCGGCGAGGCAGAGCGCGCTGTGCACGGCCCGCCTCATGAAGACGGTGCACAGGGCGCCGATCACCGCGATCGTGCCGAGGATCCAGAACTGGACGGCCTCTCCGGTGGAGGTGGAGTAGGCGGCGAGCTGCTCGGTCATCGCCCGATCACCTTCTCCGACGCCGGTTCCTCCGCGCCGAAGGTCGAGGCGGCCTCCTGCACGACCTCGCCCTTGGAGTGGGCGGCCTGCTGCTCCGTACCGGGCGCGGCCTCGGTCACCAGGCCCCGGTAGTAGTCCTGTTCGTCGGTGCCCGGGTACATGGCGTGCGGGGTGTCGACCATGCCCTCCTCCAGTCCGGCGAGCAGCTGCTCCTTGGTGTAGATGAGGTTGGCGCGGCTGGAGTCGGCCAGTTCGAACTCGTTGGTCATCGTGAGCGCGCGCGTGGGGCACGCCTCGATGCACAGGCCGCACAGGATGCAGCGGGCGTAGTTGATCTGGTAGACGCGGCCGTAGCGCTCGCCGGGCGAGTAGCGCTCCTCGTCGGTGTTGTCCGCGCCCTCGACGTAGATCGCGTCGGCGGGGCAGGCCCAGGCGCACAGTTCGCAGCCGACGCACTTCTCCAGGCCGTCCGGATGGCGGTTGAGCTGGTGCCGTCCGTGGAAGCGCGGAGCGGTGGTCTTCTGCTGCTCCGGGTACTGCTCGGTCAGCCGCTTCTTGAACATGGCCTTGAAGGTCACGCCGAAGCCGGCCACGGGGTTCAGGAAACCGGGCTTCGTCTGCCCGGCCTCCTTGGGCTCCTCAGCCATCGGACGCCTCCTTTCCATCCGTAGATCCACCCAGAGATCCGTCACCCTGAGTATCGGGGCCGCCACTGACGATGAGCTCCCGCTCCCGCCGCGAACGGCGCCGCGGCACCGGCGGCAGCTCCTGCCCCGGCAGCGGCGGCACGGGGAATCCGCCCGCCATCGGGTCGAAGGCGGCCGGGGCCTCGGCGGGCTGCTCGGCCTGCTTCGCCTTCCCGCGGAACATGTCGGCGACGAAGGAGAGCAGCAGCAGGGCGAGGACGCCCGCGGCGATGTAGAGGGCGATGTCGGCGAAGTCGTAGTTCTCGTTCCGCAGGGCCCGCACGGTGGCGACGAGCATCAGCCACACCAGCGAGACCGGGATGAGGACCTTCCAGCCGAGCTTCATCAGCTGGTCGTAGCGGACCCGCGGGAGCGTGCCGCGCAGCCAGACGAAACCGAACAACAGGGTCAGCAGCTTGCCGGTGAACCAGAGCATCGGCCACCAGCCGTGGTTCGCGCCCTCCCAGAAGGTGCTGACCGGCCACGGGGCCCGCCAGCCGCCCAGGAAGAGGGTGACGGCGACGGCCGAGACGGTGACCATGTTGATGTACTCGGCGAGCATGAACATCGCGAACTTGATCGACGAGTACTCGGTGTTGAAGCCGCCGACCAGGTCGCCCTCGGACTCCGGCATGTCGAAGGGGGCGCGGTTGACCTCGCCGACCATCGTGACGATGTAGAGGATGAAGGAGAGCGGCAGCAGCAGGACGAACCAGCGGTCGGTCTGCTGCTCGACGATCGTCGACGTCGACATCGACCCCGAGTAGAGGAACACGGAGGCGAACGCGGCGCCCATGGCGATCTCGTAGGAGATCATCTGCGCGCAGGAGCGCAGGCCCCCCAGCAGCGGATAGGTGGATCCGGAACTCCAGCCGGCCAGGACGATGCCGTAGATGCCGATCGAGGCGACCGCGAGGAGGTAGAGAACCGCGATCGGCAGGTCGGTGAGCTGCATCGTGGTGCGGTGGCCGAAGATCGAGACCTCGTTGCCGGCCGGGCCGAAGGGGATCACCGCGATCGCCATGAAGGCCGGGATGGCCGCGACGACCGGCGCGAGGACGTACACCACCTTGTCCGCGCGCTTGACGACGACGTCTTCCTTGAGCATCAGCTTCACGCCGTCGGCGAGCGACTGGAGCATGCCCCAGGGGCCGTGCCGGTTGGGGCCGATGCGCAGCTGCATCCAGGCGACGACCTTGCGCTCCATCACGATGGAGATCAGCACGGTCACCATGAGGAAGGCGAAGCAGAACACCGCCTTGACGACGACCAGCCACCAGGGGTCGCGGCCGAACATCGAGAGGTCTTCAGCGGCGAGGTACGGGCTCATCCCTCCACCTCCTTGGGGGCCTCGCCGGCGAGCGCCGCCGGGCCGATGCGGACGAGGGAGCCGGGCTGTTCCCCGGTGTCGGAGGCGACGCCGCCGCCGACGGAGTTCATCGGGAGCCACACCACGCGGTCGGGCATCTCGGTGATCTCCAGCGGCAGTCGGACCGTTCCCGCGGTACCGGTCACCACCAGCGGGTCGCCGTCCTTGACGCCGACCTCGGCGGCCGTGGCGGCCGACACGCGCGCGTGGGCGGCGTGCCGGGTGCCGGCGAGCGCCTCGTCGCCCTGCTGCAGGACGCCCTGGTCGAGCAGCAGCCGGTGCCCGGCGAGCACCGCCTCCCCGGCGGCCGGCCGGGGCAGGGAGCTCGCGGTCTCCAGCGGTTCGGTGGCCCGCGGCCCGTCCCAGGCGCCGAGCCGGTCGAGCTCCGCGCGCACGGTGCGCAGGTCCGGAAGCCCCAGGTGGACGTCCATGGCGTCGGCCAGCATCTGCAGCACGCGCGCGTCGGTGGGCGCGGGACGCCGGGTCATCTGGTCGGGCTTGAGCGCCGCCTCGAACATGCGGACCCGGCCTTCCCAGTTGAGGAAGGTGCCGGCCTTCTCGGCGACCGCGGCGACGGGCAGGACGACGTCGGCGAGCTCGGTGACCTCGCTGGGCCGCAGCTCCAGCGAGACCACGAACCCGGCCTCGGCGAGTGCCGCACGCGCGCGTGCCGGGTCGGGCAGGTCGGCCACCTCCACGCCCGCGACCAGCAGCGCCTGGAGCTCGCCGCGTACCGCCGCCTCGACGATCTGGCCGGTGTCGCGGCCGTAGCGGTGCGGCAGTTCCGCGACGCCCCAGACGGCGGCGACCTCCTCACGCGCGCGCGGGTCGGTCGCCGGGCGGCCGCCCGGCAGCAGCGACGGCAGCGCGCCCGCCTCCACGGCGCCCCGCTCCCCGGCCCGGCGCGGGATCCACACCAGCCGGGCACCGGTCGCGGCGGCGGGGCGGGCCCGCGGCGGCG
>NZ_JAPSKQ010000100.1:5899-24777 GCF_031181555.1 Streptomyces sp. | reverse complement strand
GTGGTCACGGATGCCCGTGCCCGGGTGCGCCGGCCGTGCGTCAGCTCAGCGGCAGCCGGTACAGGCCGCCCGGCAGCGGCTCCACCAGGCCGTCGGCGACGAGACCGTCCAGGGCGCGGGCGCGCTGCACCGGCTCGTGCCACACCCGGTCCAGGACGGCCTGCGGTACCGGTCCGTGCTTCTCCCGCAGGACGGCCAGCAGCCGCCCGCGGACCTGACGGTCCGTGCCCGCGTACGTCTGGCCCCGGCGCGGCGGACCGTCGTGGGCCGGCTTGCCCGCCAGGCGCCAGGCGCACTGCGCGGCGATCGGGCAGCGGTGGCACGACTCGTTCTTCGCCGTGCACACCAGCGCCCCGAGCTCCATGGAGGCGGCGGCCCACCGCGCGGCGGTCGACGCGTCCTCCGGCAGCAGCGCGCGGGCGAGCCGGCGCTCGGCGGCGGTGGTCGCGTTCGGCGGGTACTGCACCCCGGTGACCGCGCGGGCGAACACCCGGCGGACGTTGGTGTCCAGCACCGCGTGCCGCTGCCCGTACGCGAACGACGCCACGGCCGCGGCCGTGTACTCGCCGATGCCGGGCAGCGCCAGCAGCTGGGCGTGGTCGGACGGGACGTCGCCGCCGTGCCGTTCCGTTATGGCGACGGCGGCGCCGTGCAGGCGCAGGGCGCGGCGCGGGTAGCCGAGCCGGCCCCAGGCGCGGACGGCCTCGCCGGGTGACTCCGCGGCGAGGTCGGCGGGGCGCGGCCAGCGGGCCAGCCACTGCTCGTAGACGGGCAGGACCCGGTTCACCGGGGTCTGCTGGAGCATGAACTCGCTGACCATCACCCCCCACGCACCGGCCTCGGGGCGCCGCCACGGCAGGTCCCGGGCGTGCTCGTCGAACCAGTCGATGACGGGGGAGTGCAGCGGCTCACCGGGAGCACGCTCGGACACGGAATCGGCGGCGTTGCCGTACGGGGGCTTCGTGGGAGCAGTCATGACCTCTCGATCCTGCCACGCCCGGCCGTACCCGCGGGGGGACCGCCACGGTGGAGAGGGGGAACGAGGGGCCCGGAGGGTGACGGGCACCTGACGATCGGCAGCAGTGGCGACCCGGCGGCCGCTTGTAGCGTCGACGGCATGGAACGTGCCCGCCTCGCCGCGCTCGGCCGGGGCTGCCTGCTCTGGGCGGTCCTCGCCGCCCCGGCGCTCACCGCGGACCGGCTCGGGCTGAACGAGCCGCGCGCCCTCTGGCAGCAGCTGGCCGGACCGGTCCTGCTCGCCGTCGCCACCGCCCTGTCCCGGCGCCGGCCCCTGGCCGCCTTCGGGCTGACGGCCGCGCTGAGCCTGGCCTTCGCCCCCGCGCTGTTCAGCGTCTCCTACGGCCCGGCGCTCGGCGTGTTCGCGCTGCTGCTCGGGCTGCGGGCGGGCCGCACCGCCCCCGCGGCGCTGTGCTTCGCCGCCGTCGGCTGCGCCGGCACCGCGCGGATCGCGCTCGCCGGGGCCGACCCGGTCCCCGAGTGGCTGGTCCTGACCGGCACCCTCCTGTTCGGCTGTGTCTTCCCCTGGCTCGGCGGACGCTACTGGCGCCAGAGCCGCCAGCTCGCCGAGGCGGGCTGGCTCAGGGCGGCCCGCCTGGAGGAGGAGCAGCGCCTCGCCGAGGAACGCGCCCGGCTGCGGGAGCGGGCCCGGATCGCCCAGGACATGCACGACTCCCTGGGCCACGAGCTGAGCCTGATCGCCCTGCGCGCGGGCGCTCTCCAGGTCGCCCCCGACCTCGCGGGCCACCACCGGGCCGCCGCGGCCGACCTGCGTGCGGCGGCCGCCGACGCCACCGACCGGCTGCACCGCATCATCGGTGTCCTGCGGGAGGACGACGACGAGCCCGTGCCCCTGACCCCCGCCGGCGAGAGCGTCGAGCAACTCGTCGCCCGCGCCGCCGAGTCCGGGCTTCCGGTGCGCTGGGAACCCGGCGGGCGGAACACCGCCGTGCGGCCCGGCGGGGTCGCCGAACGGCTGCTGCACCGGGTGACCAGGGAGGCGCTGACCAACGCGGCACGGCACGCACCGGGCGCGCCCGTCGTCGTGGCGGTGACGGGGGACGACGTACGGGGAGCGACCGTCACCATCACCAACGGCCGGGCCGCCCAGGGGAGTTCCCCGTCCCCGGGGAGCGGCTCGGGCCTGCTCGGGCTGCGCGCCGCCGTGACCGCGGTCGGCGGCACCTTCGAGGCGGGCCCGTACGCCGGCGGCTACCGGGTCCGGGCCCACGTCCCGGCGCGGGCGTCCGCGGCGGCCACGCCCCCGCGCCCGCCCTCCGCCCCCTACACCCGTGCCCGCCGCCGGGTCGCCGCCGGTCTCGGCGCCGCCGCCTGCGCGGGTGTCGTCCTGGTCGGTTCGGCCTTCGGCTGGTACGCGTACACCGAGACGCACTCGGTCCTGGAACCCGCCGCGTACGCGGGGCTGCGCCCGGGCACGCCGGCCGGCGAGGTCGCACGGGTGCTGCCGGACCTGGAGGTCCGGGACCCGCCCTCGGAACGCGCGCCCGCGCCGCCCGAGGGCGCCGACTGCCGCTACTACCGCGCGAGCGGCGAACTCTTCGTCTCCGTGGACCACTTCCGGCTCTGCTTCGACGACGAGGGGCGCCTGGTCGCCAAGGACGTGATCCCGCGCGTCGGCCTGGCCGGCGAAGGGCACGAGGAATACGAGGAGTTCACACGGTGATCAGGGTCCTGCTGGCCGACGACGAGGCGATGGTGCGCGCCGGGGTGCGCGCCATCCTGGGGAGCAGCGGTGAGACGGAGGTCGTCGCGGAGGCGGGTGACGGGCGCGAGGCCGTCGAGCTGGCCCGGGCGCACCGCCCCGACGTGGCCCTGCTCGACATCCGCATGCCCCGCCTGGACGGGCTCGCGGCGGCCGAGGAGATCGTCCGCACCGTCCCCGGCACGGCCGTCGCGATGCTCACCACCTTCTCCGAACGCGCCTACGTGGCCCGCGCGCTGGGCGGCGGCGCCACCGGATTCCTGCTCAAGTCCGGCGACCCGTACGAACTCATCGCCGGAGTGCGGGCGGTGGCGGGCGGTGCGGCCTTCCTGTCGCCCAAGGTGGCCCGGTACGTCATCGAGGGCCTCGGCGGCGCCGACGGCGCCGGCCGGCTCGCCCGGGAGGCGGAGGCACGCGCGCGCGTGGCGGTGCTCAGCCCGCGCGAGCGCGAGGTGCTCGGCCTGGTGGGGGCCGGACTGTCCAACCCGGAGATCGCCGCCCGGCTGCATCTCGTCGAGGGCACGGTGAAGGCGTACGTCAGCGCGGTCCTCGACCGGCTCGGTGTGCGCAATCGCGTACAGGCGGCGATCGTCGCCCACGAGGCGGGGCTGGTCGCGACCTGAAGTCCGCGTGAGTCCGCGTGAGCCCGCGTGAGCCCCCGTGCGTCCGCGTGCGTCCGCTCAGCGGCGCCGGTGCGTCGCGTACGGCGGTACGCGGTGGGCGGCCGGCTGCGGCCCCGGTCCGGTGAGCCACCGCACGGCGGGTACCGACGAGGCGCGCATCGACGCGGCGAGCCGGACCGCCGGGCGCGTGGCCAGCCGTACCGCCGCGAAGGCGACGACCGTGCCGAGGAGCAGTCCCGCGACCACGTCGTGCGGGTAGTGCACGCCGACGAACACCCGGGAGAAGGCCATGAGGAGGGCCAGCGGGGCCGTCAGCCAGACGAGCGCGCGCCGGACCAGGACCAGGGTGAGGGCCGAGGCGCCCGCGATCGTGGCGTGGTTGCTGGGGAACGACCAGTCGCCGTGCGGCGGGCACTCGGCCAGGGACGGGGCGGCACCGGTGACCGCCCGGCACGGACGCTCCTGGGTCACACCGGACTTGAGCACTTCGCTGCACACGTACGCCACAGCCGTGGCCAGAGGTGCAAGGGCCGCGATCGCGAACGCCTGCGGGCCGGCGTGCCGGGCCCGCCACCAGCCGAGGACGAACAGCGCGACGAAGACCAGGAGTCCGGCCTCCGTCCCGATCTCGGCCGTGTGCTGCACCCACGGCGGGGTGTCGTGCGCGAAGTCGGTGATGTCGCGGTAGAGCCCGCTGTCCACGAAGTCCATGGTCACGGACCGTAGGCGAGAGGTCGGAACGGTCACACCCTGCGATCGTCGCCTGCCGCACCTGACGAAGGACAGGGGTGGCGGGGCGGTTTCCGGGATGATGATCCGGAAAAGTTGCGAGTCTTGGCGGCGGGTGGGACAAGCGAACGCGCCGATCTCTCGTACAGTTTGCGCCGTGGGATCTCTGCGCAATCCGGTCGGGCCGCTTCCCTCCTCCATCTACTGGCGAAGGAGGGCCGTACTGCTGTCCGTACTGGCCCTGTTGGCCTTGTTGATCACCTGGGTGGTCACCGCGGGCGGCGGGGGCGGCGGCGAGAGCGAGAACGGGGCCAACGGCAAGAATCCCGCGCCGTCCATCACTCCGGGGCCGTCGAGTTCGGGACCGGCGATCAGTCAGGCGCCGGGTGGACGTGACGAGCCGGGCTCCGGCGGATCCGGCGGGTCCGGCGGGTCCGGCGGCTCGTCCTCCGGCGACGGGGACGACGGGGCGGGCGGCGACCCCGCGGACTCCGGTGGCGCCGGCGGTTCGGACGGCGGTGCCGGGGGCAGCGCGGGCGGCGGCTCCGAGGGCGGTACGTCGTCCGGGGTCGGCGCGGGTGACGCGCTGCCGGCCGGATCCGGGTCCGGGCTGCCCAACTGCACGGCGAACACGGTCAAGTTGAGCCTGCGCAGCGTCCGCAACGCCTACGAGCCCGGTCGGACGCCCACGTTCCTGCTGACCGCGCGGAACGTCTCCGACAGTGACTGCAAGGTCGATCTCGGGCCGCAGAACACGGTGTTGACGATCGCTCAGGCGAGCGCCGACGACGCGTACTGGGCGTCGGACGACTGTCCCGAGGGCGCGCGGAGCCTGGTGTTCCGGGTGCCGGCCGGCGAGAGCATCACGTACACCGTGAAGTGGGACCGCAAGCCGAGCGCCCCGCGGTGCGCGACGCCGCCGGCGGGGTCGGCCGGCGCGGGGACGTACCTGGTGGAGGCCAAGGCGCCGGGGTTCGCGAAGGTGCAGACGTCGTTCGTGCTGGAGAAGGACTGAGGCGGTGCCGGGCGCCCGGCACCCGCTGACGCCGGGACCGGCGGTACGCGGGCAGCGGTGATCCGCCGGGAACCGCGACGCGCGCGGGCGGGCCCGGAACTCAGACGTACCGTTCGAGGATCGAGCTCTCCGCCAGCCTCGACAGGCCCTCGCGGACGCTGCGCGCCCGGGCCTCGCCGACGCCGTCCACCGTCTGGAGGTCGTCCACGCTGGCGGCGAGCAGCTTCTGCAGCCCGCCGAAGTGCTCCACCAGGCGGTCGATGATCGCGCCGGGCAGCCGCGGCACCTTCGCCAGCAGCCGGAAGCCGCGCGGTGACACCGCCGAGTCCAGGGTCTCGGGGGAGCCGGTGTAGCCCAGGGCGCGGGCCACGGTCGGCAGTTCCAGGAGTTCCGCGTGGGTGAGCGCGTCCAGTTCGTGCAGGGCCTCGTCGACCGTGCGGGAGCGCTTGGCGGTGGGCTCGGGGACGTAGTCCCGCACGACGAGCTCGCGCTCCGGCTCCACGCCCGCGATCAACTCGTCCAGCTGGAGGGCGAGGAGCCGGCCGTCGGTGCCCAGTTCGACCACGTATTCGGCGATTTCGGTGGCGATGCGGCGCACCATCTCCAGCCGCTGCGCGACCGCCGAGACGTCCCGGACGGTCACCAGGTCCTCGATCTCCAGCGCCGACAGGGTGCCCGCGACCTCGTCGAGGCGGAGCTTGTAGCGCTCCAGCGTGGCGAGGGCCTGGTTGGCGCGGGACAGGATCGCCGCCGAGTCCTCCAGGACCCGGCGGTGGCCGTCGACGTAGAGCGCGATCAGGCGCATCGACTGGGAGACCGAGACGACCGGGAAGCCGACCTGCTTGGAGACGCGGTCGGCGGTGCGGTGCCGGGTGCCGGTCTCCTCGGTCGGGATGGTCGGGTCCGGCACGAGCTGGACGCCCGCCCGCAGGATCTTGGACAGGTCGGACGACAGGACGATGCCGCCGTCCAGCTTGCACAGCTCGCGCAGCCGGGTCGCGGTGAACTCGACGTCCAGGACGAAGCCGCCGCTGCACAGGGCCTCGACGGTCTTGTCGGAACCGAGCACGATCAGACCGCCGGTGTTGCCGCGGAGCACGCGCTCCAGGCCGTCACGCAGGGCGGTGCCGGGTGCCACGGCGCTCAGCGAGGCGCGCATCAGGCCCTCGGAACCGGCACTCCCACCGGACTTTCCGGGAGCCGCTGCCCGGTCGTTGGCTGCCACTGCACTCCTCCGGTCGCAGGTTCTGGGGCGCCCCCGGTTCGTACGGACGGGCGAGACCTGGGCAAAGTCTACCGGCGGTCCTCCTCCTCCCGTGGGGCCTCCCGGCGACGGGAGCGCGGGAGGACCCGCAGCGCGTCCCCTATGTCCGCGACCTCCAGGACCTTCATCCCCGGAGGGATCCTGCCCGGATCGCCCGGGACCAGGGCGTGCGTGAAGCCCAGGCGGTGCGCTTCGGCGAGCCTGCGCTGGACGCCCGTGACCCGTCTCACCTCGCCGGCCAGGCCGACCTCGCCGATCGCGACCAGGTTCTTCGGCAACGGGGTGTCGCTCGCCGCCGACGCCAGGGCGAGCGCGACGGCCAGGTCCGCGGCGGGTTCCGAGAGCTTCACCCCGCCGACCGTCGCGGAGTAGATGTCCCGTTTGCCCAGGGCGCTGATGCGGCCGCGCTGTTCCAGTACCGCCAGCATCATCGACACGCGCGAGGTCTCCAGGCCGGACGTGGTGCGCCGGGGGGAGGGGATCTGCGAGTCGACCGTGAGCGCCTGCACCTCGGCGACCAGGGGGCGGCGGCCCTCCAGGGTGACCGTCAGGCAGGTGCCGGGGACCGGTTCGTCACGACGGGTCAGGAAGAGTCCGCTCGGGTCCGCCAGGCCCGTGATGCCCTCGTCGTGCAGCTCGAAGCAGCCGACCTCGTCGGTGGTGCCGTAGCGGTTCTTCACGCCCCGGACCAGGCGCAGGCGCGCGTGCCGGTCGCCCTCGAAGTGCAGGACGACGTCCACCAGGTGCTCCAGCAGACGCGGACCGGCGATCGCGCCGTCCTTTGTGACGTGTCCCACGAGGAGCGTGGACATCCCGCGCTCCTTGGAGGCCCGGATCAGCGCGCCGGCCACCTCACGGACCTGGGCCATGCCGCCCGGGGCGCCGTCGATCTCCGGGGACGCCACCGTCTGCACCGAGTCCAGGATCAGCAGGGACGGCTTGACCGCGTCCAGGTGGCCGAGCACGGCGGACAGGTCCGTCTCGGCGGCGAGGTACAGGTGGTCGTCGATGGCGTGGATGCGGTCGGCCCGCAGCCGGACCTGGCTCGCCGACTCCTCACCGGTGACGTAGAGCGTGCGGTGCTCGTCGCTCGCCGACTTGGCCGCCACGTCGAGCAGCAGGGTGGACTTGCCGACGCCGGGCTCGCCCGCGACGAGCACCACGGCCCCGGGGACCAGCCCGCCGCCGAGCACCCGGTCCAGCTCGGGCACGCCGGTGGAGCGGGCGGTGGCCCGGCGGCCGTCGACCTGTCCGATGGGCAGGGCGGAGGTGGTGACCCGCCCCGGGGTCGTCGTACGGACCGCGGGCGCGCCGTACTCCTCGACCGTCCCCCAGGCCTGGCACTCGGGGCAGCGGCCGAGCCACTTGGCCGTCTGCCAGCCGCACTCGGTGCAGCGGTAGGACGGGCGGTCCTTGGTGGTCTTGGTACGGGCAGCCATGCGAAAACGGTAGCGGCCGGCACTGACAACGCGGCGCGAGGTGCCCCCGCCTCCCGGACCCGCCGACCGTCCGGAGCGGGTGGTTTTCGTGCCCCGGCCGGTGAGCGAAAGGTTCCTGTCCCCGATTGAGGGATCGTTTCACCCGTACGGATTAAAAGTGCGCAGGGCTCCGGAAGAGGCCGCCCCGGGCCGCCTACGGTCGCCGGATGACGAGCAGTGGCCCACAGTCCCCGACCCGTATGACCGGCACGCACCGGGCGCACCGGGAGGTGCGTGACCGCGGGGCCGCGCGCACGCTGGCGCAGCGGCCGTCCACGCGCTACGAGGCGTATCTGGACGGCCTGTTCACCTACTGCCTGTCCGTGCTGTGCGACCACGAAGCGGCGACCGCCGCCCTGGCCGACGTCCTCGCGCTCGCGGAGCGCCGCGGCCGGCACGTCCCGGACGGGCCCGGGGACCGCCGGGCCTGGCTGTACGCGCTGGCCCGCTGGGCGTGCCTGCGCAAGCTGGCGGAGGCCAAGCAGAAACGTCAGGCCACCCACGCCGTGGGCCGCGCCGACCGGCGGCGCAAGACCCGGACCGCCACCGCCCCGGCGGTCTCCGAGGAGGTCCAGGAGCAGCGTCGGCGCGAACTGGCCCTGCTGGCCTGGCCGGAAGCCGCCGGCACCACCCCGGAGCAGCGCGAGGCGCTGGAACTCGCCGTCCGCCACCACCTCTCCGCCCACGAGGTCGCCGCCGTGCTCGGCATGGAGCCGGCCGCCGCCCGCGAGCTGCTCGCCTCCGCGGCCTGCGAGGTCGAACGCACCCGCGCGGCGCTCGCCGTCGTCGAGACCGGGGCCTGCTCCGGCGTGGCGCATCTCACCGGCGACCGCCGGCTCGTGCTCAGCACCGCCCTGCGCCGTGAACTCGTCCGGCACGTCGACGACTGCCCGCGCTGCCGCCGTACCGCCGAGCGGGCCGTCCCCGGCCGCTGGCCCGGCACCGGCGTCACGCCGGACGCGTTGCCCGTCCTGCCGGTGCCGGGCGCGGCCCTGCACGCCGCCATGGCCCACCATCCACGCGGACGGGCCGCCGCACCCCGCTTCGACCGGCGCGGCTTCCCGATGGACCCCAAGGACCGCGTCGCCCGCAGGGACCGGCTCCGCGCGCGTGTCGTCACGACGACGGTCGTCGCCACCGTGGTCGCCGCGCCCGTGCTCGCGCTGTGGGCCGCCTACCGCGGCACCACCGTCGGCGAGGCCCGGGACGGCCGCTCGGCCTCCGCGCGGGAGGACGGCGGCCCCGTCGCCCTGGACGGCGAGGGAGCGGGCGGCGGCTACGAGAACACCGGCAACGCCAGCACCCGGCCCGGCCCCCGGTTCGGCAAGGACGGCAAGGCGGACGTGTCCGTGGAGGTCGTCGGTGTCGCCGACGCCGGACGCGGGGGCGCCGCGCTGGACGTCACGGCCGGTCACACCGGCGACACCACGCTGATCACCCTCACCGCGACGGGCTCCGGGCCGGTCCGCTGGTCCGCGTCCACGGGAGCGTCCTGGCTCTACCTGAGCCGGTCGTCGGGAACGCTCGCCCCCGGCGAGTCGTTGACGATCAAGGTGTACGTCGACCAGCTCCGCGAGCCGTCGGGACACTGGAAGGCCACCGTCGCGATCTCACCCGCCGGCGCGGTCGTCACCATCGACGGCTACGGCACCGCCCCCGGCCCCTCCGCTCCCGGCGGCGGCCCGCGCCCCGGTCACCCGGGCGGCCCGGGCACCGCGCACCCCGGCACCCCGAGCGACCCTCCGCCGGGCTCCGGCGACCCGGGGGGACCCCCGCCGTCCTCGCCCGGTCCGGACCCGGAGCCCACCACACCGGCGCCGTCGCAGCCCACGCCGAACGATCCTCCGTCCTCGCCCGGCCCGGAGCCCACGCCGGACGACCCGGCGGGATCGGCGCCGCCGTCCGCGGACGGCGACGGCCCGGACCCGGCCGCGTCGTAGACCGGGGCCGGGGTCAGGCGGGGTCCGCCGGATGCGGTGCCAGCAGGGGCAGCTGCGAGGCCAGCCGCTCCTCGCACAGCTCGACCAGACGGTCGTAGCCGGCCTTGCCCATCAGCTCGGTCAGCTCCGCCCGGTAGGAGACGTACACCGGCTCCCCGGCGCCGTGCGCCGAGGTCGCCGAGGTGCACCACCAGTGCAGGTCGTGACCGCCCGGACCCCAGCCGCGGCGGTCGTACTCACCGATCGACACCTGCAGCACGCGCGTGTCGTCGGGCCGGTCGATCCAGTCGTAGGTCCGCCGGACCGGCAGCTGCCAGCACACGTCCGGCTTGGTCTCCAGCGGCTCGCGGCCCTCCCTGAGGGCGAGGATGTGCAGCGAGCAGCCCATGCCGCCCGCGAAGCCCGGCCGGTTCTGGAAGATGCACGAGCCCTGGAACGGCCGGGTCTGGCGGTCGCCGTCCTCGTCCTCGGAGACCCAGCCGTTCTTCGTGCCCTCCTCGTGGTGCTGCCAGATGTCCGGCGTGAGCCTCGCCACATGCCCGGCGACCCGCTTCTCGTCGTCCTCGTCCGAGAAGTGGGCACCCAGAGTGCAGCACCCGTCGTCCGCGCGGCCCGCCTGGATGCCCTGGCAGCCGCTGCCGAAGATGCAGTTCCAGCGAGAGGTCAGCCATGTCAGGTCGCAGCGGAAGACCTGCTCGTCGTCCGCCGGATCAGGAAATTCCACCCATGCGCGGGCGAAGTCGAGGCCCTTCTCGTCGTCCACCGGCGCCTTTCCCGGTGTCCTCGGTGCGGTCACCCGCGAAGAACCCGCGTCCGGTTCGACCTTCCTGGCCTTCTTGTCCGTCTTTTCGTCCTTCGCCTTTTTCGTCTTTGGCACCCGTCCAGGGTAAGTCGCCCGTGCCCCCGCCCCGGACCGGCCCGGGCACCTCGGCGGACGCGACGCGGGCGGCGGCACACAGCGCGGCGGGCAGTAGCGTTCCGTACATGAGACTCGGTGTCCTCGACGTGGGTTCGAACACGGTGCATCTGCTGGTGGTCGACGCGCACCCCGGCGGGTGCCCGCTGCCCGCGCACTCGCACAAGACCGAACTGCGCCTCGCCCAGCTCCTGGACGACAACGGAGCCATAGGCCCGGACGGGATCGACCGACTGGTCTCGGTCGTCCACGAGGCGCTCCAGGCCGCCGAGGACAAAGGGGTCGAGGAACTGCTGCCGTTCGCGACCTCCGCGGTGCGCGACGCGGACAACGCCGACGACGTCCTCACGCGCGTGCGCGAGGAGACCGGGGTCGAGCTGCAGGTCCTCAGCGGCGAGGAGGAGGCCCGGCTCACCTTCCTCGCCGCCCGCCGCTGGTTCGGCTGGTCGGCCGGGAAACTCCTCGTCCTCGACATCGGCGGCGGCTCCCTGGAGATCGCCTACGGCATGGACGAGGAGCCCGACGCCGCCGTGTCGCTGCCGCTGGGCGCCGGCCGCCTCACCGCCGGCTGGCTGCCCGGTGACCCGCCCGAGGCGGACGACGTCCGCGCGCTGCGCCGCCACGTGCGCACCGAGATCGCCCGCACGGTCGGCGAGTTCAGCCGCCTCGGCGCCCCCGACCACGTGGTGGCCACCTCCAAGACCTTCAAGCAGCTCGCCCGTATCGCCGGCGCCGCCCGCTCCGCCGAGGGCCTGTACGTCCAGCGCGAGCTGAAGCGGGAGTCCCTGGAGGGCTGGGTGCCCAGGCTCGCCGCCATGACCACCGCCGAGTGCGCCGAGCTGCCCGGCGTCTCCGAGGGCCGCGCGGGCCAGCTGCTCGCCGGGGCGCTGGTCGCGGAGGGCGCGATGGACCTGTTCGGCGTGGAACGCCTGGAGATCTGCCCGTGGGCGCTCCGCGAGGGCGTCATCCTGCGCCGCCTGGACCACATGGGTCCTGGATAGCCGTACGCGCCGGGACCGCGGGGCCGCCCGGCCGTGCGCCTCCGTCCGCCGGCGCGGCGAGCGGCACCCTCGCCGTGCCGCATGCGGCAGTACCGACGGGGAGGCCGGTGGTCGGCTCGATCACACGTCCTCCGGGCGGACGGATCGCCCGGAGGACGGGTGAGCGGGCCCTGCCCTGCGAAGACGCGGTTCCGGCGGCGGCGAGGACTCCCGGCCGAAGCCGACCGTCCGCCGCCCGTCCGCCGAACGCACCCCGTACCCTGTCCTTCGTGGCAGAACCAGCGGTGCGCATCCCGGATGCGAAGGTCGCTCTGTCGACGGCCTCCGTCTACCCGGAGTCGACGGCGACGGCCTTCGAGATCGCCGCGCGTCTCGGGTACGACGGCGTCGAGGTCATGGTGTGGACCGACCCGGTCAGTCAGGACATCGAGGCACTGCGCCGGCTCAGCGACTACCACCGCATCCCCGTCCTGGCCGTCCACGCCCCCTGCCTGCTCATCACGCAGCGCGTGTGGTCCACCGACCCCTGGACCAAGCTCCAGCGGGCCCGGGTCGCCGCCGAGAAGCTCGGCGCCGGCACCGTCGTCGTCCATCCGCCCTTCCGCTGGCAGCGGCAGTACGCCCGCGACTTCGTGGACGGGATCTGGCGGATGGCGAACGAGACGGATGTGCGGTTCGCCGTCGAGAACATGTACCCCTGGCGCTACCGCGACCGCGAGATGCTCGCGTACGCCCCCGACTGGGACGTCACGAAGGAGGACTACCGCCACTTCACGATCGACCTCAGCCACGCCTCGACCGCCCGCACCGACGCCCTGCAGATGATCGACCGCATGGGCGACCGCCTCGGCCACGTCCACCTCGCCGACGGCCGGGGCTCGGCCAAGGACGAGCACCTCGTGCCCGGCCGCGGCGACCAGCCCTGCGCCGAGGTGCTGGAGCGCCTCGCGCTCAGCGGCTTCGACGGCCACGTCGTCATCGAGGTCAACACCCGACGGGCGATGTCGAGCGCCGAACGGGAGGCCGACCTGGCGGAGGCGCTGGCGTTCACCCGCCTGCACCTGGCCTCCGCCTCCTCCGCCGCCCGGGCGCCGCGGCGATGACCGGCGTCACCGCGAGCGACGGCCCGGACGCGCCCGCGCGGCCGAGCGGCACCTCCCGGCGCCGCGGCCGTCCCCCGCGTACGGAATCGGCCGGCACCCGCGACCGCATCCTCACCGCGGCCCGCGAGGAGTTCTCCGAGCGCGGGTACGAGAAGACGTCCGTACGGGGCATCGCCAAGTCGGCCGGGGTCGACTCCGCGCTGGTGCACCACTACTTCGGCACCAAGGAGCAGGTGTTCGAGGCGGCCGTCGAGGTCGCCTTCGCGCCCGCTCTCCAGGCCCGGGACACGGTGCTCGACGGCCCGCTCGACGAGGTGGGCGAGCGGATGACCCGGATGATCCTCGGGCTCTGGGAGAACCCGGTGACCCGGGCCCCGCTGCTCGCGATCGTCCGCTCCGCCGTGAACAACGAGACCGCGGCCGGTGTCTTCCGCCGGCTGGTCGCCACGCAGCTGCTGCGCCGTATCGCGGGGCAGCTCGACCTGCCGGACGCGGAGCTGCGCGCGGAGCTCGCCGCCGCGCAGCTGGTCGGGATCGCGATGATCCGGTACGTGATCAAGGTGGAGCCGCTGGCCTCGGCGGACCCGGAGCAGATCATCGGGCGCGTGGCGCCCGTGGTCCAGGGACATCTCACCGGGCGCTGACCCGTGCGCGGCAGCGAGACACCCGTCCCGCATTCCGGACACCTCGTCCCGCCCTCTGGATGACCGGCGTACGCTCGATGCAGTCAGAACTCTCTGGCCGGCACTCTTCGAAGGTCTGAAGGAGCGAGCGACGATGCCCGAGCTGAGGTCCCGCACAGTCACCCACGGCCGCAACATGGCGGGCGCCCGCGCCCTGATGCGGGCCTCCGGTGTACCGGGTGCGGACATCGGCCGCAAGCCGATCATCGCCGTCGCCAACAGCTTCACGGAGTTCGTCCCCGGCCACACCCACCTCGCGCCGGTCGGCCGGATCGTCAGCGAGGCGGTCGTCGAGGCCGGCGGCATCCCGCGCGAGTTCAACACGATCGCCGTCGACGACGGCATCGCGATGGGCCACGGCGGCATGCTCTACTCGCTCCCCTCCCGCGACCTGATCGCGGACAGCGTGGAGTACATGGTCGAGGCGCACCGCGCGGACGCCCTGATCTGCATCTCCAACTGCGACAAGATCACCCCGGGCATGCTGAACGCGGCCCTGCGGCTGAACATCCCGACGGTCTTCGTCTCCGGCGGCCCGATGGAGGCCGGCCGGGCCACCCTGGTCGACGGCACGGTCCGCACGCTGGACCTGGTCGACGCGATGTCCGACGCCGTGAACGACAAGATCTCCGACGAGGACATGCTCCGCATCGAGGAGAACGCCTGTCCGACCTGCGGCTCCTGTTCCGGCATGTTCACCGCCAACTCGATGAACTGCCTGACCGAGGCGATCGGCCTGTCGCTGCCCGGCAACGGCTCGGTCCTGGCCACCCACACGGCCCGCAAACAGCTCTACGTGCGCGCGGCCGAGACGGTCATGGACCTCACCCGCCGCCACTACGAGCAGGACGACGAGTCGGTCCTGCCCCGCTCCATCGCCACCTTCCAGGCGTTCGAGAACGCCATGGCCCTCGACATCGCGATGGGCGGCTCCACCAACACGATCCTGCACCTGCTGGCCGCCGCCCAGGAGGCCGGCGTCCCCTTCGGCCTGGAGCAGATCGACGCCGTCTCCCGCCGGGTGCCGTGCCTGGCGAAGGTGGCGCCGAACGTCGCCAAGGACCGCACGTACTACATGGAGGACGTGCACCGGGCGGGCGGCATCCCCGCCCTGCTGGGCGAACTGCACCGCGCGGGCCTGCTCAACGAGGACGTCCACGCCGTGCACAGCCCCTCGCTCGCCGACTGGCTCAAGACCTGGGACGTGCGCGGCGGCTCCCCGTCGCCGGAGGCGGTGGAGCTGTGGCACGCGGCTCCCGGCTGCGTCCGCTCCGCCGAGGCGTTCTCCCAGTCCGAGCGGTGGGAGGCCCTGGACGAGGACGCCGAGGGCGGCTGCATCCGCTCCGTCGAGCACGCCTACTCCGAGGACGGCGGCTTGGCGGTCCTGCGCGGCAACCTCGCCGTCGACGGCTGCGTGGTGAAGACGGCCGGCGTGGACGAGTCGATCTGGACCTTCGAGGGCCCGGCGGTGGTCTGCGAGTCGCAGGAGGAGGCCGTCGAGAAGATCCTCACCCAGCAGGTCGAGGAGGGCGATGTCGTCGTCATCCGCTACGAGGGCCCCAAGGGCGGCCCCGGCATGCAGGAGATGCTCTACCCGACCTCGTACCTCAAGGGCCGGGGCCTGGGCAAGGCGTGCGCGCTGGTCACCGACGGCCGTTTCTCCGGCGGCACCTCCGGCCTGTCCATCGGCCACGCCAGCCCCGAGGCGGCCTCCGGCGGCACCATCGCCCTGGTCGAGGACGGCGACCGCATCCGCATCGACATCCCGAACCGCTCGATCGAGCTCCTGGTCGACGAGGCCGAACTGGCCCGCCGCGAGCAGGCGCTGGGCGGCCGGTACGCCCCGAAGAACCGCGACCGCAAGGTCTCCGCTGCCCTGAAGGCATACGCGGCGATGGCGACCAGCGCGGACAAGGGCGCGGTGCGGGACGTCTCGAAGCTCGGCTGACGCCTCTGTCACGCACGCACTCACGGGGCCGCCGCCCACCGCGGTGGGCGGCGGCCCCGTGAGTGCCGTGCGCCGCTACCAGGCCGCCGGATCCCGTCCGTCCACGGCGAAGACGCTCCCGTCGGGAGCGGAGGCGTAGACACGGCCACCCGTGACCACGGGCTCGGGGAGCGCGGCGGCGACCCGGTCGGAGATCGCCCCGAGCCGGGGCGCGGTCTGCCCGACCAGCCGCCCCCGCTCGGCGTCCACGGCGAGCAGCCGCCCGTCGGGAGCGGTGACGTACACGTGCCGTCCGTCGGAGACGGGCGCGGAGAGCCGGGCCGTGCCGGTCTCCAGGTTCCACCGCTGCCGACGCGCCTGCGTGTCGACGGCCACGAGCGTCCCGCCGGCCCCGGTGAGGTGCACGACGCCGCCGTGCACGGAGCCCTGGACCTGGTGCAGCGGGACCGGCAGGGGCACCCGCCGCACCGCCCGCGTGCCCGGCTCGTAGCGGACCACGGCCCGGGCGGAGCCGTGGACCTCGCCGGCCGCGACGAAGAACACCGATCCGTCCGCCGCGCCGACCGGATCCAGCGTTCCCTCCAGCGTCGCCTCCCACCGCACTTCACCGCTGTCCGGGGCGATCGCCGTCACCCACGTGCTGGATCCGTCGTCGGAGGTGCTCGTCGCGTACGCCACCGGGTCCCCCGGGAACCAGGTGAAGAACGGCGCCGTGTACCCGGGTATCCGGCGGCTCCAGCCGGTGTCGCCCGTCGCGCCGTCCACCCCGGTGACCGTCCCGTCGGCACGGGTGAGCAGCAGCGTGTCCCCGGCCCGTGCGATGCTGCGGTACTCCCCGACGTCCTGCCGCCACGCCGGCTCGCCCGAGGCGGGATCGAGCGCCTCCAGGCCGCGCCCCTCGTTCAGCCAGGGCTGCACGAGGCCGCCCGACAGGACCGGCGGCTCGCTGCGGACCGTCCGCGCGACGGTGCGCCGCCACAGCCGGCTGCCGTCCTGCGGGTCGAGCGCGAAGACCAGCCCCGGCTGCGCGCACAGCAGCCTGCCGGCTCCGTAGGAGCACTGCGGGGTGCCCGACGCGGCCGGCGGCTCCGTCTCCCACGCCCGGAACCCGGCCGGGCCGGTGTGCGAGACGGTGCTCTTCGGCGACGCGTCCTTGCCGCCGAACAACGGGACCGAGACCAGCGCGCCGACCACGGCGAGGCCGACCGCCCCGGCCACGAGCAACGTCCGCCGGCCGGGCCGCCGCGCGGTCCGGCGTCCGGCCCCCTCGGCGGAGGGCCGGTGTTCCGCCTCCTCCGCCGGCGCCCGGTCCGACGCGGGCTCCGCGGGCGCCGCCGGTTCACCGCCCGGCTCCGCCGCGTCGTCCGGTTCCGCTCCCGGCCCGGCGCCGGGTGCGGGACCCGCCGGGGCGCCCGCCCAGGACCGCTGCTCGGGTATGAACACCTGCGTGTCGTACGAGGCCGCCACCGAACGGAGTTCGCGCATCAGCTCGTCGGGGGACGGCCGGTCCTCGGGTTCCTTCGCCAGGCAGCGCCGCACCAGCGGCACGAGGCCGTCCGGGACGCCGGTCAGGTCGGGCTCGTCGTGCACGACCTGGTAGGCGACGACGTACGGGCTGTCGGAGTCGAACGGGCCCCGTCCGGTCGCCGCGTGCACCAGGACCGACCCGAGGGCGAAGATGTCGGCGGCGGGCCCCACTTCGCGCGGACGCCGGAACTGTTCGGGCGCCATGAAGGGCGGTGTACCGATCAGCTTCCCGGTCTCCGTGCGCAGTTCGCTGTCCTTCGGCCGGGAGATGCCGAAGTCGATGACCTTCGGCCCGTCGTCGGCGAGCAGGACGTTGCTCGGCTTCAGGTCCCGGTGCACCACTGCGACCCGATGGATGTCCCGCAGCCCCTCCGCCAGACCGGCCATCAGCCGGCGCAACTGGAACGAGGGCATGGGGCCGTTCCGCTTCACGTGCTCCGCGAGCGTCGGGCCCGGGATGTACAGGGTGGCCATCCAGGGGCGTTCGGCTTCCGGGTCGGCATCCACCACGGGTGCGGTGAACGCACCGCTCACCCGCCGCGCCGCCGCCACCTCCTGCCGGAACCGGCCCCTGAACTCGGGGTCCCGGGCGAACTCGGCGTGCACGACCTTCACCGCGAGCTTCATTCCCGAGGTGCTGCGGGCCAGATGCACCACGCCCATGCCGCCGGAGCCGAGACACGACTCAAGACGGTAGTGACCGGCGTATTCGGGAAGTTCCGCTTCCGCGCCCGCCCCGGCGTTCCGCTGTGGCGCCATGGAACCACCCCCGTGCTGTTCGTCCGCGCGCGCGAACCACGGAGCCTAGTCGATGATCCGTACGGAACCGAGGCGGCCTGCCGGCATTCGTGTGCCATGTGCGTACAGGTGTGCGTGGCGTGATCGGGGGGTATCAACGGGTCCCCATGACACGCATGGGGTGCACAACGGGGGAGGTTCTCCATGTCAGTCGACCGTGTCGAAGCGACAGTCGAAGGGGTGATCGAGGGGGCAGCCGAGGGGGCGGAGGCCGTCGGGGCGGCGAAGTCCGTCACCACGGCGGCCGTGCGCTACTACCCGGTCGCCCCCGGCGTCCGTCTCAACGTCCGCAGCGGCCCCGGCACGGGCTACGCCGTCGTCCGTGTCCTGCCCGAGGGCGCGAAGGTGCCGATCTACTGCCAGACGCCGGGCACCACGGTCACGGGCCCGTACGGCACGTCGAGGATCTGGGACAACATCGACAGCGGTGAGTACGTCTCGGACGCGTACGTGAAGACCGGCAGCGACGGGTACGTGGCCCCGCGCTGCTCCTGATCCCGCCGGAGCCCGCGGTGCGCCCGGCGCCATAATCGATGCGTGAGCGCAGAGAACGGCACCCCGGACAGCACCGCGGGCTCCCCGGAAGCGGGGGCCCCCGGCGGGCCCCGCCCCGAGCCCATCCGCTTCTTCGGCACCACCTGGGTCGACCACTCCGGCGGCTACACCGCCCGCCGCGTCGGCGTCGCCGTCGGCTCCCTCGCCGCCGCGGCCGCCTCCTGCTTCGTCCTGCGCCTCGCCTACCAGGGGTTCCGGATCGCCGACGTCGGCGGCTTCGTCACGGTCCTCATGGTCGTGATGTTCGCGATCTGCAGCGCGCTCGCCTTCCGCCACACCTGGGAGAGCTTCACCCGCCGCCCCGACCCGGCCCGCCAGGCGTCCCTGCGCGGCCTCCTGGCCATCGGCTTCGTCGGCTCCCTCCTCGCCTACTTCTTCCGTTCCCTCACCGAGGCCCCCGGCGAGAAACTCCACCGCGAGGAATACGAGACGGCCCGCGCCCAGCACGAGAAGCGCACGTCCCGCCGCTCCGGCAACCCCAAGAAGCGCCGCCGCGCCTGATCCACCGCTCCCCGGCCCACCGGAGAACTCCCCGGCCCACCGGAGAACTCCCCGGCC
>NZ_JAPSKQ010000100.1:0-5799 GCF_031181555.1 Streptomyces sp. | reverse complement strand
CCCCGCAGCGCCGCCCCCACGGCCACCATGGCCGTATGCCCACCGAAGCGTTCGAGCCGCCCGCCGCCGGATCCGTCACCCCACTCGACCACTCCGCCCGCGCCCACTCCTTCAACGCCGCCGCGGCCCAGTACGCCGCCCACCGCCCCTCCTACCCGCCCGCCCTCTTCGACGTCGTCGAGGACCTCGCCGGCCGCCCCCTCGCCGGCTCCCGCGTCGCCGACATCGGTGCCGGGACCGGTATCGCGACCGCGCTCCTGCACGCCCGGGGCGCCGACGTACTCGCCGTGGAACCCGGGGACGGCATGGCGGCGCAGTTCCGCCACCTCCACCCGGACCTCCCGATCGTCCGCGGAAACGGCAACGACCTGCCCCTCGCCGACGGCTCCCTCGACCTCCTCACCTACGCCCAGGCCTGGCACTGGACCGACCCCGCCCGGGCCGTCCCGGAGGCGCTGCGCGTCCTGCGTCCGGGCGGCGCACTCGCCCTGTGGTGGAACACCGACGCGCTCGACGTGCCGTGGATCGCTCAGGCGGCCGAACGCGTCGACCGGCACTTCGGATCGAACCTCTCCGCCGAGAAGCGGAACATCAACGCCCGCGTCGCCGACCCCACGGACCGCCTCGGCTTCGTCCACCGCAAGATCCGCTGGGCCCGTCGTGTCCCGCTCGACACGCACCTGGCCAACCTCGGCAGCCACTCGGTCTTCCTGACCCAGGGGGAGGAGCGCACCGCCGCCTTCCTCGCCGAGGAGCGACAGCACCTCCTGGCCGTTTTCCCGGACGGGACCGTCGAGGAGACGTACGACGTCGTCCTCCTCCTCGCGACGGTCCCTTCGGCGGCTTGACGCCACCCGTGCCCGGGAGGATTATTCATCACATGATGAATTACTCTTCCGGGCCGCCGCGCCCGGGCACCCCGCACGGCGACGAGGGACGGGGCCGGGGGCGGGACGACGCCGCTCCGGCGGTGCGCGCCCGGGACCTCACCGTCGTCCGAGGCTCCCGCACGGTCCTGCGCGGCCTCGACTTCACCGTCCCGCGCGGTCAGGTCACCGGCCTCCTCGGCCCGTCCGGCTGCGGCAAGTCGACCCTGATGCGCGCCATCGTCGGCACCCAGGCCAAGGTCACCGGCACCCTGGACGTCCTCGGCCTCCCCCAAGCTCCCGGCTCCGCTCGAGCAGGGGGGACCCCCATCGCCGGCCACCCCACCCTGCGCACCCGCATCGGATACGTCACCCAGGCGCCCTCGGTCTACGACGACCTGACCGTCCGCCAGAACCTCGACTACTTCGCCGCGATCCTCCACCCCGGCCGCGCCGCCGCCGACCGCCGCCACGAGGTGGAGCGCGTCCTCGCCGACGTCGACCTCACCTCCCACGCCGACGCCCTCGCCGGCAACCTCTCCGGCGGCCAGCGCAGCCGCGTCTCCCTCGCCGTGGCCCTCCTCGGCACCCCCGAACTCCTGGTCCTCGACGAACCCACGGTCGGCCTCGACCCGGTCCTGCGCCGCGACCTCTGGCAGCTCTTCCACACCCTCGTCGCCGAACGCGGCGCCACCCTGCTGATCTCTTCCCACGTCATGGACGAGGCCGAGCGCTGCCACCGCCTCCTGCTCATGCGCGAGGGCGAGATCCTCGCCGACGACACCCCCGACGCCCTCCGCACCCGCACCGGCTCCGAGACCGTCGAGGCGGCCTTCCTGCACCTGGTGGACGCGGCGATCGCGGCAGGCCGTACGAAGGAGACCACCCGATGAGCACCACCCGCCCGGCCCCGACCGGCGCCCTGAACCTCTCCCGCACCACCGCCACCGCGGCCCGGGTCCTGCGCCAGCTCCGCCACGACCCGCGCACCGTCGCGCTGATGCTGCTCGTCCCCTGTCTGATGCTGTTGCTGCTCCGCTACGTCTTCGACGGCAGCCCGCGCACCTTCGACACCATCGGCGCCTCGCTCCTGGGGATCTTCCCCCTGATCACGATGTTCCTCGTCACCTCGATCGCCACCCTGCGCGAGCGCACCTCCGGCACCCTCGAACGCCTCCTCGCCATGCCCCTCGGCAAAGGCGACCTGATCGCCGGTTACGCCCTCGCCTTCGGCACCCTCGCGATCATCCAGTCGGCCCTCGCCACGGGCCTCGCCGTCTGGTTCCTGGGCCTCGACGTCACCGGCAGTCCCTGGCTGCTCCTCCTGGTGGCCCTGCTCGACGCCCTCCTCGGCACCGCCCTCGGCCTGTTCGTCTCGGCCTTCGCGGCCTCGGAGTTCCAGGCGGTCCAGTTCATGCCGGCGGTGATCTTCCCCCAGCTCCTCCTCTGCGGCCTCTTCACCCCGCGCGACGCCATGCACCCGGTCCTCGAGGCCGTCTCCGACGTCCTCCCCATGTCCTATGCCGTGGACGGCATGAACGAGGTCCTCAAGCACACCGACATGACCGCCGCCTTCGTCCGCGACGTCCTGGTCGTCGCCGGCTGCGCCCTGCTCGTCCTCGGCCTCGGCGCCGCCACCCTGCGACGCAGGACGGCGTGACCGCTCCCCACCCCGTCCCGCCCACCGGACACGACCCCGCCCCCACGCCCCCGAGTGCGAGGATGAGCCAGGACGACGCACACCCCGGAGGGCATCCCCAGCCATGACCCAGAAAGTCGCAGTCCTCGGCACCGGCAAGATCGGCGAAGCCCTGCTCAGCGGAATGATCCGCGCCGGCTGGGCCCCCGCCGACCTCCTGGTCACCGCCCGCCGCCAGGAACGAGCCGAAGAACTCCGCACCCGCTACGGAGTCACCCCGGTCTCCAACCAGGAAGCCGCCAAGACCGCCGACACCCTGATCCTCACGGTCAAACCGCAGGACATGGGCGCCCTCCTCGACGAACTCGCCCCGCACGTCCCCGCCGACCGCCTGGTCATCAGCGGCGCCGCCGGCATCCCGACCGCCTTCTTCGAGGACCGCCTCGCCGCCGGCACCCCCGTGGTCCGCGTCATGACCAACACCCCCGCCCTCGTCGACGAGGCCATGTCGGTCATCTCCGCCGGCAGCCACGCCACCGCCGACCACCTCGCCCACGCCGAGGAGATCTTCGGCGCCGTCGGCAAGACCCTCCGCGTCCCCGAATCCCAGCAGGACGCCTGCACCGCCCTCTCCGGCTCCGGCCCGGCGTACTTCTTCTACCTGGTCGAAGCCATGACCGACGCCGGCATCCTCCTCGGCCTGCCCCGCGACAAGGCCCACGACCTGATCGTCCAGTCCGCGATCGGCGCCGCCACCATGCTCCGCGACAGCGGCGAGCACCCGGTGAAGCTCCGCGAGAACGTCACCTCCCCCGCCGGCACCACCATCAACGCCATCCGCGAACTCGAGAACCACGGCGTACGAGCGGCCCTCATCGCCGCCCTGGAAGCCGCCCGCGACCGCAGCCGCGAACTGGCCACCGGCACCAAGGACTGACGGAACCGGCCCGCCCGGGGGCGGTCACACCACCGCGTCCAGCACCTCCTTCGTGGTCACCACACGCGCGAAGCCGTCCCCGTGCAGGGACACCGCCGACGCCTGCGCCAGCTCGTCCGCACTGCGCCACCAGCCGAACGGCCCCTCCACGTCGAAGGTGTACGTCGCGTCGTACGCCACCACCACGTCGTACCCCAGGTTCCCGCCCATCCGGGCCGTCGTCTCCACGCACATGTTGGTCTGGATCCCGGTCAGCACGATCTGGGAGATCCCCGCGCCCTTCAGCCAGGCGTCGAGATCGGGCGAACCGTAGAACGCCGAGTTCACGCTCTTCGTCACCAGCAGCTCCGCCCCCGCGCCCCCCTTCCCGCGCCGCGCCTCCACGTACTCCTTGAACCCGTTGCCCTCCTGCCCCGGCCGCAACGGCGACTCCGGCTCGACCGAGTCGTGCCGCACGAACACGACCGGTCGGCCCGACGCCTGCCACGCGTCGATGAGCGAGGCGATGTTGTCGTCCGCTCCGGGATTGTTCCGCTGCCCCCAGAAGGCGAGGTCCTCGAAACCCTTCTGCACGTCGACGACCACCAGCGCCGCGTTGTCGGCGATCTCTGCGATGTCCATGCCCCTGATCGTGGCGTCCCGCCGCCCCGCGTCCCAGAGGCACGAAGGTCAGTGATCGAGGATTTACTGCCACGGGGCCGGCCCCGGCAGCGGGAGCGCGTCGCACCGACACACCGCGACGCGCCTCCGCCACCGGCCCAGCGCCCACCGGGCCGCGCTCAGCCCAGGGCCCCGCCGTCCACACCCGCCGGCAACAACCCGATCGCCCGGTAGGCCGCATCCACGGTCGGCCGGGACATGGCCCGCGCCCGCTCCGCACCGTCCCGCAGCACCCCCTCCACATAGCCAGGATCCGCGCACAACTCCTTGTGCCTCTCCTGCACGGGTCTCAAGACCTCGACCACGGCCTCCGCGGTGTCCTTCTTCAAAGCGCCGTACGACTCGTATACACCGCCCAACGCCGCCGGGTTCCCACCCGAGCACGCCGCGAGGATCTCCAGCAGATTGGCCACCCCCGGCCGCGACTCCCGGTCGTACACGACGTCCCGGCCGCTGTCGGTCACCGCCCGCATGACCTTCTTCCGCACCACGTCCGGCTCGTCCAGCAGATAGACGATCCCCGGCCCCGTGTCGTCGCTCTTGCCCATCTTCGCCGTCGGGTCCTGCAGGTTCATCACCCGCGCCGCCACCTTCGGACGCGTGGCCCGCGGCACCACGAACGTGTGCCCGTACCGCTGGTTGAACCGCACCGCGAGATCCCGCGTCAGCTCCACGTGCTGCACCTGGTCGTCCCCGACCGGCACCTCGTCGGCCCGGTACGCCAGGATGTCCGCCGCCATCAGCACCGGATACGTCAGCAGCGACAGCCGCACGCTCCCGCCCCGCCGCTGCTCCCGCGCGGCCTTCTCCTTGTACTGGATCATCCGCCGCATCTCGCCGTCCGTGGCCACGCACTCGAGCAGGTACGACAGTCGCGCGTGCTCGTCCACGTGGCTCTGCACGAACACCGTGCACAGCCGCGGATCCAGCCCGGCCGCCAGCAACAACGTCGCCGCCTGCCGGCTCAGCCTGCGCACCCGCGCGGGGTCGTGGTCCACGGTCAGCGCGTGCAGATCGACGATGCAGAACAGCGCTTCCGCCCGGTGCTGGTCGACGGTGGCCCACTGCCGCATGGCCCCCAGGTAGTTCCCCAGCGTCAGGTGCCCGGTCGGCTTGACCCCACTGAAGACCCGTGTCATCTCTTCTCCGTCTCCTGGTCGAGGCCGCCGTCCCGGTCGGCCGCCCCTCGGAGCTCCGGAGGAGAAACAAGAACGGCCGCCGAGGCGGCGGCCGTAGGGTGCATACGTAAGGACGGCCGCCGTCAGGCGGCCCACCAGAACTGGCGGTACGTACGCGTCGTCATACGGGCCAGCGTAGCCCCCCGGGGCGGGATGAGGCCGAGAGTTGACACAGCCCGGCCGGATCCGTAGTGTTCTCCGAGTTGTCCGACGTGAGCGCCGACTCCGGTCGGTCCCCGGACAGCCATTCCGCACCACCACCATTACTCGACGACAGTCGTCTGTCTGCCGTCGTGTCATTGGCATGCGTATTCGCGAAATGAGGAATCCGCGTTCGAAAGGGCGCAGGCCCCCGATTAGCTCGGGAGCCGGGAATCCGCTAAAGTCTCACTCGTCGGAACGGCCCAACGGCCGGGAAGACAGCCCCTTCTGACGGGGAGTCGGGTCCGAAAGGATCTGCTAGAGTCGGAAGCGCCGGAAAGGGAAACGCGGAAGCGGGAACCTGGAAAGCACCGAGGA
>NZ_JAPSKQ010000269.1 GCF_031181555.1 Streptomyces sp. | reverse complement strand
AGCCAACAGTTGGAAAGCGGGGATCTCCTGTTTAGAGTGATGCTCTAAATGAGGAAGGCAAGGAGGTGCCCCGCCGTGCGACTGACCCCCACGGAGCGCGACCGGCTGCTGCTGTTCTCGGCCGCCGAGCTGGCCCGGGCCCGCAGGGCGCGCGGTCTCAGGCTCAACGTGCCGGAGGCGACCGCGCTCATCGCCGACACGGTGTGCGAGGCGGCCCGCGACGGCGCCCGGCTGGCCGAGGCGATCGAGCGCGCCCGGTCGGTGCTGGGCCCGGACGACGTGCTGCCGGGCGTCGCGGACGTGGTCACCGAGGTGCACGTCGAGGCGGTCTTCGACGACGGCTCACGGCTCGCGGTGATCTCCGACCCCATCGGCGGCGGCCTCGGGGAACACGCCCCGGGCGCCCTGCTGCCGGGCCCGGAACACGCCGAACCCGAGGCGACCCGGCGGCTGACGGTCACCAACACCGCGACCGTGCCCGTCTCCGTCACCTCCCACTTCCACTTCTTCGAGGCCAACCCCCGGCTCGACTTCGACCGCGAACGCGCCTACGGCATGCGGCTCGCGGTGCCCGCGGGGTCGTCGGTGCGCTTCGGCCCCGGCGAGAGCGTCGAGGTGGGGCTCGTCCCCCTCGGCGGCGCCCGCAACGCCATCGGCTTCGCCGGGCTGGTCGACGGGCCGCTGGACGCGCCGGGGGCGAAGGAGGAAGCCCTGCGCAGGGCCGCCGTCTGCGGATATCTGGGCGCGAAGGCTCCGGGAGGGGACCGATGAACCCGTACGAGTACGCCGCCACCCACGGCCCCCGCGCCGGCGACCGCGTCCGCCTCGGTGACTCGGGGCTGGTGGTCCGCGTCGAGTCCGACGCCCAGCGCCACGGCGACGAGTTCCTGGCCGGCTTCGGCAAGACCGCCCGCGACGGACTGCACCTGAAGGCCGCCGCCGTGCGCGAGACCTGCGACGTCGTGATCAGCAACGTCGTCGTGATCGACGCCGTGCAGGGCATCCGCAAGGTGTCCATCGGCATCCGCGAGGGCCGGATCCACGCGATCGGCCGGGCCGGGAACCCCGACACCCTCGACGGGGTGGACGTCGTGGTCGGCACCGGCACGTCCATCGTGTCCGGTGAGGGGCTGATCGCCACCGCCGGAGCCGTCGACACCCACGTCCACCTGCTGTCGCCGCGCATCATGGAGGCCTCGCTCGCCTCCGGGGTGACCACGATCATCGGGCAGGAGTTCGGACCCGTGTGGGGCGTCGGGGTCAACTCCCCCTGGGCGCTGGGGCACGCGTTCGGCGCCTTCGACGCCTGGCCCGTCAACATCGGCTTCTTGGGCCGGGGCTCGTCGTCGCACGAGGCGCCCCTGATCGAGGCGCTCGCCGAGGGCGGCGCGTCCGGGTTCAAGGTGCACGAGGACATGGGCGCCCACACGCGCGCCCTGGACACGGCGTTGCGCGTCGCCGAGGAGCACGACGTGCAGGTCGCCCTGCACAGCGACGGGCTGAACGAGTGCCTGTCGGTCGAGGACACCCTGCGGGTGCTGGAGGGCCGCACCATCCACGCCTTCCACATCGAGGGCTGCGGCGGCGGACACGTCCCCAACGTGCTGAAGATGGCGGGCGTGCCGAACGTCATCGGCTCCTCCACCAACCCCACCCTGCCCTTCGGCCGGGACGCGGTCGCCGAGCACTACGGCATGATCGTCTCCGTCCACGACCTCAAGACCGACCTGCCCGGCGACGCCGCCATGGCCCGCGACCGCATCCGCGCCGGAACCATGGGCGCCGAGGACGTCCTGCACGACCTGGGCGCCATCGGCATCACCTCCTCCGACGCGCAGGGCATGGGCCGGGCCGGCGAGACGGTCCGCCGCACCTTCGCCATGGCCGGGAAGATGAAGGCCGAGCTCGGCGCCCCCGAGGACCACGACAACGAGCGCGTCCTGCGCTACATCGCCAAGCTGACCATCAACCCCGCGATCGCCCACGGTCTGTCGCACGAGGTCGGCTCGATCGAGACGGGCAAGCTCGCCGACATCGTGCTGTGGCGGCCGGAGTACTTCGGCGCCAAACCGCAGCTCGTGCTGAAGGCGGGCTTCCCGGCGTACGGCGTCGTCGGTGACCCCAACGCGGCCACCGACACCTGCGAACCCCTCGTGCTGGGCCCCCAGTTCGGCGCGCACGGCGCCACCCCCGCCGACCTCTCCGTCGCCTTCGTCGCGCGGGCCGCCCTGGACCAGGGCAACGACACGTTGCCGACCCGCAGAAGAAGGGTCGCCGTGCGCGGCACCCGCGGCATCGGCCCGGCCGACCTGCTCCGCAACACCCGTACCGGGGCCGTCGACGTCGACCAGCGCACCGGCCTGGTCACCCTCGACGGTGAACCGCTGCGTTCCGAGCCCGCCGACTCGGTCTCCCTCAACCGCCTCTACTTCCTCTGAGGACCCCCATGAACACGCCCGCATCCGACGGCTTCCGCATGCCCGCCGAGTGGACCCCGCACGAACGGACCTGGATGGCCTGGCCCGGTCCCAACCACACCTTCGCCGACCCCGGGGAGCTGGCCGCCGCCCGGGCCGCCTGGGCGTCGGTGGCCCGCGCGGTCCGCCGGTTCGAGCCGGTGACGGTGGTGTGCGGCACCGGGCAGTCCGCCGAGGCGCGGGCGCTGCTCGGTCCCGGCGTCGACACCGTCGAGCGGGATCTCGACGACGCCTGGATGCGCGACATCGGGCCCACCTTCCTCACCGACGGCCGGGGCGGACTGGCCGCCGTCGACTGGGTGTTCAACGGCTGGGGCGCCCAGGAGTGGGCCCGCTGGGGGCACGACGCGAAGATCGCCGCGTACGTCTCGGACCTCGCGGGGGCGCGGACGTACACCTCGAAGCTCGTCAACGAGGGCGGCGGGATCCATGTCGACGGCGAGGGCACCGTTCTGCTCACGGAGACGGTCCAGCTCGGCCCCGAGCGCAACCCCGGCTGGACGAAGGAGCAGGTCGAGGCGGAGATCCACGCCCACCTCGGCACCCGCAAGGCGATCTGGCTGCCGCGCGGGCTCACCGCCGACTACCCTCCGCACGGCTTCGGCACCCTCGGCCACGTCGACATCGTGGCCGCGTTCGCCCGCCCCGGCGTGGTCGTCGCCCACCACCAGCCGGACCCGGCGCACCCCGACCACGAGGTGAGCAAGGAGATCATCGGCCTGCTCAGGGCGCAGACGGACGCCCGGGGCCGCCGCCTGGAGGTGGTCGAGGTACCCGCGCCGACCGTCCTGGAGGCCGACGGCCACTGGGCCGACTACTCCTACATCAACCACTACCTCTGCAACGGCGGCGTGGTGCTCTGCGGGTTCGACGACCCCCGCGACGAGATCGCCGCCGGCATCTTCCGCCGCCTCTTCCCCGAGCGGACGGTGACGCTCGTCGACGCGCGCGCGGTCTTCGCGGGCGGCGGTGGCATCCACTGCATCACCCAGCAGCAGCCGAGGCCCCTGGTCAGGTAGAACGTACGGGTGAACGCGACGCTGCTCCCCACGGCCCGAGACCGCCGCCCGGCCGATCCGCCGGGTCGCCCCCGCACGGTACGGGTGAGCCCGGCATGAGCACCCCGCGCCGCCGCACCCCGGCGCCGCCCCGCGAGGACGTCCTCGCCGCCGCCATGGCGATGATCGCCGAGCGCGGCCTGGAGCAGTTGACCATGGCCGCCCTCGGCCGGGAGGTCGGCATGAGCAGCGGCCACCTGGTCTACTACTTCCGCTCCAAGGACGAGCTGCTGCTGCAGACCCTGGAGTGGAGCGAGGGCCGTCTCGGCGCCGAGCGCTCCCGTCTGCTCACCCGGCCCGCCACCGCCCGGGAACGCCTCGACGCCTACGTGGAGCTGTACGTCCCGGACGGCCACCGCGATCCGCACTGGACGCTGTGGCTGGAGGTCTGGAACCGCTCGCAGAACGCCGGCGCGGACGCCCGCGACCGCCAGGCGGCCATCGAGGGCGCCTGGCACCGCGACCTCGTGGCGCTGCTGGCCGAGGGCGTCTCCCGGGGCGAGTTCCGCCGCGTCGACCCCGACCGTTACGCGGCCCGCCTGCGGGCCCTGCTCGACGGCCTCTCCCTCCACGTGGCGATCGGACTGCGCGGCACGGACCGGCCGTACGTCCTCGGCCACGTGAGGGAGTTCGTCGCGGAGACCCTCCTCGCGGACGGCGCCGGTGAGCGGTGACGGCCTGCGTGGCCTTCTTCGTCCGCCGTCCGCGCCGAACACCCACCGCCCGCATCCTGAGACGGACGGTGAGCGCGGGGGAGGGTTGTGCCAGACTTCCTCCCGTGCTCTCGTTCGCCACGATTATTGGCAGCAGGCGCGCCGGTCCGCAGTGACCGCACGTACGACACCGTACGGGCGGACACCGTCGTCCTCGACCCGCGCGCAGACCTCTCGCACCCGCGAGGGGTTTTTCTGTTTCCCGGCCCACCCGCAGCCGGGAACCGGGCGCGAGGGACCATGGGGGGACGGTGGAGCCGGTCATTCCGGTAGACCGAGATCCAACACAGGAGCCTTCAGACCATGACCGCAACCAGCGAGCTCGACGACTCGTTCCACGTCTTCGACACCACCCTGCGCGACGGCGCCCAGCGTGAGGGCATCAACCTCACGGTGGCCGACAAGCTGGCCATCGCACGGCACCTGGACGAGTTCGGCGTGGGCTTCATCGAGGGCGGCTGGCCCGGTGCCAACCCGCGGGACACCGAGTTCTTCGCCCGCGCCCAGCAGGAGATCGAGTTCCGGCACGCCCAGCTGGTCGCGTTCGGTTCCACCCGTCGCGCCGGCACCACCGCCGAGAAGGACCCGCAGGTCAGGGCGCTCCTCGACTCCGGCGCGCAGGTGATCACGCTGGTCGCGAAGTCCCACGACCGCCATGTCGAGCTCGCCCTGCGCACCACCCTGGACGAGAACCTGGAGATGGTCCGCGACACCGTGTCCTTCCTCAAGGGGCAGGGCCGCCGGGTCTTCGTCGACTGCGAGCACTTCTTCGACGGCTACCGCGCCAACCCCGAGTACGCGAAGGCGGTCGTCCGCGCCGCCTCCGAGTCCGGCGCCGACGTCGTCGTCCTGTGCGACACCAACGGCGGCATGCTCCCGGCGCAGATCCAGGCCGTGGTCTCCACCGTGCTCGCCGACACCGGCGCCCGGCTCGGCATCCACGCCCAGGACGACACCGGCTGCGCGGTCGCCAACACCCTCGCCGCCGTCGACGCGGGCGCCACCCACGTCCAGTGCACGGCCAACGGCTACGGCGA
>NZ_JAPSKQ010000099.1 GCF_031181555.1 Streptomyces sp. | reverse complement strand
GCGACCAGAAGCTGATCGACAACAAGATGCTGGACGAGGCGATCGACCGCGTGGTCGCGGGCCCGCAGAAGCGGACCCGGATCATGTCGGACAAGGAGAAGAAGATCACCGCGTACCACGAGGGCGGACACGCCCTGGTCGCGGCGGCCTCCCCGAACTCCGACCCCGTCCACAAGATCACCATCCTGTCCCGGGGCCGTGCCCTCGGCTACACCATGGTGCTGCCGGACGAGGACAAGTACTCCACGACCCGCAACGAGATGCTGGACCAGCTGGCCTACATGCTGGGCGGCCGCGCGGCCGAGGAGCTCGTCTTCCACGACCCGACGACGGGTGCCGCCAATGACATCGAGAAGGCCACCAACCTGGCCCGCGCGATGGTCACGCAGTACGGCATGACCGAGCGTCTCGGCGCGATCAAGTTCGGCGGCGACAACACCGAGCCGTTCCTCGGCCGTGAGATGGCTCACCAGCGCGACTACTCGGAAGAGGTCGCCGCGCTGGTCGACGAAGAGGTCAAGAAGCTCATCGAGACCGCGCACAACGAGGCGTGGGAGATCCTGGTCGAGAACCGCGACGTCCTCGACAACCTGGTCCTCGCCCTCCTGGAGAAGGAGACGCTGGGCAAGGAGGAGATCGCCGAGATCTTCGCGCCGATCGTCAAGCGCCCGCCCAGGCCCGCCTGGACCGGCTCCTCCCGCCGTACGCCGTCCACCCGACCGCCGGTCCTCTCCCCCAAGGAGCTGGCCCTGACGAACGGGGCGAACGGCGCGACGCCGGCGATCACCACCGCCAAGAGCACCACGGTGGAGCCCGCCCCGGCGCCCGAGCGGACCCCGGAGGACCGCCCCGAGAGCTGATTCGGAGCTCCCGTGGGCCCCACCGGGCCCGGAATGACTGCCGCGCCCCCCTGGTTCTAGCCTGGGGGGCGCGGCATGTGCGTACCCGCAGTTGAGACGCGTGCCCCTCACGCGTGAAGGCACAGGAACGAGGCATCCCATGACCGACCCCGTGACGCTGGACGGCGCAGCCCCCATCGGCGAGTTCGACGAGAAGCGGGCCGAGAACGCCGTACGCGAACTCCTGATCGCGGTCGGCGAGGACCCGGACCGCGAGGGCCTTCTGGAGACTCCGGCGCGGGTGGCGCGGGCGTACCGGGAGATATTCGCCGGCCTGTGGCAGAAGCCCGAGGACGTGCTGACGACGACGTTCGACATCGGTCACGACGAGATGGTGCTCGTGAAGGACATCGAGGTGTACTCGACCTGCGAACACCATCTGGTGCCGTTCCGGGGCGTGGCTCACGTCGGGTACATCCCGGCCACCAGCGGGAAGATCACGGGCCTGTCCAAGCTGGCCCGGCTCGTGGACGTCTACGCCCGCCGTCCGCAGGTGCAGGAACGACTCACCACGCAGATCGCGGACTCCCTGATGGAGATCCTGGAGCCGCGCGGAGTGATCGTGGTCGTGGAGTGCGAGCACATGTGCATGTCGATGCGCGGTATCCGCAAGCCCGGCGCGAAGACCATCACCTCGGCGGTGCGCGGCCAGCTGCGGGACGCGGCGACGCGCAACGAGGCGATGAGCCTGATCATGGCGCGCTGACGGGCTCGCCCCGGTCGTCTCAGCCGGCCGGGGCGGCCCCCGCGCCGTTGTTCTCGTCGTCCTCCGGGAGCTTGCAGACGCGCTCCAGGAAGATGGCCGCCGCTATGACGGCGATGCCCGCCAGGACCGAGAAGCCGGCGTAGACGGCCTGGTCGCGGCGGGCGGGGACGTCCAGGGACTCCAGGAGGAAGACGCCGGTGCCGCCGTACATACCGGCGACGAGGGCGGCGACCAGGGCGCTGGCGTGACCGAAGACGACCGCGCGGGCCGCCATCAGGGGGTCGACGCCCTTGGCCTCGGGGCGGCGCTCGCGCTGGTCCTTGAGGCGGGCGCGCAGCGAGAGCGCCGTGGCCGCGAGGACCGCGGCGATCAGGGCGAGGACGATGGGCGCGGCCACGGGCACGCTCGGCAGGGTCCCGAAGGAGTTCCAGAGACGGGCGCCGGCCCAGGACAGGATCCCGGCGACGACGAAGACGCCCGCCAGCACCCTGATGCGCAGCTCTTTCACGGTGTCCCTTCGGATTCCCCGGTGCCCCGGAAGGTGGTCGTGTCGACCTTAACGGCTATTCGGGCAGCCGGAGTTCCAGGTCCTTGCGGAGGGTGACGCCCTCGCGGGTGACCGCGCCGAGGAGATCGCCGACCCGCCCGCGGCCGGGGAGCTCCGCCCCGGGATCGATGTCGTGCCAGGGCGCGAGCACGAAGGCGCGTTCGTGGGCGCGGGGGTGGGGGAGCGTGAGGTGCGGGTCGTCGGAGACGACGTCCGCGTAGGAGACGATGTCCACGTCGAGGGTGCGGGGGCCCCAGCGCTCGTCCCGGACCCGGTGGAAGGCCTCCTCGACGGCGTGCGCCCGCTCCAGCAGGGAGGACGGGGGCAGGGTGGTCCTGAGGATCACGACCGCGTTGAAGTACGCGGGCTGGCTGCCGGGCTCGACGCCCCACGGCTCCGTCTCGTACACGGGCGAGACGGCCTTGACCCGGACGCCCGGGGTGTCCGCCAAGGCGTCGACGGCCCCCTGGAGGGTCTCCAGCCGGTTGCCTAGGTTGGCGCCGAGGGACACCACGGCCCGTTTCGGGTTGTGCAGGGTGGTGTCGGCGGCGTCGACCTGCTCGACCACGGAGGCGGGGACGGGCTGAACGGTCGGGTCGGTGTGGCCCTGGGTGAACGGCCTGGTCATACGCGGCTCCGGGTGATGGTGACGGTCACGTCGTCGAAGGGCACGGTGATCGGTGCGTCCGGTTTGTGGACGCAGACCTCGACCTCCTGGACCCCCTCGTGCTTCAGGCAGACCTGGGCGATGCGCTCGGCGAGGGTCTCGATGAGGTTGACGGGCTCGCCCTCGACGACCGCCACGACCTCCTCCGCCACGATGCCGTAGTGCACGGTCCTGGTCAGGTCGTCCTCGGCCGCGGCCGGCCGGGTGTCCAGGCCGAGGACGAGGTCCACGATGAAGGTCTGGCCCTCCTCGCGCTCCTTGGGGAACACACCGTGGTGCCCGCGGGCCTTCAGGCCGCGCAGCGCGACACGATCCACACGAATCACTCCTGCAGTCGTCGGTCCGGCCGGTCGGTGCCGCGTGCGGGCGGCACACCGGGCCGGGGTCGAATCTACCCGCGGGCACCGACAGGGCCGGATCGCCGGGGCGCCCTGTGGTCCGCCTACCCGTTCAGGCGGGGGTGTCGTCCTCCTCCGCCTCGTCGTTCTCGGCGAGGACCGGGGAGGCGTGGTGGGACCAGAGCTTCCAGCCGCCGGGGGTGCGCCGGAAGACGTTGGTGGCGACGACGAGCTGGCCGACCAGGGGGCCGAGCTCCTCGCCGGCCTCGGGGGCGGGGCCGCCGCTGAGGATGTTCTCGGTGCAGGTCACCAGGGCGGTGTCGCCGGTGACCGAGACGTGCACGTCGGTGAGGAAGAACTGGATGTAGTCGGTGTTCGCCATGATCAGGGCGTACGACCGCAGGACCTCGCCGCGTCCGGTGAGCACGGGCCAGCCGGGGTGCACGCAGGAGACCACACCGGTGTCCGCCGGGTCGTGGTACGTCTCGTCGACGCCGAGGTCGGCCGGGGTGAGCCAGAGCGAGGCCACCTCCTCGAAGTCGCCCCGTTCGAGTGCCTCGTAGAAGGCGGTGTTGGCGGCTTCGACCTGCTCGACGTCGGTGTGGGGGGCGCTCACCGGGCTCCTTCTGCGCCGTGCGCGCCGGTTTCGGGGGGAGTGCCGTTCGGTGTGCGCGCCTGTTCGATGGCGCGCACGACGCGTACGGCGTCGGCGGTCGCGCGGACCTCGTGCACGCGGACCGCCCACGCGCCGGCCTGCGCGGAGAGGGCGGAGACGGCGGCGGTGGCGGCGTCGCGCTCGCGGGCGGGCGGGGGCGTGCTGTCCGGGTCGGCCAGGACGCGGCCGAGGAACCGTTTGCGGGAGGCGGCGACGAGCAGCGGGTGGCCGAGGTCCAGGAGCCGGTCGAGGCGGGCCAGGAGGGCCAGGTCGTGGTCGGCGTCCTTGGAGAACCCGAGACCGGGGTCGACGATCACGCGGTCGGCGGCGACGCCGCCCTCCAGCACGGCCTGCACGCGCGCGCGCAGCTCGTCGACGACCTCGGTGACGACGTCCTCGTAGACGCCCCGGACGTTGCCGCCCTCCAGGAAGCCGCGCCAGTGCATGACGACGAAGGGGGCGCCGGCGGCGGCGACGACCCCGATCATGGCGGGGTCGGCGAGGCCGCCGCTGACGTCGTTGACGAGGGCGGCGCCGGCCGCGAGGGACTGCTCGGCGACGGACGCGCGCATGGTGTCGACGGAGACGGGGACGCCCTCGGCGGCGAGGCCGCGGACCACGGGGATGACGCGCTTGAGCTCCTCGGCCTCGTCGACGCGGGTGGCGCCGGGGCGGGTGGACTCGCCGCCGACGTCGACCAGGTCGGCGCCCTGGGCGACCAGGTCGAGGCCGTGCTTGACGGCGGTCGTCGTGTCGAACCAGCGGCCGCCGTCGGAGAAGGAGTCGGGGGTCACGTTCACGACCCCCATGACCGCGCAGCGGTCCCAGTGAGGGAGGCCCGCGACCCGGGGGCGTCCGCTGTGGTTGCTCATATGTTCAGCGTAGGCCCAGGGGGGTGCGCGGGTTCCCCCAGGCCGCGCGGACGGTGCCCTCCGCCGTGCCGTGGGAGCGTTCCGCCGTCGTCCGGTGGGCGCAGGGGCGCGGCCACGATCAGCAGCTCGTTCATCCCCGGGTCGGCCGAGCGGTCCCGGCGCACCAGGTCCCGCGAGACGCCGTCGGCGCCCCACGGGACGAAGTGCGGGACCGCCTTCGGATCGCCGCCGGGTTCCAGGGCGTCGAGTCCGGTCTCCCGGGTCCACACCTCGCCGCCGGTCTCGGAGCAGCCCATGACCGCGGGGACCCAGGAGTGGGCCCTGGCCTCGTCCATGAAGCGCTCGATGGCGCCGGGCCAGGCATCGACGTCGCCGATCGGGTCGCCGCCGGCGAGCATCACCCCGCTGACCACGCGGTAGGTGACCGCCGCCTTGCCGCTGGGGGAGAAGACGACGGCCTCGTCGCGGCGCAGCGCGAAGTGGCCCGGGGAGTCCCGTCCGCCGTGCCGGGCGAGCAGGGCGCGCAGCCGCGTCTCGTCGTCCTCGGTGAGCCGGGCGGCCGGGTGCTCGGGCCGGAAGGCCAGGCAGACGGTGGTGACGGCGGTGAGCAGACCGAGCGCGCCGAGGCAGAAGGCGACCGTCCGGGAGGTGTCGCCCCGGTAGTCGACCGGCCCCTCGAAGCCGAACAGGCCGTACAGCACGTGGGTGAGGCGGTCGGCCAGGCTCGGATCGCCGATCAGACGGCCGGGGTGGGCACTGACGACGACCAGTCCCAGCAGCACCGAACCGGCGCCCATGAGGACGAAGTGGGCGAGCGCCCGCCATCTGCTGCGCGGGCCGGGCAGGGCCGCGAACCGGTCCCGGTGGAGCAGCAGGAGAGCGAGCAGCGCGAGCGGGACCAGGACGCCCAGGAGGGAGTGGCGGCAGGCGAACTGGGCGACCGCGCCGGCCGGCAGCAGGACGACGGCGGCCCGCCAGGCCCGGCGCCCGCCCCGTCTGAGCCCGTGCGCGAGCAGCAGCAACAGCACCCCGGCGCCGAGCGAGAGGGCGGCCGCGAACGGGCCGAGCGCGCCGGGCAGCACCTCGGCGGCGTGCGTACGGCTGTGCCGGAAGCGGGGGAAGACACCCGCGGCGATGTCCAGGAGGCCCACCAGGGAACAGGCCCGGCCGGCGAGGACGGGGACCGCCTCGGGACGCGGACCGCGCAGCACCCGACGCACGCCGCGCACGGCGGCGTCGCCCCGCGGCCGGTCCGGGGGCCGCGGAACCCGGCCCGTCATTTCCTCGTCCGTCCTGACAGACATCGCATCCCGTAGTTCTGCGAGAGACCTCGGATCCGGTGCCGATTCGGGCATCCGGCGACATGGCGCCCTCTAGGACGGTGACTCCGGGGGAGAGGTTCACTCCGCCGGGCAAAGGCCCTTTCCGGGCCGGGTAAAGCCCGTGGCGGTGCCTCAAGCACCGGACCGCGCCGGACACTTCCCTCCTCCCGGAAAGCGGCGGGCACGACTTCACCACCGGGCGCCGGGGATTCCGGCACCGCCGGAGCGGTCGGCGGGCGCCCGGAGGCGGGGCGGGACCGCCCGGAGGCGGTGCGGGGATCCGCCGGCGAAGAAAATGATCTTGGCAATTCCGACGGTGTGTCTATTCACGTTCGGCGCGAGTTCGCTGATGCCCTGTGAAACCCTCGGCGTGGCTTTGTTTTTACGGGGCGGGGCACCATCATTCGCCTACGCGCGGTAAGTTTCTGGCCATGCCACGTGGACGTCACCGTCATTCCCCGCCCCTGCACAGGATGCTGCCCCCGTCGGCGATCGCAGGCGTTTCCGTCGTCTGCGCCCTGGGACCCTGGGTGTTCACACAACCGATGGTGCTGCGTGTCCTGGCCGCGTCCGCCGCGGTCACGGCGATCGTCGGTGCGGTCGTCATGCGGCACTGGGACACCCAGGCGGGCAAACGCGTCGCCGACCTCACACGCGCGCGTGCGAGCGACGAGTGGCGTTTCGAGGAGCGGGTCGCCGAACTGGAGTCCGACCTCGAGGAGTCGCGCGAGCTGCGCATGAAGCTGGAGCAGCGGCTGCGCGCCAAGCGCTCGGAGCTCGCCGCGCTGCGCAACGAGCACGCGGCACTGCTGCGGCGGTACGCCGCGGCGGAGGCCGACCGGGCGAACGTCCTGGAGGACCGCCGGATGCTCGAGATAGAGGCCGCGGTTCCGGCCCGTGCGCTGCCGGCGGGGGCGCCGGAGGCCGCGTCCGCCGCGGGGACCGCTCAGGGGCGGCCCGTGGCACCGGCTGCGCAGGAGCGGCCGGCGGAGGGGGCCGCGGAGGCGGCGTCCGTGCCGGCGGCCAGGAGCGGGAGCGGGACGGCGGCCGAGGGCGGGACCGCCACCGGGGAGACGGCCGCGAGCGAGGACGCCGGCGCGGCTCCGGCGGCTCCGGCGGTCTTCTCGCCCGAGGGATCCGCGCTGTTCCTGCGGGCCGGCGCGGCGCTGGCACGGTTCGGCGCGGACGGCGGCGGAGCCGCTGACAAGGCCGCCGCGACCGCCGCGACCGCCGACGCCGCCCGGACGGCCGGCAGTGCCGAAGCCTCCGAGGACACCGGGTCCGCCGCATCCGCGGGGACCGCCGGATCCCCGGAGCCCTCCGAGGACACCGGGTCCGCCGACGACGGTGCCGACCCCGCCATAGCGGCGGAGGCCGATGCCCCCGTGGCCGCGAAGGCCGACGGCGCTCCCCGGGGCGCCGGTACGCCGAGGGGCGTCGTCCCGCAGCGGGACGGCTCCCCGGAGGGGGCCCGGACCCCCGGGGGCGACGGTCCCGAGCCCCCGCGGGAGCGGAAGCCGGAGCAGGCGCAGGAGGACGAGGCCGAGGGGCAGCCCGGGGCGGTCGACGGGCACGGGCACGCGACCGCCTCCCCCGCCCCGGCCGCCGCTGCGGACCGGCCCGTGCGGCAGCCCTCCGGGCACTTCACCGTGCCGACCGCGGTGGCGGTCGTACCGCCGACGGCGCCCGTACGGCGCCCCGTGTCCGAGGACGGGTTCGACTTCTTCGGCACGAAGAAGGACACCGGACGGTCCGCCGTGGAGGCCGTGCAGAACGAGGACCTGGCCGACGTCGTCGGCCAGGAGGCGCTCGCGCTGCACAAGGCCGAGACCGAGGCGCGGTTCAAGCCCGCCGACGAGGACGCGCGCGGCGTCGGGCAGGTCATCGACCTGACGGCGCACGACGAGACGGAGCAGATCGACGTCCAGGGACTGCGCAGCGCGGCCTCCTGAACCACCGGTCACCCGGACGGGGTCCCGCACGGACGGCGTGCGGGACCCCGTCGGCGTACGGCGCCGTCCCGCACCCCTCCCGACGCGCACGCACGCGCGTGTGCCGACCGGGACGGGCGACGGCGGGGCCCTGTGCCGTCATGCCATCCAGCGGTCGGGGCGGGCGTCCCTGCGGCCCGTGCGGGACCTCTCCGCCTGGGCCCGCAGCAGCTCCGCCGCCTCGTCGGCGTCCCGGAGGCGGGCCGTCACCGACTTGTTCGCCCCGGTGTCCACGTGGACGTCGGCGACGCCCCGGGCCCGCTGCCAGGGCCCCTGGACCAGCCGTACGCTCTGCACCTTGGCGTGCGGCACCAGGGCCAGGCTCCGCCGCAGCAGTCCGTGGCGGGCGGCGAACACCGCGTCGGTGACGGCGAGTCCGTAGCCGCGCCACCAGACCGGCACGCACCACCGCGCGCGCCGCGGCGGCCGGGTGAGCGCCTCGCGCGGCGGCACGCTCACCCCGGGCAGCACCCGCGCGACGACCGCCTCGGCGATCTCGCGCGGAGCGACCGGCAGCAACAGGGAGTTGGACGACCCCGCCACGTCCAGCTCCACGCGCACCCACCCCCGCCGCCGCCACAGCAGCGGCTCGACGATGCGCACGGTCTGCACGCGCCCCGGCGGAACCGTCTCGTGCGCCCGGTCCAGCAGCCCGTGGTCGATGCGCAGCCCGTCGGGCGACTCGCCCACGGTCCAGTCGTACTCGGCGACGAACCGGCCCACACTGCTCGCGCCCGCCGCGCCGAGCAGCGGCACGGCGACGGCGAGCACCGTCCACAGGCTGTGGGTGGCCGTCCACAGCAGCGGCAGCACGACGGCGGCGACGACGAGCCACCCCCAGGTCGCGCCGGTCAGCACCAGGGCGACGGCGAGGACGCCCGGCGGTACCCGCAGCATCTGCCGGGACGGTGCCTCGCCGACCTCGTGCGCGGTCTCGGGCGCGAAACCGGCCGCCCGCGCGAGCAGTTCGGCGCGCAGCGCACGCGCCTCGCCGGCGCCCAGGAAGGCGAGTTCGTCCTTCTTGTCGGTGCCTATGACGTCGAGCTTGAGTTTCGCCACGCCCGCGACCCGGGCGAGCAGCGGCTGGGTGACGTCGATGGCCTGGATCCGCTCCAGCCGGATGTGCGCGGTACGCCGGAACAGCAGCCCGGTGCGGATGCGCAGTTCGCTGTCGGTCACCGCGAAGCGGGTGAACCACCACGTCAGGAAGCCGTAGAGGGCGGCGGCCGGGAGGAGTACGGCGAGGCCGATCAGCAGGGCGGTGGGCGTCAGCCGGGTCAGCTGGCGCTGCGCCTGGTCGGGGTCGTGCAGCGCCCACCCGATCATCACCGCGACGGGCGCCCACGCCCGCCTGAACGGCGTGACGGGGTGCAGCCGCCGCTCGCTCACGGGGCGCCGCTCACGCACGTCCTCGTGGACGCCGGGGGCCGTCACAGCCCCGCCGATCGGGCCTCGCCCAGCTCGGTGAGCCGGTCGCGCAGCCGTTCCGCCTCGGCCGGGTCGAGGCCGGGGATGGTCGCGTCGGTCGCCGCGGCCGCCGTGTGCAGCTGCACGCTGGCCAGACCGAAGTACCGTTCGACGGGCCCGGAGGTGACCTCGACCAGCTGCATCCGCCCGTACGGCACGACCGTCTCCTGGCGCCACAGGACGCCCCGGCTGATCAGCAGGTCGTCGGCGCGCTCGGCGTACCGCCAAGAGCGCCAGTTGCGCTCCAGCAGCACCCAGCCCCAGATCGTCAGGGCCGACGGCAGCACCGCGAAGGCGGCCCAGCCGGGCCCGGCCAGCAGTCCCGGGACCAGGGCGGTGGCCAGGGTCAGCAGCCCCAGCCACACCACCAGCATCAGCCGCCGCATCCGCAGCAGCCCCGGGGGCAGCGCGATCCACACCGGTTCGCCGCCCGCGGCCACCGGCCCCTCCGCCTGCGCCGGACGCGCGGGATCCGCGAGTCCCCCCGCCGGACCCGCTGCCGCCGGCCCGCCCGTTCCCGCGGTTCCCGTGTCCTGCCCGCTCCCCGTCTCCATGGGGCCAGCGTACGTAGGGGAGACTGTGTTCATGACTCCTACGACGGAGACCATGGTCGGTATCGGCGGCGCCGCGGAGAGCACCGACATGGTGCTCAACATCGGGCCCCAGCACCCGTCCACGCACGGGGTGCTGCGGCTGAAGCTCGTCCTGGACGGCGAACGCATCGTCCGCGCGGAGCCGGTGATCGGCTACATGCACCGGGGTGCGGAGAAGCTGTTCGAGGCCCGCGACTACCGCCAGATCATCATGCTGGCCAACCGCCACGACTGGCTGTCGGCCTTCTCCAACGAGCTGGGCGTGGTCCTCGCCGTGGAGCGGATGCTCGGCATGGAGGTCCCCGAGCGCGCGGTGTGGCTGCGCACCCTGCTCGCGGAACTGAACCGGGTGCTCAACCACCTGATGTTCCTCGGCTCCTATCCGCTGGAGCTCGGCGGCATCACCCCGATCTTCTACGCCTTCCGGGAGCGCGAGGAGCTCCAGCACGTCATGGAGGAGGTCTCCGGCGGGCGGATCCACTACATGTTCAACCGCGTGGGCGGCCTCAAGGAGGACCTCCCCGCCGGATGGACCACGCGCGCGCGTGCCGTCGTCGCCGACATCCGCTCCCGCATGGACCGCTTCGACGACCTGGTGCTCGGCAACGAGATCTTCCGGGGCCGCACGCGCGGCGTCGGCGTCCTGTCCCCGCAGGCCGTGCACGCGTACGGGGTGAGCGGGCCGATCGGGCGCGCCTCGGGCGTCGACTTCGACCTGCGCCGCGACGAGCCGTACCTCGCCTACGGCGAGCTGGCGGACGTCCTGAAGGTGGTGACCCGCGAGGAGGGCGACTGCCTCGCCCGCTTCGAGTGCCTCCTCGAGCAGACCCACAACGCCCTCGACCTCGCCGACGCCTGCCTCGACCGGCTCGCCGAGCTGCCCCCGGGTCCGGTCAACCAGCGGCTCCCGAAGGTCCTCAAGGCGCCCGAGGGGCACACGTACGCGTGGACCGAGAACCCGCTCGGCATCAACGGCTACTACCTGGTCAGCAAGGGCGAGAAGACCCCGTACCGGCTGAAGCTGCGCTCGGCGTCCTACAACAACATCCAGGCGCTCACCGAGCTGCTGCCGGGGACGCTGGTCGCCGACATGGTGGCGATCCTGGGATCGATGTTCTTCGTGGTGGGCGACATCGACAAGTAGGTCCGCGGGGCCGGCGGGGCGTTTGGGGCGTCAGCCGGTGAGCACGTCCGGGATCCCCACCGGCTGCACCAGCCACCCGAAGCCGCCGAGCCCGCCCGGCGCGGTGAGTTCGGCGGCCTGGGAGGCGTCCGCGAGGGCGCGCACGTACCCGGCGGGGTCGGCGGACGCCAGCGCGAGCGGCGGGCGGCCGCCCGTGAGGCCGAGGGAGCGCAGGGCGTCCCGCTGGGACAGCAGGAGGGTGCCGGGGAGCGGGCGGGCCGCGGCACAGGCGTCCAGGGCGACGTGCGCGGTGATGTCGCACGACCCGTCCGGCACGGGCGTCGTCTCCCGCCCCTCCCGGAAGCCGGTGAGCGTCCCGAACGGCGGACGCGCGCCGGCCGTGTGCGCGTAGTCGACGGCGACGGCGAGCCCCCGCGCGAGCGTCCCGGCCGCCGCGGCCCAGGCCCGGTCGCGGGGCAGCCCGATCTCCGCCCGCAGCCCTTCCTCGGCCCCCAGCGGCCACCACCGCGCCAGCCACCGCGCCCCGTCGCCCGCGACCGGGTCCCCGAGCCGTTCCGTCCCGTCCTCCCGCACCAGGACCAGCCGGGGCACGCCCGCCGCGTCCACCTCCGCGACGTCCACGGGCACGTTGTCCAGCCACTCGTTGGCGAAGAGCAGCCCCGCGACGCGCTCCGGGGGCTCGGTCCGCCACTCGATCCGGTGATCGAGCCCGGCGGGGCGGTCGGCCAGCTCGACGGCGCGGGCACGCACGCGTGCCGCCACGTCGGCGGGCAGCGCGGCGAGCACACCGGTGACCAGTTCCCCCCGTCCGGCGGCCATGTCCACGAAGTCGAGCACCGCCGGCCGCCCCAGCGCCTCGTCGACCCGGCACAGCAGACGCGCCACGGCCCCGGCGAACAGCGGCGAGGCGTGCACGGACGTGCGGAAGTGCCCGGCCGGGCCCTCGGGCCTGCGGTAGAAGCCGCCCGGCCCGTACAGCGCGGCCCGGGCCGCCGCGCGCCAGCCGCGCCACTCGTCCCGGTCGCGCCCCTCGTCCCGGTCGCGCCCCTCGTCCCGGTCGCCGCCGTCCGCGGCCCCTGCCGTCACCGGTGCCACCCGCCTTCCGTCGCCGCCTTCACCGGTGTCACTCACCTGCCGTGCCGTCGTCACCGGCCCAGATTAGGGGCACGGACGGGCCGGGCCTCCACCTTGCGGAGTACACGTACCGACCGGGGATCGGCCCTTCGGTTGACCCCTGCACGCATTTCGCTTCCCTACGCTGGGTTACGTGCAGCGCCTCTATGACTTCCTCCGCAGGCACCCGGCATGGGTCGACGGCTTCTGGGCCGTGGTCCTGTTCGGGATCTCGGTGCTGAGCGCGGCGCCCGCGGAGGCGGCCCGGGGAACCGAGCTGCCGGCCCTGACCGTGCCGGTCACCCTGCTGCTCTGCCTGGTCGTCGCGCTGCGCCGCCGGATGCCGGAACGCATGCTGGTCCTCGCCCTCGCCGTGGGCGTGGCACAGCTGATCACGGACGTGTCGACGGTGCCCGCCGACTTCGCCCTGCTGGTGATCGTCTACACGGTCGCGGCGATCGGCGCCCGCTGGGCCTCCCGCCTCGCGCTGACCGCCGGCCTGTGCGCCGCCCCGCTGGCGCAGGTGCGCTGGCCCAACGAGGAGGTGGGCACGGCGGGCAACCTCGCCATAGTGATATTCCAGACCGTGCCCTTCGCCCTCGCCTGGGTGCTCGGTGACTCCATCCGCACCCGCCGCGCCTACTTCGCGCAACTGGAGGAGCGCGCCGCCCGGCTGGAGAAGGAGCGCGAGGCACAGGCCAAGGTGGCGGTCGCCGCCGAACGCGCCCGGATAGCGCGCGAGCTGCACGACGTCGTCGCGCACAACGTGTCGGTGATGGTGGTGCAGGCCGACGGCGCCGCCTACGTCCTCGACGCCGCGCCCGACCAGGCGAAGAAGGCCCTGGAGACCATCTCCTCCACCGGCCGGCAGGCCCTCGCCGAGATGCGCCGCCTGCTCGGCGTGCTGCGCACCGGCGAGCACCAGGAGGCCGGGGAGTACGTGCCGCAGCCCGACGTGCAGCAGATCGAGGACCTCGTCGAGCAGTGCCGGGACTCCGGGCTGCCCGTGGACTTCAAGATCGAGGGCACCCCGCGCCCGCTGCCCAGCGGCGTCGAGCTCACCGCGTACCGCATCGTGCAGGAGGCGCTCACCAACACCCGCAAGCACGGCGGGCCCAACGCGGGCGCCAGCGTGCGCCTGGTGTACTTCGACGACGGGCTGGGCCTGCTCGTCGAGGACGACGGCAAGGGCGCCCCGCACGAGCTGTACGAGGAGGGCGGCTTCGACGGCCAGGGCCACGGCCTGATCGGCATGCGCGAGCGGGTCGGTATGGTCGGCGGCACCCTGGACGCGGGCCCGCGCCCCGGCGGAGGATTCCGCATCAGCGCCCTGCTGCCGCTCAAACCCGCGCATTGACGCCCACGCACGTCCCGAGTTGACACCTGTAACAGCTGTAGCACCTGTAACGACGGAAGAGGACCCGATGACGATCCGCGTGATGCTCGTCGACGACCAGGTGCTGCTGCGCACCGGGTTCCGGATGGTGCTCGCCGCCCAGCCGGACATGGAGGTCGTGGCGGAGGCGGGCGACGGCGTCGAGGCCCTGGAGGTGCTGCGGTCCACCGCCGTCGACGTGGTGCTGATGGACGTCCGCATGCCCAAGCTCGACGGAGTGGAGACGACCCGCCGGATCTGCGCGGACACCGACCCGCCGAAGGTGCTGATCCTGACCACCTTCGACCTCGACGAGTACGCCTTCTCCGGGCTGAAGGCGGGCGCCTCCGGCTTCATGCTCAAGGACGTGCCGCCGGGCGAGCTGCTCGCCGCGATCCGCGCGGTGCACAGCGGCGACGCCGTGGTCGCCCCGTCCACCACCCGCCGGCTCCTGGACCGCTTCGCGCCGATGCTGCCGAGCGCGGGCAAGCAGCCCGCGCACAAGGAGCTGGAACGGCTCACCGAGCGCGAGCGGGAGGTCATGGTGCTGGTCGCGCAGGGCCTGTCCAACGGCGAGATCGCGGCCCGGCTGGTGCTGTCCGAGGCGACGGTGAAGACGCACGTGGGCCGCATCCTGACCAAGCTGGGCCTGCGGGACCGGGTGCAGGTGGTGGTCCTCGCCTACGAGACGGGACTGGTGCGGGCGGGCGGACACGGCTGAACGGCTGACCGCCCGTCCCCGCGCCGGTAGGGTCTGCGCATGCTCCTGTGGATCAACGGCCCCTTCGGGGGCGGCAAGACACAGACCGCACACGAGATACGGCGCCGGCTGCCCGGCAGCGTCGTCTGCGACCCCGAGCACGTCGGATTCGGCCTGCACCGCATGCTCCCGCCCGGACTCCGGGGAGACTTCCAGGACCTGTCCGCCTGGCGGCAGGGTGTCGTCGAGGTCCTCGACCTCGCCCTGACCAAGCACGACGGCGTGGTGATCGCCCCCATGACCGTCACCGACTCCGGCCACTTCGCGCAGACCGTCGGCCGCCTGCGCGAACTCGGTCACGACGTGCGCCACTTCACGCTCCTCGCCGAACGCGAGACGGTGCTGCGGCGGCTGCGCGAACGCGGCCTCGGCCACCTCCTGCGCCGCGTGGCGGGGAGGAACGCGGGCCCGCGCCGGGAGAGCTGGGCCGTGCGGCAGCTCGACCACTGCCTGGAACGGCTCGGCGAGCCGGAGTTCGCCGAGCACCTGTGGACCGACCACACGACCGTCCCGAAGACGGCGGACCGCATCGCCGTCCTGGCCGGGCTGACCCTGCGCCCCCACCGCGAGGGCCCGCTGCGGACCCGGCTGCGGCAGGCGGGCGTCGGCATCCGCCACATCCGTCTCGACTGAGGTCCCACCGAGGGCGGACGGGGGCCGACGGGATCCAGCGGGGATCCGGCGGGGATCCGGCCGGGAAACGGGCGCGGGCGCCCCTCAGCGCAGGATCCCCTCCAGGAAGTCACTGCCGAGCCGGGCCACGACCGTCACGTCCAGCTGGTGCAGCACGTACCGCCCGCGACGGCGCGTGGTGATCAGGCCGGCCTTCTTGAGCACGCTCAGGTGCCGGGATATCTCCGGCGCGGTCATGCCGTGCACCTGAGCCAGTTCGCCGGTGGTGTACGCGCTGCGGGCCAGATGGCGGCACAGGCGCATGCGGACCGGGTGGGACAGCGCCGTCATCCGCAGGGCCAGCTGCTCGACCGTCGGCGGGGCGGTGAGCTCGGGGGAGCCGACCGGGTAGTGCAGCACCGGCTGCCAGCCGTACCGGTGCAGGACCATCAGGTGCGGCCAGCCCAGGCTGGTGGGGACCAGCAGCAGTCCGCCGTCACCGGTGGCCGTCCGGCCGTCGCCCAGCTTGTCGACGGTGATCCGGGCGGCGGTCTCGTCGAGCGTGACCGCCGGGGACACCGCGGCCAGTGCCTCGGCCAGCCCCTTGCGCCGCAGCAGGTCGGTCTTGTGGCGGGTGTCCGCGGCGAGCTGGTGGCGCAGCCGGGCCCAGGTCTCGGCGAAGAACGCCTCGTCGCAGTCCTGGAGGAACTGCCGCAGCCAGGCCCGGGTCCGCGGCGGGTCGGCCAGCAGCCGCTCGGTGAACCGCACCTGCTGCGGCCCCCGCGCGGCGGCCAGCTCCAGCGAACGCCGGCGCAGGCCCTCGTCGGCGAGCGGTCCCGGAACCGGCGTGCCGTAGGGGAGCGCGCAGGTGAACTCCAGGGCCGCGTCCACGAACTGCTCGTCCGACAGCTTGTCCAGCAGGTCCAGCTCCTCGGCGAGCGTCCCTCCCGGGAGCGCGCCGCCCGGCAGCCCCGCGCACGGCAGGAACAGGTCCGAGAACGTCGTCCGCCACAGGAAGTCGGCCTCGCACATCCGGTCCGCCAGATGCGGGTCCAGGCGCGCGGTCACGCCGGTCACCCAGCCCTGGAGCCCCGGGTGGTGCCCCGGCTCGGACAGCGCGTGCAGCGCCATGCCGAGCTCGGCCAGGGGCGAGGGCACGGCGACGACCCTCTCCCAGGCTCTCGACTCCGCCCGAGCAGAGGGCACCCCCGTCTGCCGCAGCCCCGCGATGTCGATGCTCACGCTCATGCCCACATGGTGCACCTCGCCACCGACGCCGCCGCCCACGATTGACGGCCCCCGTCAATCGACGGGACTTCCCTGCGGAGGCGGCGCAGCCTGGGGCGGCATGAGCGTCACGCAGCAGTACTTCCTCGACACCCACCGGGCACTCCGGCACGGCGAACCGGTCCCGCCCGCGCCGGGCGCGTACGACCGGCAGGTCGTCCGCGCACTCCGCGACCACCGGCGCTTCGGCGCGGTGCTCGCGGGCCGCCCGGCCCACGGGCGCGTACGGATCGCCCTGGGCCGGTGGCTGCGCGGGCGGTCGCGGACGGTGTGCCGCCCCCCACCGGGGCCGGGACTACGCCGCGTCCTCCCCGGTCAGCCGCCGCGCGAACTCCACCGCCGCCGTCCGTACGTCGTCGGCCGTCCACTGAAGGCCCGCGGCCCGCACGTACACCTCCGTGAAGGCCAGCCCCGGCCCCTTCGGGTCCCAGTGGTTGGCGAACAGCACGGTCCCCGTCTCCTCTGCCGACCGGATCGCCGCCTCCGCGACGACCTCGGCGTCGTACGGAAGCCACACCTGGAAGTCGTGCGTGTGCGGCACCTCGGGGTGGACGCGGGACCAGGGCAGTCCGCCCGCCGCGAGGCCCTCGCGCAGCGCGGCGGCCACCACGCGCGCGTGGGCGACGTACTCCGGCAGCCGGGGCAGCTCCCGATCCAGGCCGATGAGGGCCGACAGGACGGTGGGGAACTGCTGGAAGACGTTGCCGCCGTACCGGTGCCGCCAGGCCCTCGCCTCCTCCACCAGGGTCGCCGGGCCGGCGAGGGCCGCGCCGCCGAAGGCGTCGAGGGACTTGTAGAACGACACGTAGACGCTGTCCGCGAGTCCCGCTATCTCCTCCAGGGACCGGCCGAAGTGCTCGGTGCACTCCCACAGGCGGGCCCCGTCGAGGTGCACGACCGCCTCGCGCTCCCGCGCCGCCTCCACCACCTCGGTCAGCTCCTCCCAGGTGGGCAGCACGAAACCGGCGTCCCTGAGGGGCAGCTCCAGCATCAGCGCGCCGAAGGGCTCCTCGACGTCGCGCACCTCCGCGGCCGTGGGCGGCCGGGGCTCGCTCGTCACCCGCACCGGACGCAGTCCGCTGACCTGGCTGAACGCGTTCCGCTCGTACACCTCGGGGTGGCTCAGCGCGTGCAGGGCGACGGCCGGGTTCCCGGTGCGGCCCGCCCAGCAGCGCAGGGCCACCTGCTGGGCCATGGTGCCGGTCGGGAAGAACGCGGCGGCCTCGGTGCCGAGCAGCCCGGCGACCCGCCTCTCCAGGGCCTCGACGACGCCGTTGCCGTAGATGTCGGACGTCTCGCCGAGGTCGTACACGCTCCCCGCCGCCTCCAGCAGGGCCAGCCGCTCCCCGAGCGGGGCCAGGAAGCCGAGGCGCGCGAGCACGCGCGGGGCGCCGCGCCAGGCGGCGATCCTCCGCTCGCGCAGCGTCGGGGGCGTTCCGTCGCCGGCCTCCGGGCCGGGCGGCCGCCCGGCCCGTACCGTCGTGCCGCTCATGCCTTCCGCCGTATCACTCATGGCCGCGATCATCCCCCGCCCCCGTTCGCGCGCACACCCGCATTTCCGCACGCGCATGTGCCACGGCGGCGCACGGAAACCCACAGCCTGTGGACAGCCGACCGCCCCCGGAACCGATCGCGTTAACATGACGAGAAATCGTCCGGTACCCCGAGCGGACTGGAACGGGAAGGCCGCCGTCGCGTGAACACAACCCCACAGCCAGATCCCAGGGACCGCCCCGCGCGGCTCACCGTCGGCGTCGTCGGCGCCGGACGCGTGGGCCCCGTCCTGGCCGCGTCCCTCCAGCTCGCCGGGCACCGCCCGGTGGCCGTCTCCGCGGTCTCCGACGCCTCCCGCAGACGCGCGGAGCAGATGCTCCCCGACGTGCCGGTGGTGCCGCCCGCCGCCGTCCTCGAACGGTCCGAGCTGGTCCTGCTGACCGTCCCGGACGACGCCCTGCCCGACCTCGTCTCCGGACTCGCCGGCACCGGCGCGGTACGGCCGGGACAGCTGCTCGTGCACACCTCCGGGCGGTACGGCGCCAAGGTGCTCGACCCCGCCCTGCGGGCCGGTGCGCTGCCGCTGGCCCTGCACCCCGCGATGACCTTCACCGGCACCCCCGTGGACGTGCAGCGCCTCGCCGGGTGCTCCTTCGGCGTCACCGCGCCCGAGGAGCTGCGGCTGGCCGCCGAGGCCCTCGTGATCGAGATGGGCGGCGAGCCGGAGTGGATCGCCGAGGAGAACCGCCCGCTGTACCACGCGGCCCTCGCCCTGGGCGCCAACCACCTGGTCACCCTCGTCGCCCAGTCCCTGGAACTGCTGCGCACCGCCGGCGTCGGGGCCCCCGACCGGATGCTCGGCCCGCTGCTCGGCGCCGCCCTGGACAACGCCCTGCGCTCCGGCGACGCGGCCCTCACCGGCCCGGTCGCGCGCGGCGACGCGGGCACGGTCTCCGCACACGTCGCCGAACTGCGCAAGCACGCCCCGCAGACCGTCGCCGGTTATCTGGCGATGGCCCGCGCGACCGCCGACCGGGCGCTCGCCCACGGACTGCTGAAGCCGGAACTCGCCGAGGACCTCCTCGGGGTACTCGCCAACGGCACGACCGGCCCGCACGGACCGAACCTGCCCGAGAACGGGGAAGACCGATGAGCCGCCGCCCCTTCGAACTGGTCCCCACGGTGGAGGACCTGCGGTACGTGCACGACCACTTCGCCGTCCCGGGACGCACCGCCGTCGTCATGACCATGGGAGCCCTGCACGAGGGCCACGCCACCCTGATCAGGACCGCCCGCGAACACGTCGGCGACCGGGGCTTCGTGATCGTCACCGTCTTCGTCAACCCGCTGCAGTTCGGCAAGGGCGAGGACCTCGACCGCTATCCGCGCACCCTGGACGCCGACCTCAAGCTCGCCGAGCAGTCGGGCGCCGACGTCGTCTTCGCCCCCGCCGTCGACGAGGTCTACCCGGGCGGCGAACCCCAGGTCCGGATCAGCGCCGGCCCCATGGGCGAACGCCTCGAGGGGGCCGCCCGTCCCGGCCACTTCGACGGCATGCTCACCGTCGTCGCCAAGCTGCTGCACCTCACCCGCCCGGACGTCGCCCTCTACGGCCAGAAGGACGCCCAGCAGCTCGCCCTGATCCGCAGGATGGTCCGCGACCTGAACTTCGGCGTCGAGATCGTCGGCGTGCCCACCGTCCGCGAGGAGGACGGGCTCGCCCTGTCCAGCCGCAACCGCTACCTCTCGCCCGAGGAGCGGCGCACCGCGCTCGCCCTGTCCCGGGCGCTGTTCGCGGGCCGCGACCGGCACGCCGCCCAGGAGGCGCTGCGCGCGCGGGCCCGCGAAGTGCCCACCTCGCGCGCGCGTGCCGAGGCGCTCAGCGCCATGGGGGAGTCCCGCGCGGCGGCCGACGCGCACGCCGTCGCCACGACCGCCGGCGGCCCGGCGGCCGTCCGCGCCGCCGCCCGCCTGGTCCTCGACGAGGCGGCCCGCCTCGACCCGCCCCTCACCCTGGACTACCTGGCCCTGGTCGACCCGACCGACTTCACCGAGATCGGCGACGACTTCACCGGGGAGGCCGTCCTGGCCGTGGCCGCCCGCGTGGGCACCACCCGCCTGATCGACAACATCCCCCTGACCTTCGGAACGTTCGGAGCCGCCTCGTGACCAGCACAGGCATACGACTGCACGCGCCCGCGCCCGGGTGGTCCATCGCCGCGGACGTCGTGGTCGTCGGCTCCGGCGTCGCCGGCCTCACCGCGGCCCTGCGCTGCGAGGCCGCCGGCCTGACCACCGTCGTCGTCACCAAGGCCCGGCTCGACGACGGCTCCACCCGCTGGGCCCAGGGCGGCATCGCCGCGGCCCTCGGCGACGGCGACACCCCCGAGCAGCACCTGGACGACACCCTGGTCGCGGGCGCGGGCCTGTGCGACGAGGAGGCGGTCCGCATCCTCGTCACCGAGGGCCCCGACGCCGTGCGCCGCCTGATCGCCACCGGTGCGCAGTTCGACGAGTCCGCCGAGGGCGGCCTGGAACTCACCCGGGAGGGCGGCCACCACCGCCGCCGCATCGCCCACGCGGGCGGCGACGCCACCGGCGCCGAGATCTCCCGCGCCCTGGTCGAGGCGGTCCGCGCACGCGGAGTGCGCACCATCGAGAACGCGCTCGTCCTGGACCTCCTGACGGACGCCGACGGCCGCACCGCCGGCGTCACCCTGCACGTCATGGGCGAGGGCCAGCACGACGGCGTGGGCGCCGTGCACGCCCCCGCGGTGGTCCTGGCCACCGGCGGCATGGGCCAGGTCTACTCCGCGACCACGAACCCCGCCGTCTCCACGGGCGACGGCGTGGCCCTCGCCCTGCGCGCGGGCGCCGAGGTGAGCGACCTCGAATTCGTCCAGTTCCACCCCACGGTCCTCTTCCTCGGACCCGACGCGGAGGGCCAGCAGCCCCTGGTCTCCGAGGCGGTCCGCGGCGAGGGCGCCCACCTGGTGGACGCCGACGGCGTGCGCTTCATGGCCGGACAGCACGAGCTGGCCGAACTCGCGCCCCGGGACATCGTCGCCAAGGGCATCATGCGCCGCATGCAGGAGCAGGACGCCGAGCACATGTACCTGGACGCCCGCCACTTCGGCGCCGAGATGTGGGAGCACCGCTTCCCCACGATCCTCGCCGCCTGCCGCGCCCACGGCATCGACCCGGTCACCGAGCCCGTCCCGGTCGCCCCGGCCGCCCACTACGCCTCCGGCGGCGTCCGCACCGACTCCCGCGGCCGCACCACCGTCCCCGGCCTGTACGCGTGCGGCGAGGTCGCCTGCACCGGCGTGCACGGCGCCAACCGCCTGGCCTCCAACTCCCTCCTGGAGGGCCTGGTCTACGCCGAGCGCATCGCCGCCGACATCGCGGAGAGCCGTGCCGGGGACACCCTCCACGCCCCCGTGCCGCAGCCCCTCCCGCAGTCCGGCCTCCCCGCGCACCCCCTCCTCCCCCCGGAGGCCCGCTTCGCCATCCAGCGGATCATGACCCAGGGGGCCGGCGTCCTGCGCTCCGCCGCCTCCCTCTCCCGGGCCGCCGACCAGCTCCACCGGCTGCACGCCGACGCGCGCGACGCCCTCGACGAGAACGGCAAGACCGCCGAGCCCGGCGTCGACACCTGGGAGGCCACCAACCTCCTGTGCGTGGCCCGCGTCCTGGTCGCCGCCGCGCGGCAGCGCGAGGAGACCCGTGGCTGCCACTGGCGCGAGGACCGCCCCGGGCGCGACGACACGAACTGGCGCCGCCACATCGTCATACGACTGAATCCGGACCGCACGCTGGCGGTGCGGACCACCGACACCACAGACTTCCCCCCGACCCTCCCTCCCCAGGCCCAGGAGCAGTGACAGCAGTGACCACCCCCGACCTTCCCCTCGTCCCGTCCGGTGGCTGCGGCGACGGCTGCGCCTGCGGTGCGGACGACGAGGCGTACCTGGAGTGCGGCCTCGACCCCGCGCTCGCCCAGCTCCTGGCCGACGCGGGCCTCGACCCGGTCGAGGTCGAGGACATCGCCAACGTGGCCCTCCAGGAGGACCTGGCCCACGGCGTGGACGTGACGACGGTCGCGACCATCCCGGAGGACGCCGTGGCCACCGCCGACTTCACCGCGCGGGAGGCGGGCACCGTGGCGGGCCTGCGGGTCGCCGAGGCGGTCATGTCGGTCGTCTGCACGGAGGAGTTCGAGGTCGAACGCCACGTGGAGGACGGCGACCGCGTCGAGGCCGGCCAGAAGCTCCTCTCCGTCACCGCCCGCACCCGCGACCTGCTCACCGCCGAGCGCAGCGCGCTGAACCTCCTGTGCCGCCTGTCGGGCATCGCGACGGCCACGCGCGCGTGGGCGGACGTCCTCGAAGGCACCAAGGCCAAGGTCCGCGACACCCGCAAGACCACTCCCGGCCTGCGCAGCCTCGAGAAGTTCGCCGTGCGCTGCGGCGGCGGCGTCAACCACCGCATGTCCCTCTCGGACGCGGCCCTGGTCAAGGACAACCACGTGGTGGCCGCGGGGGGAGTGGCCCAGGCCTTCCGGGCGGTCCGCGAACGCTTCCCCGACGTCCCGATCGAGGTCGAGGTCGACACCCTCCACCAGCTCCGCGAGGTCGTGGACGCCGGCGCCGACCTGATCCTGCTGGACAACTTCACGCCCGGCGAGTGCGAGGAGGCGGTGGCCCTCGTGAACGGCCGCGCCGCCCTGGAGGCCTCCGGCCGCCTCACCCTCGCGAGCGCCAGGGCGTACGCCGACACGGGCGTCGACTACCTCGCCGTGGGAGCCCTCACCCACTCCTCGCCGATCCTCGACATCGGCCTCGACCTGCGAGCCGCGGAGTAGGGTCATGCTGCTGACGATCGACGTGGGCAACACGCACACCGTCCTGGGCCTCTTCGACGGCGACGAGATCGTCGAACACTGGCGCATCTCCACCGACGCGCGCCGCACGGCCGACGAGCTCGCGGTCCTCCTCCAGGGCCTGATGGGCATGCACCCCCTCCTCGGCGACGAGCTGGGCGACGGCATCGACGGCATCGCCATCTGCGCGACCGTGCCGTCCGTCCTGCACGAACTGCGCGAGGTCACCCGCCGCTACTACGGCGACGTCCCCGCGGTCCTCGTCGAACCGGGCGTCAAGACGGGCGTCCCGATCCTCACCGACAACCCCAAGGAGGTCGGCGCGGACCGCATCATCAACGCGGTCGCCGCCGTCGACCTCTACGGCGGGCCGGCCATCGTCGTCGACTTCGGCACGGCGACGACGTTCGACGCGGTCAGCGCGCGCGGGGAGTACGTCGGCGGTGTCATCGCCCCCGGCATCGAGATCTCCGTCGAGGCGCTCGGCGTCCGCGGCGCCCAGCTCCGCAAGATCGAGGTGGCGCGCCCCCGCAGCGTGATCGGCAAGAACACGGTCGAGGCGATGCAGTCCGGCATCATCTACGGCTTCGCCGGCCAGGTCGACGGCGTCGTCAACCGCATGGCCCGGGAACTCGCCGCCGACCCCGACGACGTGACGGTCATCGCCACGGGCGGGCTGGCCCCGATGGTCCTGGGCGAGTCCTCGGTCATCGACGAACACGAGCCCTGGCTGACGCTGATCGGCCTGCGCCTGGTGTACGAGCGGAACGTGTCGCGGATGTAGCGGGCGCCCGCGTGGGCGTGGGTGTGGGCGGGGGCGCGGCTGTGCGGTCGCCCCCGGCCCGTCCCCGCCCACCCGAGTGGCGCCCCCGCGCCACACCCGTTCCCTGTGCACGGTTTGTCCGATTAGCGCGTATCGTCGCCGCATGCCCACGCCCTACGGATCCCGCGGCGGCATGGCGTTCGGCGTGGAGGAGCTGCGCGTGCTCCGCCGCGCCCTCGCCCTCGCCCTCCACCCCGCCACCGCCTCGGCCGACGACGTCCAGGACTGCCTCCGCCTCGCCGAGTCCCTCGACGAGACGGCGCGGGAGAGTGCCCGGCTGCGCGCCTTCCTCGTGGCCGACCTCGGTCGCTACCGCGCCGCCCTCCCCGGCACCGCCGCCGGCTACCTCACGCTCCTGGAGGAGGCGCTGGGCGCCGGATACCGCCCCCACCCCGACGACCTCGCCGCCCTGCGCGCCCTGCGCGGCAACCCCACCGCCGCCGCCCTCCTGCACCGCTGCCGGCTCCTCGCCGAGCAGGACGTACGCGCCCGCCTCGCCCGCCGTACGGCGCGCGTGGCCACCCCCGCGGCCCTTTCCACCGTCCCCGCCTCCCGCACCCGCCTCCTCGCCCTCCCCGGAGGCCTGGCCGCCACCGAGGACCCCCGGGAGAAGCCCGCGCAGCGGCCGGCCGCGCCCCAGCCCCGCCCCGCGCCCGCCCCCGGCGCGCCGCAGCCCGCCCGCCCCATCCCCACCCCGGGCGAGGTCTTCCCCCGGCGCAAGCCCGCCCCGCCCTCGTCCGGCCGGCGGCTGGCCGCGGGCTGACGCGGGGCGCCCCGGCCCCGTCCCGCCCCCCGCCCGCCCGTCCGCCTTCCCCTGGCTACCCTGGATCCATGGACTACGTCTCCGCGCTTCTGCCCCCGGTCGTCATGGCCGCTCTCTTCATCGGCGTGATCCGGGTGATCGTGAAGACCCAGGGCGGCGCCAACAAGACCAAGGAGGACGCGGCCGTCGACGCGGCCCACGCGCGCATGGAGGGCGCCCGGCCCTCCACCGGGGCCGACGGCTGACCCGCCGGCGGCCGACGGCACCGGCCGCACCACCGCTCCCAGGCGTACGACTCCGACGCGCGGCGTCACACACGAGTCGTACGCCCCTTTTGTGCCCGTTTGCCAGCGATGATGCCTGTCCGGCACGCCGTCGGCGGGATCTCCCACTATTGTTCTGAGTTGTGCCTCGCCCCTTGGGAGAACTCGAAGACGCGGTCATGACGCGGGTGTGGAAGTGGAACCGCCCGGTGACCGTTCGGGAAGTCCTGGAAGATCTTCAGAAGGAACGGTCCATCGCGTACACCACGGTGATGACCGTTT
>NZ_JAPSKQ010000268.1 GCF_031181555.1 Streptomyces sp. | reverse complement strand
TACGCGTGCAAGCGCCCCACGTTCTCCGACACCTACCTGCAGGCGTTCAACCGCGACAACGTCACCCTGGTCGACACCGCGGACACCCACGGCATCGAGCGGATGACCGAACACGGCGTCGTGGTCGGCGGCACCGAATACGCACTCGACTGTCTGGTCTTCGCCACCGGGTTCTCCGTCGGGGTCTCCGGCATCCACTCCGGGAGGCTACCGGTGCGCGGCCGGGGCGGCGTCCAGCTGCAGCAGGAGTGGGCGAAGAAGGGGCCGCGGACCCTGCACGGGTTCACCAGCAACGGTTTCCCGAACCTGATCCAGCTGGGAGGCGTGCAGAGCGCCAGCAGCGTCAACTTCACGCATGTGCTCGACGAGCACGCCGTGCACGCCGCGGCACTCGTTGCGGCCGCCGAGGCCGAGGGCGCCGTCATCGAACCGTCCCGCGAGGCCGAGGACGCCTGGCTCGCGGTCCTGGCCGAGGACGCCCCCGATCACGAGTGGTTCCACGCCGAGTGCACCCCCGGGTACTACAACGGCGAGGGACGTGGCCGGCCGAACGTGCCGAGCGCCTATCCCCATGGCGCGTTCGCCTTCCATGATCTCCTGAAGCGCTGGCGCGAGGAGTCCATGGACGACGTCCTCGTGGTCAGGAAGGCTGCCGGGGTCTAGGGGGACGGATCGCAACGCGGGGCGGTTCGGGGCCCGGTCGCTGCCGGTCGGGCCCTGTCCCGCTTGCGGTCCGTCAGGGGGTGAGGTGCCGCGCGCTCGCGATGCGGCGGCGCGGCGCCTTGGTGGGCGTGGCCGGCGCCGTGTCAGACGGCGGACCAGCCGTCGTCGACGGGCAGGATCGCGCCGTTGATGTTGCTCGCGGCGTCCGAGGCGAGGAACAGGATCGCCGCTGCCTGCTCCTCCGGCTGTGACACGCGGCCGAGGTTGGCGAAGTGCGGGCCGAGCGCCGTCGGGCCGTGGGCGGCCGGGTCGGCGTTCACGGTGATGGCGGTCGCGGTGCCGCCCGGGCAGACGGCGTTGGCGCGGATGCCCTGCTTGCGGTACATCACGGCGAGGGACTTCGTCAGCCCCACCACGCCGTGCTTGGAGGCGGTGTAGGCGGCGCCCGCCGCGCTGCCGCGCAGGGCGGCCTCGGAGGCGGTGTTCACGATGGCGCCGCGGCCCGCGGCCAGCATGTGCGGCAGTACGGCGCGGGAGAGCAGGAAGGGCGCGGTGAGGTTGACCCGGATGACGCGTTCCCACTCGGCGTCGCCCACGTCGGCCAGGGCCGACATGCTGTCCATGATGCCGGCGTTGTTCACCAGGACGTCCACGCCGCCGAACCGCTCCACCGCCGTCGCCGTCACCCGGTCCACGACGGCCTGGTCGCTCAGGTCGCCGGTGACGGCCACCGCGGTGTTGCCGGCCTGCTCGATCTCCTTGACGACCGCGTCGGCCCCGTCGGCGTTGAGGTCCGCCGCCACCACGCGGTCGCCCTGTGCGGCGAAGGCGAGCGCGGCCGCGCGTCCTATCCCCGATCCCGCTCCGGTGACGATCACGCTGCGTCCGTTCAGACCGCCGGTCATGAAGTGCTCCGTCCAAGAGGTGCCGACGCGGCGGACTCGTGTCGCACCGCACCGGCACCCTACCTTTTATGTCCCTGAGTGACATAAAGTCGTGGTGGAGAATGCGTATGACATGGATCACCGGCGCCGGAGGGGCAGATGACCGCAGCCCGCGGACGGACGGGGCGCCCGCCCCTGACCGAGGAGCGCAAGGCCGCCATCCGGCTGGAGATCGCCCGCGCCGCGGTCGACCTGTTCATCGCCCAGGGCGTCGCCGCGACCACGGGCGAGCAGATCGGACAGGCGGTCGGCGTCTCGGCACGCACGGTGTGGCGCTACTTCCCCACCAAGGAGAGCTGCGTGCGGCCGCTGTTCTCGTCCGGCATCGACACGATCGCCGCCGCGCTGCGGCAGTGGCGCCCCGACGAGCCCCTCCAGGAAGCCTTCGACCACATATGGACCACCGACGCGCTCCTGCCCGGCCCCGACGTGGGCGCCCTGCTCCGGCTGACCCGGACCGAACCGGGCCTGCGCGCGGTCTGGCTGCAGACCCACGACGAGGCGGAACCCGCCTTCGCCCGCGCCCTCGCCGAGCGCGCCGGACTCCCCGCCGACGACGTACGGCCGGCCGTCTGGGCCGCCATGCTCAACGCCGCCCTGCGCGCGGCCGTCGAACACCACGCCTACCGGACGACCGAGCCGGGCACCGACCCCGCGACCGCCCGGGCCGACCTCGCGGCCACCCTGCGCACCGCCCTGACCGTCACGGCGGCCGGCCTCACCTGAAGCCACCGAGACGCGCCTCCGCCCTCCCCCCGCCCTTCTGATGGACACGATCAGCCGGCCGACGGCTTGCGGCCCTCCAGCGGCTTCCAGCGGGAACGCAACGCGTGCGCGGCGGTCTTGGGACGGCGGTCGCGGGTGAAGACGCCCTTCCTGTTGCCGTCGACGCGGTGGATGCCGTTCGAGGTCTGGAAGTCGGCGAAGTTCCACACGTGCTCGCCCACCACGGCGTCGACGCGGTCGAAGGCCCGGTGGTTCGCCTCGAGGTAGGCGAGTTGGTATTCCTCCGTCCACGGCATGTCCCACACCGAGTGCAGACCCGGCAGGGCGTCGGCGCCGTACTCGCTCATGAGGATGGGCTTGTCGTACTTCTCCGCCCAGCCGCGCAGCTCCATGTCCATGTACGTCTCCGCCGTGGCGAGATCACCGGTGGCCACGTACCAGCCGTAGTAGCGGTTGAGGCAGACGATGTCGAAGAGGTCGGCGATACGGTCGTTCTTGTACGTCGCGAACATCACGGTCGCGTAGCTGACGGGCCGGGTCGGGTCGAGCTTGCGGGTGAGCTCGACCAGCGGCTCGAAGTACTCACGCGCCCCGTCCTCGTGGGAGGAGGGCTCGTTGGCGATGCACCACATGACGACGCTGGGATGGTTCTTGTCCCGGTCGATCAGTTCGCGGATGGCCTGTGCGTGAGCGGAGCGGGTGTCGTCGTTGAAGGTCTCCGGGGAGAAGGTGGGCTTGTGCGGGCGCCCGGCCAGCCCGCCCTCGACGGCCAGGTTCAGGCCGACGGCGGCGGTCTCGTCGATGACGACGACGCCGTGCCGGTCGGCGAAGTCGAGGACCTCCTCCGCGTAGGGGTAGTGGGAGGTGCGGAAGGAGTTGGCGCCGATCCATTCCATGAGCTGGAAGTCGTGCACGAGGTAGGCGTCGTCGTGTCCCTTGCCCCGCACGGGTGAGTCCTCGTGCTTGCCGAAGCCGGTGAAGTAGAAGGGTTCCCCGTTGATGAGGAACTCCTTGCCGCGGATCTCGACGGTGCGGACGCCGAAGGGCAGGGTGTAGGTGTCGGTCACCTCGTTGCCGTCGGTGATCTCGGCGACGAGGTCGTAGAGGTAAGCCGCGCCCGGACGCCACGGAGTGATGTCGTCGATGCGCAGGGTGTTGTTGGCTCCCTCGGCGGTCGCCACCTGTGTGCCGTCGGCGTCGAGGACGCGAATACGTACGGGGGCGGACGTGGTGGTCTCGATCGAGTAGTCGACGATCCCGACGGTTCCCTCGAGGCCCGTGGTGACCGTGATGTCGTCGATGTGGACGGCGGGGACGCTGTAGAGCCGCACCGACCTGGCGATGCCGGCGTAGTTGTAGAAGTCGTGCAGGTACTTCTGCGTGCGCCGTCCGTCCTGGGCGACCGTGATCGTGCCCGGCGGGATCGTGACGTTCGTCAGCTCGTTGTTGACCCCGACGGTGACGCGGAACTCCTCGCCCGAGCCGACGAGTTCGGTGATGTCTGCCTCGAACGGCGTGTACCCGCCGACGTGCTCCGCGACGAGGTGCTCATCGACGTACACCTTCGCCTCATGCGTCACGGCGTCGAAGCGCAGCATCACGCGCTCTCCCGCCCAGCCGCGCGGCACCCGCGCCGTGCGCTGGTACCAGACCCAGCCCACGTGGTCGCGGATCGTACTGTCGGTGAACAGATCGTTGTAACTGGCCGGTACGGCGGCTTCGAGCGGCGTGTCGAGCGGGCCGGTCCACGGCTGGGGGCCGGCGCCCGTGGAGATGGCGAACTTCCAGAGGCCGTCGAGGCCGACGAGTTCGCGGGTGGCGGTGCAACGGGGTTTCAACATGGGCGTTCTCCTTCACGGAACGCTCCGGTGCACCTGCGGGCGCACGGGAGCCGTACAGAGCGGAAGCGGTCGGGCGGAGCGGGGAGCGGGACTCAGCGGGTGCTGTCGAGGGCCCGGGTGAAGGCGTCCTCCAAGGCGCCGGTCGTGCCGGGGAACCTGTCGAGTACGGTCCGCAGGGTGGTGCCGGCCGAACTTCTGGCGGCGTAGGAGACCGGGAGCTGCGGCAGGTGCTCGGCGAAGACCTGCTTCACTGCGGCCCAGACCGTGTCGTCGCTGACGAGCACACGCAGCGGGGTGTCCAGGGTGTACCGCGCATGGGGGTCGTACCCCGGCGGCGCGGGATAGGTCCATTTGTGTGTTCCCGCCGTCACCGTGGTCCGGAGTGCTTCCGGGTGGAGCGGAAGCGTGACCGTGGCCTCGGTGCCGGACGGCACGGTGACCTCGACGGTCACGTCCGCGGCGGTGGCCCGCCAGGAGACCCGGACCTTGCCGTGCACGGTGAGGTGCCGCAGCGAGGCGTGGGACAGGCCCGGGCCGGGACGCGGGGCCACGGACATCCGGCGGTAGCCGGGTTCTGTCGGTCTGAGACCACCGACGCTCTGGTGCAGCCAGGCGGTCACGGCGCCCAGGGCGTAGTGGTTGTAGGAGGTCATCTCCGAGGGGTGCCGGCTCCCGTCGGGACGAATGGCGTCCCAGCGCTCCCAGACGGTGGTCGCTCCCTGGGTGACCGGGTGGAGGAAGGAGGGACACCTGGTCTGCAGGAGCATCCGGTAGGCCGCGTCGAGGTGTCCGGTCTCGGTGAGCGCGGGCAGCACCCATGGAGTGCCGGCGAAGCCGGTGGTGATGCGGAAACCGGCTTCGGTGACCAGTTCGGCGAGGCGGGCGCCGGCCTTGGCCTGCTGGTCGGGGGAGAGGAGACCGAAGGAGATGGCCAGGGAGTAGGCGGTGACCGTCTCACCGGCGAGGCGGCCCGAGGGGGTGACGTACTCGCGCCGGAAGGCGGCGCGCACCGCCTCGTCGAGAGACTGGAAGCGACCGGTGTCGTCGTGCTCACCGAGGGCCCGGGCGGCCCGGGCCATCTCGCGGGTCGTCTTCGCGAGGTACGCCTGGGCGGCCAGGTACTTG
>NZ_JAPSKQ010000098.1 GCF_031181555.1 Streptomyces sp. | reverse complement strand
GCGAGGGGGAGTCCGCCCGTGAGGACGGCGGCGCGGACGGGGACGCCGGCGCGGGCAGGACCGACGCCTTCGCCCCGGCCGGGGAAGCCGCCCCCGACGGGGCCGCCCGCCAGGAGGTGAGGGCCCGGGGATAGCGTTTCGCCGACAGCAGTGAGCGCGGGGAAGGGACCGGCCATGCGGGCGGTGGTGTTCGAGCGGTACGGGGAACCGGCCGGGGTACGGGAGGTCGCGGACCCGGAAGCCGCGGAGCACGGAGTCGTGGTCCGCGTGGAGGCCACCGGCCTGTGCCGCAGCGACTGGCACGGCTGGCAGGGCCACGACCCGGACATCACGCTGCCGCACGTCCCCGGCCACGAACTCGCCGGGGTCGTCGAGGCGGTCGGCGCGCGGGTCGCCCGGTGGCGCCCCGGTGACCGGGTCACCGTCCCGTTCGTCTGCGCCTGCGGAAGCTGCCCGGCCTGCGCGGCCGGCGACCAGCAGGTGTGCGAGCGGCAGACCCAGCCCGGCTTCACCCACTGGGGCTCCTTCGCCCAGTACGTGGCGCTGGACCACGCCGACGTGAACCTGGTCGCCGTCCCGGACGACCTGTCCTTCGCGACGGCCGCCTCCCTCGGCTGCCGCTTCGCCACCGCCTACCGCGCGGTCGTGCGGCAGGGCCGGGTGGCGGCGGGGGAGTGGGTCGCCGTGCACGGCTGCGGCGGGGTGGGCCTGTCCGCGGTGATGATCGCGGCGGCGTCCGGCGCGCGGGTCGTCGCGGTGGACGTGTCCCCGCAGGCGCTCGACCTGGCACGGAAGTCCGGCGCGGCGGCATGTGTGGACGCGACGGCGGAGAAGGACACGGCGGCGGCGGTCCGCGACCTCACCGGCGGCGGCGCCCACCTCTCCCTGGACGCCCTCGGCTCACCCGCCACCTGCGCCGCCTCCGTGAACGGCCTGCGCCGCCGGGGCCGCCACGTCCAGGTCGGACTGCTGCCCTCACCCACGGGCACCACCCCGGTCCCGATGGCCCGTGCCATCGCCCTGGAACTCGAACTCCTCGGCAGCCACGGCATGGCCGCGCACACCTACCCGCCGATGCTGGAGCTGGTCCGCGCGGGCACGGTCCGCCCCGACCTCCTGGTGACGCGGACCATCGGCCTGGACGAGGCTCCGTCGGCCCTGGCGGCCCTGGGCACGGCCCCGGGCGCGGGCGTGACGGTCATCGAGCCGTGGCGCTGAGGGCGGCCCACTCCCGGTCGAGGACCGCCATGATCACCTCATCGACCCACTCCCCGCCCCGGAACGCGACCTCCCGCCGGACGCCCTCGACCACGAAGCCGACCTTCTCGTACACGTGCAGGGCGCGCGGGTTGTTCCCGTAGGCCTCCAGCTGGATGCGGCGCAGCCCGAGGCGCTCGAAGCCGTGGCCGACGATGAGCCGCGTGGCCTCGGTGCCCAGCCCCCGGCCGCGGCCGCGCGGCCCGATGAGGGTGCGGAAGGTGCAGCTGCGCGCGTCCGGATCCCACTCGTACAGGACGACCTCGCCGACGAGGTCCCCGGTGGCGCGGTCGGTGACGGCGAGGTCGAGCCGGTCGGGCTGCGCGGACCGGGAGCCGTACCAGGAACGCAGCGTCCGCGGGGTGAGTTCGGTGGACGGTTCGAAGGTGAAGCGGACGACCTCCGGGTCCCGGACGATCTCCCACATCGTGTCGGCGTCGGCCTCCGTGAAGGGACGCAGCACGGTCCGGTCCCCGGTGAGGACGGGTTTGTCGGTGAAGCCCATGGCCGCACTGTGCCCCACCCGGGCGGTGGGGCACAGCTGTTTTTCCAGGGGGTCCGGGGGTCAGCCGCCCCCGCGGCCCCGGTTGCCCGGCCGGGAGGCCACCCAGGCCCGGACCGTGTCCGCGTACCAGTAGGGCTTGCCGCCCTCGACATGGTCCGGCGGGGGCAGCAGGCCGTGCTTGCGGTAGGAGCGGACGGTGTCCGGCTGCACCTTGATGTGCGCCGCGATGTCTTTGTAGGACCACAGTCGTCGGTCGGTCATGGGTTGCACCTCCCCGCGCGCACCGCGGCGGCGGCCGGGGGTGGCCGTCAGGGGGAGCCGGGTGCCGCGCTGGCGATCACAAGCGTCGTGTCCGGTCAACGACGCCGGACGGGAGCGGGGCGGGGGTGTGCGCGGGTGTGACGGAAGGTCCGCTCACCCGTGACGGACGTGACACGACCGTGGTGTTCGTGACACCGGCGGTACAAAGGCGTGTGCCGGCCGCGCGGCGAGGGCGCGCCGCCCCGCCTCATGCCACGGCGGACGCGCCGGACTCCCGTACCAGTTCTCCCAGTTCACGCGCCGACTCGGGGGCCAGCCGGTAGATGCCGTGGACGCTCACCGCGCTGCGCAGTTCGCCGTCCACCACGTGCTTGATCTGCCGCTCGCCCCGTCGCGACCGGTAGGTGAGCCGGGCCAGCAGACCGGGCGGCACGGGGCGGTCGAAGGTGAGCGGCGTGCCGGGCGGCCCGACGACGACCTCGGAGACGCAGCCGGACTTCAGCGGCTTCCAGTGGATGAGCCGGAGGTAGTCCTCCATGGCCAGTTCCTCGCCCACGGTGTCGTAGTCCAGCACGCGCCCCACTTCCATGGCCCCGAGCACCCACAACCGTTTGCGGAAGACCCGCACCGGATGGATCACGTCACCGGGGCGCACTCCGGCGCGTATGAAGCTCGGCAGCGACTGGTGCGGCCCGCCGAACAGCACGGTCAGGCGCTCGCCCGCGTAGCCCTCGCGGGAGAGGGCCTTGCACAGGTCGTTGGTCCACAGGGCGGTGTAGGAGTTCGGCATGGCACCGCACGCTAGCCGCGGGCACTGACACCGGACCTTCCGGGACGAACCGCCCGGATCCGTCCCGGGGTCGGAGCGACACCGCCACGATCTGGTCCGTATGTCCGGACAAAACATTGACAGGTTCCGTGCTCGGGGCTAGAACCGGGGAGAGCCGCACGGTCCGTACGGAGGAACACGGTCCGTACGGAGGAAGAAGGAGAGCGTGTCGGCTCCCGGGCGGGAAGTGGGTGTGCGCGTGGTCATCGATGCTTGGTGCGGACCCCGGGACGCCCGGGCCCAGATCGCCTCCGGCGCGGGAGGCCGCTTTGCTTTGGCAGGAGCGAAGTGCGAGCGACGACTCCCCGCCCGCTACGGCCCCGCGCCGGAGGTCCACGACGACGGTGACCGCCGGGGCGCGGACCGGCGGTCCCGCGCCCGCCCCGCTCCCGCATGTGTCTACGCGGAGACCGAAACGGCCGACACTGTGTCGGGCGCGCCCGAAGACCGGACCTGGTGGGATGGACCCGTGACCGTGACCGCGGCCGGGACCACGGCGCGGCCGTCCGCGGTCACGGCACAGGAACGGCACATGAGCTGTACGAACGGCACGTCCCCACCCGTCGCCGCCATCTTCAGAAGGAGCTCTCGGTCATGACGAAGATCGTCAACCACTGGATCGGCGGCAAGACCGCCGAAGGCGCCTCGGGTACCTACGGTCCGGTGACGAACCCGGCGACCGGCGAGGTCACCACGAAGGTCGCGTTCGCCTCCGTCGAGGAGGTGGACGCCGCGGTCGCCGCCGCCAAGGAGGCGTACCTGAGCTGGGGCCAGTCCTCCCTGGCCACCCGCACCTCGATCCTCTTCAGGTTCCGCGCGCTGCTCGACGCGCACCGCGACGAGATCGCCGAGCTGATCACCGCCGAGCACGGCAAGGTGCACTCCGACGCCCTCGGCGAGGTGGCGCGCGGCCTGGAGATCGTCGACCTGGCCTGCGGCATCAGCGTCCAGCTGAAGGGCGAGCTGTCCACGCAGGTCGCCAGCCGTGTGGACGTGTCCTCCATCCGGCAGCCGCTCGGCGTGGTCGCGGGCATCACCCCGTTCAACTTCCCGGCCATGGTGCCGATGTGGATGTTCCCCCTCGCCATCGCCTGCGGCAACACGTTCGTGCTGAAGCCGAGCGAGAAGGACCCGTCGGCCTCGGTCCGCCTCGCCGAGCTGCTGGCCGAGGCCGGGCTGCCCGACGGCGTGTTCAACGTCGTGCACGGCGACAAGGTGGCCGTCGACCGACTGCTCGCCCACCCCGACGTCAAGGCCGTCTCCTTCGTCGGCTCCACCCCGATCGCCCGCTACATCCACACCACCGCCTCGGCCAACGGCAAGCGCGTCCAGGCCCTCGGCGGCGCCAAGAACCACATGCTCGTCCTGCCCGACGCCGACCTCGACGCGGCGGCCGACGCGGCCGTCTCGGCGGCCTACGGCTCGGCCGGCGAGCGCTGCATGGCGATCTCCGCGGTCGTCGCCGTCGGCGCGATCGGCGACGAGCTGGTGGAGAAGATCCGCGAGCGCGCCGAGAAGATCAAGATCGGCCCCGGGAACGACCCGGCGTCCGAGATGGGCCCGCTGATCACCAAGGCGCACCGCGACAAGGTCGCCTCGTACGTGGAGAACGCGGCGAGCGAGGGCGCCGAGGTGGTCCTGGACGGCACCGGCTACACCGTCGAGGGCCACGAGGACGGCCACTGGATCGGCATCTCCCTGCTCGACAAGGTGCCGACGGACGCCAGGGCCTACCAGGACGAGATCTTCGGCCCGGTGCTGTGCGTGCTGCGCACCGAGACGTACGAGGAGGCCCTGGACCTCATCAACTCCTCGCCGTTCGGCAACGGCACCGCGATCTTCACCCGGGACGGCGGTGCGGCCCGCCGCTTCCAGCTGGAGGTCGAGGCCGGCATGGTCGGCGTGAACGTCCCGATCCCGGTCCCCGTGGGCTACCACTCCTTCGGCGGCTGGAAGGACTCCCTCTTCGGCGACCACCACATCTACGGCAACGACGGCACGCACTTCTACACCCGCGGCAAGGTCGTCACCACCCGCTGGCCCGACCCGGCCGACGCCCCGGCCGGCGTCGACCTGGGCTTCCCGCGCAACCACTGACCGTCACCGAACACCCTCAGAGGCCGTCCGTTATGCGGACGGCCTCATTTTTTTGCGAGCTCCCCCTGCGGTTACCGCAGGAAGGCAAAGCCGCTTCCTCAGCGTCCTGTTGTGTCCGGATGGTCATCAACAAGGCGTTCGAGCAACGGATTCCGTAGGTGAAGAGCCATTGACGTCACGGTTTCCGTCGGATTCCATTCTGCGCAGCCGGGAGCGGACACACGACGTACGACCTGATCCGCCGGAGGCGATAGCGCTCCCGGCCGTCACCTCTTGTCGCACGAGTCGATCGGAACCGCCGCATGACCGACACGCTCCGCCCCGCCGAGACCGCCGTCCCCCCGGCGGCCCCGGACAACCCCCGAAAGCTCAAGCGCTCCATCGGGGTCGTCGGCGGCACACTGCTGACCCTCTCGTGCGTGACACCGGCCTCGACGCTGTTCGTGGTCGTCCCCGACCTGTTCGGCTCCCTGGGCACCGCCACCGCCCTCACCATCGCCGTCGGCTCGCTGCTCTGCGTCGCCGTGGCGTTCTGCTACTCGGAACTGGGCACCCTCGTCCCCAGCGCGGGCGGCGAGTACGCGATGGTCTCCACGCTCGCCGGACGGCTGGCGGGCTGGCTGGTCTTCGTGCTGTCCCTGCTGGTGGTGATGATCGTGCCGCCGGTGATCGCGATGGGCACGGCCGACTACCTCGCCCCCATCGCCCACCTCGACCCGTCCTGGACCGGCGCCGCCGTCATGCTGCTCGCCACCCTCGCCGGCCTGCTCGACCTGCGCGCCAACGCCTGGATCACCGGCGTCTTCCTGGTCCTGGAGGTCATCGCGGCGGCCGTGGTGGCGGTGCTGGGCTTCGCCCACGGCGAGCGCGGCCTGTCCAGCCTCGCCTCGATGGAGGTGGCCGGCGCCGACGGCCGCCCGGACGCCGTGACCGCCCTGCTGGTCGTCTCCGGTCTCGCCATCGCCCTGTTCATCACCCAGGGCTTCTCCACGGCCGTCTACCTCTCCGAGGAACTGGAGAACCCGCGCCGCAACGTGGCCCGCACGGTGCTGGCCACCCTCGGCATCTCCACCGTGATCATCCTGGTCCCGGTCGTCGCCATCACCCTGGGCGCCTCCGACCTCGCCGAACTGACCGGCGGCGACATCTCCGCCATGGTCACCGCCTGGTCCAACTCCGCCGTCGGCACCTTCGTCAGCCTCTGCGTGGCCCTGGCGATCGTCAACGCCGGCATCGTCATGGTCATCCAGAACTCGCGCGTCCTGTTCGCCTCCGCCCGGGACAAGGCCTGGCCCGGGCCGGTGAACGCCGTCTTCTCCCGGCTCGGCCGCTTCGGCTCCCCCTGGGTCGCCACCCTCGCGGTCGGTGTCCCCGGCGCGGTCCTGTGCTTCGTGAACCTGGACACCCTGTACGGGGTCACGGGCGTCTCCGTCACCGGCATGTACCTGCTCGTCGCCGTCGCCGCCCTGCTCTCCCGCCGCGGAGCCCACCGCCACGTCCGCGCCTGGCGCATGCCGCTGTGGCCCGCCGTACCGGCCCTCCTGATCGTGGTCCTGGGCTACATCCTGACCCAGCAGGAGCCGGGCCACCTCCTGTGGACCGGCGGCATCACGGCGGCCGCCACCCTCTACTGGGTCCTCTACCTCCGCCCCCGCGCCACCACCCGCTGGCTGGTGACCCTGCCGGAGGACGCGCGGTCGTAGCCGGCGCCGTACCACGGACGCGGTACGCGGCAGCGGCTCCGTACGCCCGTGGGAGGTGGCGAGGTTCGGTCTGCGGTCGGCAACTCGCCGACAGGTTCACCCCGTACCGTTGACGCATGGATCTTCGACTGCCCGGATCGCGGTGGCTGCGGTCGCGGCGGCCGCGACGGACCCTGGCCGCCGCGGCCGCCGTCGTCGTGCTCGCCGGTGCCGGTACCTGGACCGCCGTCGCCTCGGACGACGCGCCCGCGGTCCGCCGCGCCGACCGGGTCATGGCCGTGGGCGACGGGGTGCGCATCGACACCTCGTACTTCACCGCCGGCCCGGGCGGCCGCCGCCCCGCCGTCCTGCTCGGGCACGGCTTCGGCGGCAGCAAGGACGACGTGCGGCAGCAGGCCGAGGACCTCGCGCGCGACGGGTACGCCGTGCTCACCTGGTCCGCGCGCGGCTTCGGCGGGTCCACCGGGAAGATCGGGCTGAACGACCCGGAGGGCGAGGTCGCCGACGTCTCCCGGCTCATCGACTGGCTGGCGGACCGGCCCGAGGTCGAGCTCGACCGGGCCGGCGATCCGCGCGTCGGCATGGCCGGTGCCTCCTACGGCGGCGCCATCGCCCTGCTCACGGCCGGGCACGACGACCGCGTCGACGCCATCGCCCCGGCGATCACCTACTTCGACCTCGCCGACGCCCTGTTCCCGAACGGCGTCTTCAAGAAGCTGTGGGCCGGCATCTTCGTCAACTCCGGCGGCGGCTGCGAGCGGTTCGAGCCCGCGCTGTGCCGGATGTACGAGCGGGTCGCCGAGTCCGGCACCCCGGACGCGCAGGCCCGCGCACTGCTTCAGGCGCGCTCGCCGTCCGCCGTCGCCGACCGCATCGACGTGCCCACCCTCCTCGTGCAGGGCCAGTCCGACTCCCTCTTCCCGCTCGGCCAGGCCGACGCGGCCGCGCAGGCGATCCGTGCCAACGGAGCACCCGTCGGCGTCGACTGGATCGCGGGCGGGCACGACGGCGGCGACCCGGAGACGAGCCGCGTGCAGCAGCGCGTGCGCACCTGGTTCGACCGGTACCTGAAGGACGACAAGGGCGCCGACACCGGCCCCGCCTTCCGCGTCACCCGCACCGGAGGCGTCGACTCCACCGACGGCGAGGCCCTGCTGCGCGGCGCGAGCGCGGACAGCTACCCGGGCCTGGGGAGCGGCGGCAGGTCCTTCCCCCTCACCGGACGCGAGCAGCGCTTCGCCAACCCGGCCGGCGCCAATCCGCCCGCCGTCTCCGCGCTCCCCGGCCTCGGCGGCTCCGGCGGCCTGGCCCGGCTGTCCTCCCTCGGCCTCGGGGTGTCCCTCGACTTCCCCGGCCAGTACGCCCGCTTCGAGTCCGCCCCGGTCGGCCGCGACCTGCGGATCACCGGATCGCCGAAGGTCACCGTCCGCGTGACGTCGACGAGCGAGGACGCCGTGCTGTTCGGCAAGGTGTACGACGTCGGCCCGGACGGCAGGCAGCAGGTACTGCCCTCCCAGCTCGTCGCCCCGGTCCGCGTCGAGGACGCCGGGTCCGGCAAGGACGTGACGCTCGCCCTCCCGGCCGTCGACCACGAGGTGCGAAAGGGCCACCGCCTGCGTCTCGTCCTCGCCTCCACCGACCTCGGCTACGCCTCCCCGGCCGCCCCGGCGACGTACACCGTCTCCCTGAGGAGCGACCTCACGGTGCCCACCGCGCCCGGTGTGACCACCGCGGCGGCCCCGCTGCCCGCGTGGGTGTGGTGGCTGCCGGTCGCCGGAGCCGTGACCGCCCTCGCCCTGGTCCTCACCGGCCGCCGCCGTACGGCGGCCGCGGCTCCCGACCCCGCACTCGCCGACGTACCGCTCCAGATCACCGGTCTGAGCAAGCGCTATGCCCGCTCCGCCGACCGGTACGCCGTGCAGGACCTGTCCTTCCGCGTCGAGAAGGGTCAGGTCCTCGGCCTCCTCGGCCCGAACGGCGCGGGCAAGACCACCACCCTGCGCATGCTGATGGGTCTGATCAAGCCGGACGGCGGCGAGATCCGCGTCTTCGGCCACGCCATCCGCCCCGGCGCTCCCGTGCTGTCCCGGGTCGGCGCCTTCGTCGAGGGCGCGGGCTTCCTGCCGCACCTGTCCGGCCGGGAGAACCTGGAACTGTACTGGCGCGCCACCGGCCGCCCGCCCGAGGACGCCCACCTGGACGAGGCCCTCCGGATCGCCGGCCTCGGCGACGCCCTCGCCCGCGCGGTGCGCACCTACTCCCAGGGCATGCGCCAGCGCCTCGCCCTCGCCCAGGCCATGCTCGGCCTGCCGGACCTGCTCATCCTCGACGAGCCGACCAACGGGCTCGACCCGCCCCAGATCCGCGAGATGCGCGAGGTGATGATCCGGTACGCCGCCGCCGGGCGCACGGTGATCGTCTCCAGCCACCTGCTGGCGGAGGTGGAGCAGTCCTGCACCCACCTCGTGGTCATGGACCGCGGCCGGCTCGTCCAGGCCGGCCCGGTCCACGAGATCGTCGGCTCCGGCGACACCCTGCTCGTCGGCACCGTCGCCCCCGTGGACGAGCCGCTCGCCGAGAAGGTCGCGGCACTGCCCGGCGTCGCCTCCGCCGTCCGCACCGACGAGGGGCTGCTGGTCCGGCTGGACGCCGGCGGCACCGCCCCGCGCCTGGTCGCGGAGCTGGTCCGGCTGGAGGTGCCGGTGGCGTCGGTGGGCCCGCACCGCCGCCTCGAAGACGCCTTCCTCACCCTGATCGGAGGTTCCGCATGAGCACGCTCACCGAGCGGAACGAGCCCGCCGAGCCGGCCGGTGCGAGCGGGCCGGCCGAACCGGCCGCGCCCGTCGAGGCCGCCGCCGGCTACCGCGCGGGCCGCACGCTGCCCCTGCGCGTGGAGCTGGTCCGGCAGCTCAAGCGCCGCCGCACCTTCGTCATGGGCGCGATCCTGGCCGTCCTGCCCTTCGTGCTGGTGGTCGCCTTCGCGATCGGCGGTGAGCCGGACGGCCCCGACGACCGGGTGACCCTGATGGACACGGCCACCGCGTCCGGCGCCAACTTCGCCGCCGTGAACCTGTTCGTCTCGGCGGGCTTCCTGCTGGTCATCCCGGTCGCCCTGTTCTGCGGGGACACGGTCGCCTCGGAGGCCGGCTGGTCCTCCCTGCGCTACCTGCTCGCCGCGCCCGTGCCCCGCGTGCGGCTGCTGTGGTCCAAGCTGATCGTCGGACTGGGGCTGAGCCTCGCCGCGATGGTGCTGCTGCCGCTGGTGGCGCTCGCCGTCGGCACGGTGGCCTACGGCTGGGGCCCGCTGCAGATCCCCACCGGCGGCGCGCTCGACCCCGGCACCGCGGCCCAGCGGCTCGTGGTGGTCGTGGCGTACCTCTTCGTGTCGCAGCTGGTCACCGCCGGGCTCGCGTTCTGGCTGTCCACCCGGACCGACGCCCCGCTGGGCGCGGTCGGCGGCGCCGTCGGCCTGACCATCGTCGGCAACGTCCTGGACGCCGTGACCGCCCTCGGCGACTGGCGCCACTTCCTGCCCGCGCACTGGCAGTTCGCCTGGGCGGACGCCGTCCAGCCGACCCCTCAGTGGTCCGGCATGATCCAGGGCGCCGCTGTCTCCGTCACGTACGCCCTCGTGCTGTTCGCGCTGGCCTTCCGCGGGTTCGCCCGCAAGGACGTGGTCTCCTGACGCCGGACCGCGCGCGGGCGGTGGGGCCAACCGGGTGAACCTGCGCAACCGATTCCCGTGAGTCGGGTTGATGAAGAAGTAGGCCATGCGGCAGCCGAGGGTCAGAACGCGTGGCCTCGGTTGCCGATCTCCATGCCGGGGCCGGCCACTCCCAACTTCTTCAAGCAGGAAGACAACCACATTGCGACAGACCCTGAGCAGGGGAGTGTTCGCGGCGGCCGCCGCCACGGGCATTCTGTCCCTGTACGGAACCCCCGCCTTCGCCGACTCGTACGCGGTGGGCGGTGCCGAGGATTCTCCCGGTGTGCTGTCCGGGAACAACGTCCAGGCGCCGGTGCACGTGCCGGTGAACGTGTGCGGCAACGACGTCACCGTGGTCGGGGCGTTCAACGGCGCGGCCGACAACACCTGCGTCAACGGCTCGCACGCGCACAGGTCCGGGGACCAATCGTCGGACTCCTCGCACCGTGCCCCTTCCCCCAGTGCCTCCTCCCACGGCGACTCCGCGTACGGCGACTCCTCGTACGGCGGTGCGCACGCGGTGGGCGGCGCCAAGGGCTCCCCCGGTGTGCTGTCCGGGAACAACGTCCAGGCGCCGGTGCACGTGCCGGTGAACGTGTGCGGCAACGACGTCACCGTGGTCGGGGCGTTCAACGGCGCGGCCGACAACACCTGCGTCAACGGCTCGCACACGGACACCTCCGAGAAGCGGTCCCCGGACTCTTCCCACGGTGACTCTTCCTACGGTGCCTCTTCCTACGGCGACTCCGCGTACGGCGACTCCTCGTACGGCGGTGCGCACGCGGAGGGCGGCACCAAGGGCTCCCCCGGTGTGCTGTCCGGGAACAACGTCCAGGTGCCCCTCCACGTGCCGGTGAACGTGTGCGGCAACGCCGTCGACCTGGTCGGGCTGTTCAACTCCGTGTACGGCAACGCCTGCGCCAACACCACGGACCGGTCGCCCGGGCCCGGCTACGGCTCCGAGGACGACACGCCTCCGCCCGCCGTCACCCCCGCCCCGGCCCCGACGCCCGAGCCCGGCGGGAAGACGCCGCCCGCGCCTCCGGCCGCCGGTGAGGAGCAGCCCGGCACCGGGCCCCAGCTGGCCGAGACCGGCGGCGAGGGCCTGATCGCCGCCTCGGCCGCCAGTGCCGCGCTGATCGCGGGCGGGGCGATGCTGTACCGCCGCCGCGCCGGCGTCCGCCGCTAACCGCCCCCGGGTGCCGGTGCCGGGTCCACCCCGCCCGGCGCCGGCACCCACCGGAGCACGACATGTCCCCCGGACCGACCCGGACCACCCCGCGAGGTGGCCGAACCGGTCCGGGGGACGAACTGTGTGCGCGGGTCGGGCGGTGGGCGCCGTACGCCGTCACCGCCCGACCCTCGAGGCCCGGCGTCAGCGGCCCACCGGCGACGGCGACGCGCTCCGGCTGCCACCGCCCGGAACGGGAACCGTCCCGCGCGGCGGAGTCGCCCTGAGCCGGCGGCGCACCCCCTGCACGAGCGTCACCGCCGTGAACGTCGCACCGTGGACGAAGCGCATGGCCGGGCCGAAGCCGGACGCGGTCACCAGGCCCGCGAGGAACAGCCCGGGGTGGGAGGACTCGAAGGTGCGCCCCAGCGCCGGGGAACCGTCGGGCAGCGTCGCCAGCGTGCCGCGCAGCTCCGCGGAGAGCAGCCCCAGCCGGTCGCAGCGCACCCGGAACCCGGTGGCGGCGATGACGTGTTCGGTCTCCAGGCTGCGCCGGACGCCCTGGAGGCTGACCGTCTCCAGCAGCACCCCGCCCGGCACCGCGCTCGCCTTGGTGACCTCGTGGCCCGGCAGCAGGTCCACCGCCCGCTCCACCCGGTCCCGCACCCACCAGGCACCCGCGGGACCCAGCGCCGTGGCCGCGATGCGCGACCGGGTCGCCTCCGGCAGCCGCCGGAAGAGACCGGGGCGCTCGGAGTAGAACCAGTTCCGCCAGCCGGGTCCCAGGCCGCTGTGCGGGGAGCGGACCGACTGCCACCAGGGACGCTCCCAGGGCGGTGGCACGTCGTTCCACCGCAGCCGCTCCGCCCGCGCCAGCACCCGTACCCGCGTGCCCTGTTCGGCGAGCAGCGCCGCGGTCTCCAGCGCCGCCTGACCGCCGCCGATCACCGTGACGTCCTTGCCCTGGAAGCGGCCGAGGTCGTTGTGGTGGCTGCTGTGCGTGACCAGTGCGGGGTGCAGCCCGCGCAGGGTCTGCGGCACCTCGATGAACGGCATCACGCCGACCGCCAGCACCACGGTCCGCGCGTGCAGCGCCTCCCCGTCCTCGGTGACCACCGTGAAGCCGTCGGGGCCGGGCGTCACCCGGGTCACCGTGCGCTCGTCCACCGCCGGCACGGCGTGCCGGGCGAACCACAGGCCGTACGCGGCGAACGCCTCCACCGGGATCGGCTCGGCGTGGCGTGCCGCCAGGCCCTGCTCGGCGCAGTAGGCGTCCAGCCGCCAGCGCCCGGCCGGGTCGGAGAGGTTGGACGCCCACGGCTCGGACTTCAGGAACATGCCGCCGGGCATGTGGTCCCGCCAGGACGCCATGGGCCGGCCGAACACGCGCAGGTTCAGCCCGGCGGCCGCGGCGTGGGACGCGATCGACAGTCCGTACGGACCCGCGCCCACCACCAGAAGGTCGTACATCATCAGCTGCTCGCTTTCTCGTTGTCGGTCAGGGAGGGCGAGACCGCCCGGGGGACCGCGCGCGGTGCCGGCACCGGGGCCGTCGCGGTCAGCCGCTCGCGCAGCCGGCCGGACACATGACGGCACCACAGGGCCCACATCGCCCATCCGGGGCCGCGGTCGTCCCGGGCGTACCAGGCCAGTTCGCGGCCGCCCGGCGCCGTGCGCAGCGCGGCGAACGGCGCGTAGTTCTCCACCACGAACGCCCGCCCGGCCACCGGGTCCCCGTCCGGCAGCGGACGGCCGGTCAGGTCCAGGTGCAGGGCGCGTACGACGTCCAGTCCCGCGCTGTCCGAGAAGAGCCGGAACTGGGCGCCGGGGCGCGGGTTGAAGTCGAGCAGGTGGTAGCGGCCCGTCGTGCCGCAGCGGCGGAAGTCGAGGTCGAAGACGCCGCGGTAGCCGAGTGCGCCGACGAGCCGCTCGGCCAGGGCCCGCACCTCGGGGTTGGGTGTCCAGCGGCCCACGGCGGTCAGGCCCGCCCCGCGCGGCCAGGACAGCTGCTTGCGGCCCGGGCCGCCCGCGCGGACGGTGCCCGAGCGGTCGGCGTAGCCGTGGAAGAACCAGTCCCGGTCCGGCCCCGGCGGCAGGTACGCCTGCAGCAGCAGCCGGCTGCCGGCCTCCTCGGTGCGCAGGTACAGCTCCCGGGCCTGCTGCGCGGAGTGCACCAGCCGGGTGCTGCGCAGCCCGCTGCCGGCCGGCAGCAGCCAGGGCCGGCTCCATTTCGCCACCAGCGGCAGCCCGAGCCGCCGCGCGTCGTCGGCGGCCCGCGCCGGGCCGTCCGGGACCAGCGTCACCGGGTGCGGAACGTCCGCGGACGCGCACACGGCGGCCAGTTCCGCCTTGTCGGCGACGCGTTCGGGCAGCGCGCCCGGCATCTCGGGCAGCAGGTAGGAGGGGGTGAGGTCGTCCCGTGCGCGGCCGACGGCGATGGCGCTCGCGTCGTCCAGCGGGACCAGCACGGCGGGACGCGCGACCCGGTCGGCCACGCGGCGCAGCGCGTCGAGGATCTCCCGCGCCGGCGCTCCCGGGGAGGGCGGGGGGTGCATCCGGTGCACATAACGCGACCGGTGGACGGGACTTCCCGCCGCGTCGGCGACGACGTGCACCTCCACGCCCGCCCTGCCGAGCGACCGCACCGCCCCCAGCGTTCCGTGATGAAAGGGATTCCGGTCGATCCGCAGCAGTACGGCGGGGACACGGGTGTCGAGCAGCGACACGCGTTCTCACTTTCTCTTGGATTTCTTTCGGTTCGGCTCATTCGCGCGGATCACTCACATGGGCGAGCCCGGCACTCGAAAGCCGCATGGCGCTGGCCCCGTCGATTTTCCTGTGCCTTTACTTCACATGACTGTTCGTCAACAACGAGGACGGCGTCAGAAGGCGGACGAGAGCGAGAAAAGGAGCAGCCATGGCCCCACAGCACAAGCGGATCCGGGTCCGCGGGCTGGCCGTGGGCGCGGCGGCGGTCGCCGTGTCGGCCGCCCTGGCGGCCGGTCCCACGGCGGGGCCGGGGACGGCGCGAACCGACGACTCCCGCCCTCCGGCGCCGGCCCCGACGATGCCCGGGGCCACGCCCCCCGCCCCCGCGGCACCGGCCGTTCCCCTGCCGCCGGCCACCGCCTGGGACGTCCGGGTGCCCCGTCCCGAGGTCCCGGCCTTCGGCGCCTTCCTCGCCTCGGACGCCCGCGGCGTGGCGCGCATGGAACAGCTGAGCCGCTGGCTGGGCGGCGCCGAACTGCGCGTCGGGCACACCTACCTGCCCGGCAACCACTGGAGCGACATCGAGGGCGACATCGGTTTCCTCGAGGACTGGGCGCACTGGCGCACCGCGGAGGACGACCGGATGCTCGTCCTCAACGTCCCCATGCAGGAGCGCAACGAGGAGGGCGTCCCCGACGACGAGGTGCGGCGGCTGCTGCGGCGGGGCGCCGCCGGGGAGTTCGACCACCACTTCCGCGCGCTCGCCGAGCGGCTGGTCGAGCTGAAGGTGCCGGACGCGATCCTCGTGCTCGGCTGGGAGATGAACGGCACCACCTACACCCACCGGTGCGGACCCGACCCGGAGTCCTGGAAGAAGTACTGGAACAGGATCGTCACCACGATGCGTGCGGTGCCGGGCCAGAAATTCCGGTTCGATTTCACGCCGAGCCGCGGCCGGGACGCCATTCCCTGGACCCAGTGCTACCCGGGGGACGACACGGTCGACGTCATCGGCATGGATTCCTACGACCAGCCGGCCGGGATGTCGTTCGACGAACAGGTGCGGGAACCCTACGGGCTCCAGGCGCACGTGGATTTCGCGAAGGCCCACGGCAAACCCCTCTCCTATCCCGAATGGGGGCTCTTCCGCAACGGCGACAATCCCGAGTACATGCGGCGCATGCTCGCGTGGATGGACGAGCACCGGCCGCTGTACAACACGGTGACCGACTACTGCCCGCACGGCGTGTGGCAGTGCGGCGAGAACCCCGAGTCGTCCCGCGTCTACCGGTCCGTCCTCTCCGGCCGCTCGCACGACTCGGACGAGACGGCTCCGGCGCCCATCCCCACTCCCACCCCGCCCGTGCCCAGCACCCCGCTGCCCCCGGAGAACTGCTCGCCGCTGGACCTGGGCAGCTGGGTGGAGTACTGGCTCGGCGGGAAGCTCTGCCTCCGCTTCGACTGGTGGTCGCGCAGCACGCCCTGACACCGGCCCGGCCGGGCCCACCGCCGTCACCGCTGCCCGTGCGCGTCGGCGGCGGCGGCCGGGCCCGGCACCGAGGCGGCGGGCGCGGGGCCCTCGTCCCGGCCGGGCCGCCTCGGCCGGGCCAGCAGGGCCAGCCCGCCCAGCAGCCCGCCGGCGCTCGCGCCGACCAGGGCGGTCACCGCCGACGACGCGGACGCCGGCTCGGTCGGCTTCACCGCGCGCGAGAACCGCACCATCCGGACCTGGGTGCTGTCCCGGGTGTCCTCCGCGTGCCGGGTCAGCGCGCGGGAGACCGCGTCGGCCATGTCGACGGCGAGTTCGGGCCGCGAGGAGGTCGCCGTGACGGCGACCATCGGCGCGTCCGGCGAGGTCGCCGCGCGGACGCTGTCCCGCAGGGTCCGCACCGGCACGCCGGCCCACACCTGCGCGTCGCCGAGCACCGCGAGCTGCGTGGCCACCCGGCCGTACGCCTGCGCGAAACCGCGGGCGGCCTCCGGGGGCGCCTTGTCCGTCGGCACGGCGACGACGTAACTGGTGGCGGTGTACGCCGGGGGCGTGAGCAGCCCGTACGCGCCGCCGCACAGACCGCCGACGAGGGTGCCCGCCGCGAGCGCGGACCAGGCCGGCAGCCTCCTGACGCGGGCCAGGGAAGAAGCCAGGGACGGGCGGCGCCGGCGGTTCGGGGTGTCGGTCATGACGGGCTTGCTCCCAGAGGTGCGAGGGACGGCGACGAGCCGGCCAGGGCTGCCGCGTACACGTCCATGAGGCGGGCTGTGCTGCGGGTGATGCTGTAGTGGTGCGCGGCCGGGGGCGCCGTGCGCGGCCCGGGGCCCGCCGCGCGGACCTCGGCGATCGCGCGGGCGTACGCCTCGGAGCCGCCGCGCACCCGCCGGGCGTCGGTGGCGGCCGCCGCGGGCAGGTCCTCGATCGCCGGGCAGGAGGTGTAGAGCACGGGCAGGCCCGACGCCAGTGCCTCCACGGCCGCCAGGCCGAAGGCCTCCTCCGCGGACGGGGAGGCGAGCAGATCCATCGCCGAGGTGAGCGAGGGCAGGTCGGGGCCCGGGGAGCCGTCGGGGGCGCAGGGGCGTTCGCCGGTGAACAGGACCCGGCCGGCCACACCGGCCTCGTGGGCCGTGCGGCGCAGGACGTGCTCCTCGGGGCCGCCGCCCACCAGCAGCAGCCAGTGGTCCTCCGGGAGCCGGGCCAGCGCGTGGACGAGGACGTCGAACCGCTTGCCCCGGGCGAGCCGGCCGACGCCGCCGACGACGAACGCCCCCTCGGGCAGGCCGAGGCGCCGCCGGGTGCGCGTCCGCCGTTCCCGGTCGAAGCGGAAGCGGTCCAGCTCGATGCCGTTGGGGACGACCTCGATGCGGGGCGCGGGCACGCCCCAGCGCTTCAGGCGTTCGGCCACCGCTTCGGAGACGGCGACCGTCGCCGAGCCGAGCCGTTCGCTGGCGAGGTACAGCGCGCGCACCCCCGCCGTCAGCCTGCGGCCCTCCATCTGCGAGTCGCCCAGGGAGTGCTCGGTGGCGACGACCGCGCGCACCCCGGCGACGCGCGCGGCGAGCCGGCCGTAGACGCAGGCCCGGTACAGGTGCGTGTGCACCAGGTCGTAGCCGCCGGCGCGGATCACCCGGACCAGGCGCGGGAGCGCGGCCAGGTCGCGGTTGCCGCCCATGCCGAGGTGCACGACGCGGACGCCGTCGGCGGCGAGGCCGTCGGCGACCGCGCCGGGGTTGGTGAGCGTCACCACGTCGCAGTCGGCGGGCAGGTGACGCAGCAGCAGCCGCAGCTGCTGCTCGGCCCCGCCGACGCCGAGGCCGGTGATGATGTGCAGGGCCCGCATCTCACACCCCCTCCACCGGGCGGCGGCGCAGCCGGTGCAGCCGGTACTTCAGGTGCAGGCGCCACGCCGTGTCGTCCTGGCCGACGTGCACCCGGGGCAGGGCGTGCGGGCCGGTCAGCGGGCCGGGGTCGATGGCGCAGGCGTAGGCGTAACCCGCCTCCCGCACGGCCTCGACGGCGCGGGCGTCGACCGTGCCGTACGGGTAGCAGAAGCCGTCGACCCGGGTGCCGGTCAACTCCGCGAGCCGCGCGCGGCTTTCGGCGACCTCGGTCTTCAGGGCGACGTCGTCCGCCTTGGTGAGATCGACGTGCGTCAGCCCGTGCGAGCCGATCTCCACGCCCTCGGCGGCCGCGTGCCGGATGCCGTCGGCGGTCAGCAGCGGCTTGCGCGGGCCGAGCGGGTCCCAGGCGTTGTCGCCGCCGAGCCGCCCGGGCAGCACGAAGAGGGTGGCGCCGCAGTCCCAGCGGCGCAGCAGCGGCAGGGCGTCGGTGACGAAGTCGGCGTACCCGTCGTCGAAGGTGAGGCCGACCAGGTCCCGCGCCCCGCCCCGGGCGCGGGCGGCGAGCAGCTCGGCCACGGACACGCCCCGCAGCCCGCGCCGGCGCAGCCAGGCCAGCTGCCCCGCGAGCCGCTCGGGGGTGACGGTGATGCGGTACGGATCGTCCGAGCAGTCGCCCACCGAGTGGTACATCGCCACCCACGGGACGGGACCCGGACGACGCGGGGCGGGGAGGGCGCCGGTGCCGGCGGGGTCAACGGAACCAACGGAAGCAGCCATGTGCGAGCCTTCGTGTGACGGTGCGTACGGAGCGCAGTGCGGTTGCGGAGCCCTGGACCCCCAGGACCAGGGAGAGTGCGGCGAAGACGACGGTCACGGTCAGGCAGCCCGCCGCGAGGCCCGCCGCCGGCGACTGCGGCCGGCCCGCGGCGAACGCCCCGGCGGCGGTGGCGGCGGCCGCGGCGAGCACCGGCCCGCCGAGTCCGGCCAGGACCCGCCGGACACGGACCGAGACCCCCGGGGAGCCGGCGCGCCGGGCGGTGCGCAGCCCGGCCAGCAGCAGGGCGGCGGTGACGGTGATGCCGAAGGCGTTGGCGGCGGCGATCCCCGCCACCCCCCAGTGCCCCACGGTCGCGGCGCCGATCAGGGAGGTCGCGACGATGCCCGCGGCCATCACGCTGACGGGATACCAGCTCGGCCGGCCCGTCGAGAAGTACGAACGGATCAGGGCGCCCACCAGGGTCTGGCCCAGCAGACCGAGGGCGTACACGCGCATGACGTCCGCCGTCGCGGCGGTGTCGTCCGCGGTGAACGCGCCCCGCTGGAAGAGCAGCCCGATCATCTGCGGGGCGCAGGCGATCACCGCGCACATGCCCAGCAGCACCACGCAGGAGGCCAGCACCAGATCCCGCTCCACGCGGGTGCGGGCCCGTTCGGTGTCGCCGTCCGCGAGCGCCCGCGCCACCACCGGGAAGGTGACGGTGCACAGCATCAGCGACAGCGTCATCGGGATCTGCGCGACCTTCTGCGCGTAGTTGAGGTGCGAGATGGCCCCGGCGGGCAGCGAGGAGGCCAGGAAGCGTTCGACGAGGACCTGCGACTGGCGGCACAGCGCGAACAGGAGCACGGTGGCGATCAGGGCGAGGCGCACCGGCCGTTCCCCGGCCTCGGTCCCCGTGTCGGCCCCGGCCCCGCCGGGCGCCGGCGTGCGCGACGCCAACTGCCGCAGCAGCGAAGGAAGCTGAACCACCACCATCAGGCAGCCGCCCACCGCGACCCCGACCGCCGCGGAGCGTACGCCCCACGCGTCGCCGAGCAGGAACATCGCGGCGACGATGCCGGTGTTGTAGGCGATGTAGATCGCCGCGGGCGCGAAGAAGCGGCGGTGGGCCCGCAGGGCGGCGCTGCAGTACCCGGCGAGCCCGAAGGCCAGCACGCTGATCGCCGTGAGCCGGGTGCAGTCGACGGCCAGGTCCGGGTCGGGCAGGCCCGGCGCGAGGGCCCGGACCAGGTGGGGGGCCGCGGCGGCGACCAGCGCGGCCACCGCGGCGAAGGCCAGGCACAGCCGGGGCAGGGTGGCCGCGACCAGGGCACGGACCGGGTCGCCCGCGGCGCCCCGGGCACGGCGGGCCAGCGCCACGCTGAACGCCGGGATCAGCGCGATCGCCAGTCCGTCCTCGATCAGCAGCGTCGCGGCGATCTCCGGCACGGTCCACGCGACCAGGAAGGCGTCCGTGTCGCTCCCGGCACCGAACAGCCGGGCCAGCGACTGGTCGCGCACCAGGCCCAGCAGGGAGCCGGCGACGGACAGCGACGCCGTGACGAGCGCGGCCCGGGCGAGGAACCTCCGGGACGACGAGGCGTGGTCGGCACCGTCCCCGGCCGGGCCGGCGGTGCGCGCCCCGGGGACGGTCGCCGCCTCGTCGGCCGTGGACCCGGGGGACCGGGAGGGCACCACCGTCATCGTGCCACCGCCTCCTCGACGCGCCCGGGCGCTCCACCGCGGCGCGCGGCCCGGGCCCACCCGCCGTCGGACAGTGCCCACCACGCCGCGAGGCCCAGGCCCACGGCGGTCAGCACGGTCGAGGGGCCGCCGATGTCGCCGTACACGAAGTCGGTCAGCGACCAGATCAGCAGCCCGCAGGCGACGAGCCCGCAGTCGAGCCCCCGTCCGTGACGGCGTGCCCGCAGCAGCCGCCGCAGCCCGCACACCAGCAGCGCCAGCCAGCTCCCGGCGAGCCCGAGCAGCCCGATCAGGCCCTGCTCGCTCAGCACCAGCAGGTACATGCTGTGCGGGGACAGCAGCGCCTGCCGGCGGAACGTCTCTCCCGCGCCCTCGATGTCGCTGCCCGACGACAGCGCGAGGGTGGCGTGCTCGTCGCGGTGCTCGGGAAAGCCCTTCAGGCCCACGCCGGTCAGCGGGTGCTCGCGCCACATGCCGGTGGCGGACGCCCACAGGGCGTACCGGTCCACGACGGACTGGTCGGGGGCGTCGGTGACCTGCGTGATGCTGTCGAGCCGCTCCTGCAGCTGTGCCGTGCCGACGCCGAACCCGCCCACCAGGACCACGCCCGCGGCGACCACGGCCGCGGCCGTCCACAGCGCCCGCCGCAGCCCGGCCAGCGCCAGCTGCACGGCGCACGTCAGGGCGGTGGCGATCCAGGCGCCCCGGCTGAAGGAGAGCGCGAGCGGCAGCAGCAGCGCCAGGGCGCATCCGGCGGCGGCCGCCCGCTGCCGTACCGGAGCCCGGCCCAGCGCGATCCCGACCGCGCACACCAGGCCCAGCGAGACCGTCGTCGCCATGCCCATCACGTCCTCGGCCCCGAAGGTGCCGACCGCGCGGATGGTCTCCCCCTGGTAGGAGGCGCCGGTCCGGGTGACGTACTGGTGCACGCCGACCGCCCCCTGCCACAGGGCGAGCCCCACGCACGACCAGGCCAGCACGCGGAAGTCGGCCCGGTGGCGCAGCAGCACCAGCACGGTCGCCGGGACCAGCACGAAGACCTGCAGGTAGCGGCCCAGACCGGTGAGCCCCGCCGCCGACGAGGACGCACCCATCGCGGCCACCGCGAGCCCCACGACCGGCAGGCCCAGCACCACCGCCGCGGCCGGTGACAGCGGGCGCCGCCGTTCCCGCAGCAGGCGGATCGCGCAGTACACGACCACCAGGGCGGAGACCGCGTCGGCGGGTCCCGCGCCGTCCCCCGTCGGCGGCAGGGCCAGCAGGGCGACCACCGCCACCAGCGGCAGGACCGGCACCAGTGCGGCGGCCCGGCGCGGGAGCGGTGGGAGGGCGTGACTCACGGGCCGTCAGCTCCCCGTCGGACGGACCAGCGTGGCCGCGGTGCGCAGCAGGATGCAGATGTCCTGCCACAGCGACCAGTCGTCGATGTAGGCGTTGTCGAACCGGCAGCGGTCCTCGATCGAGGTGTCGCCGCGCAGCCCGTGGACCTGGGCGAGTCCGGTGATGCCGGTGCGCATCCGGTGGCGGGCCGCGTAACCGGGATAGGTCTGGCTGAACTGCGCGACGAAGTAAGGGCGTTCGGGCCGCGGTCCGACCAGGCTCATGTCACCGCGGAGCACGTTCCACAGCTGGAGCAGCTCGTCGAGGGAGGTGCGCCGCAGCATGCGGCAGAACCAGCGCATCTCGTGCTCGTTGGCCACGCTCCACCGGGTCGCCGACTCGTGCTCGTCGACCGGGCGGTGGGTGCGGAACTTCAGCAGCGTGAACGGCTTCCCGTTCCTGCCGATGCGCTCCTGCCGGAACACCACGCCCGGACCGTCGAGGATCCGCAGCGTCACCGCACACCCCAGCAGCAGCGGACTGACCAGCAGCAACAGCGTGCCCGACACCAGGATGTCGAGGATCCGCTTGCCGGCGCCGCCGCCGCGCGCGGGGGAGAGGTCCAGCCGCCGGCAGGAGAACCCGGCGAGCCGTTCCCCCGGCCCGTACGACGGGGAGTCGGCGTCGACCTCCCAGACCGCGCAGCCCGACGCGGCCAGCGCCCGCAGCAGCGGCCCCTGTTCGGCGCGCACCGAGGGGTGCACGGCGAGCACCGCCCGCACCCCGTTCTGGATGACCGCCCGCTTGACCTCCTCGTCCGTGCGCAGCACCGGAACGCCCTCGCTGCCGTCCGGCGGCGCGTCGGCGACGATCCCCACCGGCCGTACCCCGCACCGCGGATGGCGCAGCACGGCGGCGGCCACGCGCTGCGCGGTCGCCACCGGTCCGACGACGAGCGCGGCGTGCGGGTGGCGCAGCAGCGCGGCGCGCCGCCGCCCGTGCACGGCCGCGCGCAGCGCACAGCCCGCCGCCGCCTGCAGGGCGAGGCCCGCCAGCACGGCCTGGGCGGACAGCGCGTGCTCCGGCCGGTACGCCGCCCAGAGCGCCGGGACCGCCAGCCAGACCACCGCGACGCGGCCGCACACGGCGGGCAGTTCCTCCAGCAGTCCCGGGACCGGCGGGCCGCCGGCGCGCGGGCGCGACAGCAGCGACGCGCCGATCAGCAGGGCGATGAGCAGGGGGTGGCGCTGGGTACCGGTGAGCACCAGTGCGCCCAGCAGGGCGGCGGCACCGTCCGCGACGCGCAGCGGGACCGGTGAGGCCGGCCGCGCGGGGGGCCGCGGGGCCGGCGACCGGAAGCCGGTGCCGGTTCCGGCGGCGCCGGCGTCGGTGCCGCGCGGCGGCATGACGGACACGGGTGAGGATCCGTGGTGCTCCCGCGGCGTTGCGCCGGGGGAGGGCACGGTACGTTCGGCGGTCACGAGTGGATGGACTCCCTGTGCTCGGATGGCTCGACGCGCTGTGTCGTCCGGTGGGTCCCGGCGCGCCCGGCCGCTCGGGTCGGGTGGGCCCGCGAGGGGGCGGGCCGGGCGCCGAGCAGGTCGCGGTAGACGTCCGCGACCGCCCTGGCGGTGTGCCGTACGTCGTGGAGGGACAGCACGTGCCGGCGGCCCCGGTCGCCGAGCGACGCGCGCAGCGGCGGATCGAGCAGCAGCGCGCCGACGGCACCGGCCAGTGCCCCGGGGTTCTCCGTCGGGACCAGGCAGCGGGCGGTGAAGGAGGGCGGCAGGCTCTCGCGGGCCCCGTCGACGTCCGTGACGACCACGGGCCGCCCGCAGGCCATCGCCTCCAGCGGGGCCAGCGCCATGCCCTCCCAGCGGGACGGCAGGACGACGAGGTCGGCGGCCTGGTACCAGGGGGCGGTGTCGTGGACGGCTCCCGCGAACAGCACGGACGCGGGGGCGTGCGCGCGCAGCCGGTCCCGGTCCGGTCCGTCGCCGACCAGGACGAGGCGGGCGTCGGGCACCTGGCGCACGACGGCGTGCCAGGCGCGCAGCAGGACGTCCTGCCCCTTCTGCCGGCACAACCGCCCCACGCACACGGCGAGCGGCGCCTGCGGCGGGAGGCCGGCGAGCGGCGCGAGCCCGGCCCGTACGGCGTCGGCGGGGGCCGGACGGAAGCGTTCGGGATCGATGCCGTTGGGGATGACGGCCCACCGGCCGCTGATCCCGGCGTGCACGCCCGTCGCGCGCTCCGCCTCGCTCACGCACACCACCCGCCCGGCCCACCGGGCACCCCACCGCTCCCACCGCAGTGCCAGGGCCGCGGTGCCCCCGTCCACCGCCTCGAACGACCAGGCGTGCGGCTGGAAGACGGTCGGGATCCGCCCGCGCACCGCGAGCCGTCCGGCGAGCCCGGCCTTCGCGCTGTGCGCGTGCACCAGATCGGGACGCACCTCGTCGATCAGCCGGGCGAGGTGCCGTACCTCCCGTACGAGCGACGCACCCGGCGACCGCGTCGCCCGCCAGTGCCGTACGTGCGCGCCGAGCGCCCGCAGCCGGTCGCCGAGCGGGCTGTCGGGGCAGGCCGCGGTGACGTCCAGGCCGTCCGCCAGCTGGGCCCGGACCAGGTCCGTCACGACCCGCGCGACCCCGCCGTCCACCGGCTGGGTGAGGTGCAGGATCCGCGGCCGGCGGCCGGCCGGTGACAGCTCCGTGGGCGCGGTCCCGCCGCTCACGGGGCTCGCGGAGGCGCTCGGGGCGGGCTGCGGCGCGTTCACCGCCGGGCGTCGACGGCGGCGAAGAGCACGCCGGCCCAGGCCGTGTCCCGCTGGGACGTCAGCCGGAGGGCCGCCGTGTCGCCGGAGTGCGGCAGAGCGCCCGCGAGGTCGAACACGTCGGAGTCGTAGCCGAGGGTGTTGGCGTACGCCGGCACCCGCGCCGGGGGAGCCGTCCCGGGGTCGCCGATGGTGGAGTTCAGGACGTCGTCGCCGGGGTTGGCGCGGTCGGCGAGCGCGGTGGACACGGGCACGGGCCCGCCGGTGGTCAGGACGAGCGAGTCGCCGCCGGTGTCGCGGTCGCCGTTGTACGCCACCAGGCCCGCCCGGCCCCCCGCCCCCGCGGGGAAGGGCACGTCGCGCAGGGACATCTGTGCCGCCCCGCCGGACCTCAGCGGGGTGAAGCCGTCCCAGAGCGCGAGGTGCCGCAGCGGTTCCGCCGGGTTCTCGTACGCCACCACCAGCGTCCAGCCGCCCCACGCCCCGGCCGCCGACCGGCCCATGGCCACGTTGACCTGCGCCACCGTGTACAGGCCCGGGCCGCTGTCCCGCACCAGGCCGGTCACGTCCGCCGAGGCCTGGAAGGCGTCCGCGCCGTCCGCGACGCGGTGTCCGACGACCGTGTCCGCGAGGAGCTCCTTGTACTCCCCGCCGGGTTCGGCGATCAGCACCCGCCCGTTGTCCTCCGCCGGCTTCTGTTCGCCCACGCGCAGGTTGCCGCCCCAGTACAGGCGCGCGTACGTCACCCGGGAGCCGGCGGGCAGACGGACCTCCGCCCGGGAGGAGTTGTAGGTGTTCGGGTCGCTGTCGACGTCGACGTAGAACATGTCGAAGTCGCCGTTCACCCCGTGGCC
>NZ_JAPSKQ010000097.1 GCF_031181555.1 Streptomyces sp. | reverse complement strand
ACGGCCGCCTCGGCGTCGTCCCCGGACCGGCTCTCCGGGTCCTCGGGCTCGGGGAAGTCGACCCGGTTCATGTGGCGGTTCATCGACTTCATCAGGGCCCAGACCGCCAGGGCCATCACCGCGAAGACGATGAAGCCGAGGACACCGGGGGTGACCTTGTCCTCGTCGAGTTCCTTGGCGAGGGGGACGAGGTGGGTGATTGCCAGGCTTGCGCTCATGTCAGGCATTGTCCCGGATGCCCGCGAAGAGGTCGTCCTCGGGGAGGGAGGTGTCGACGAGGGACTTGGCGAGCTCGTACTCCTCCGTGGGCCAGACCTCCTTCTGGAGCTCCATCGGCACCCGGAACCAGCCGCCGTCGGGGTCGATCTGCGTGGCGTGCGCGATCAGCGCCTTGTCGCGGATCTCGAAGAAGTCGGCGCACGGGACGTGCGTGGTGAGCGTGCGCTCCTTGCGCTCGAACTCGCTCCAGCGCTTGAGCCAGTCCCCGTAGGGCGACTCCAGGCCGCGGTCCAGCATGGCCTGGTGCAGCGCCTCGGTGCGGGGGCGGTTGAAGCCCTGGTTGTAGTACAGCTTCAGCGGCTGGTACGCCGGGCCGTACTCGCCCTCCGGGTACTTCTCGGTGTCCGCCGCGCCCTCGAACGCCACCATCGTGATCTTGTGGGTCATGATGTGGTCGGGGTGCGGGTAGCCGCCGTTCTCGTCGTAGGTGGTGATCACCTGGGGGCGGAAGGAGCGGATCTTGCGCACCAGCTCGCCGGCCGCCTTGTCGACGTCCTCCAGGGCGAAGCAGCCCTCCGGCAGCGGCGGCAGCGGGTCGCCCTCGGGCAGGCCGGAGTCGACGAAGCCGAGCCACTCCTGCTTGACGCCGAGGATCTCGCGGGCCTCGTCCATCTCCTTCTTGCGCACCTCGTGGATGTGTTCCTCGATGTACGCGTCGCCCTGCAGTTTCGGATTGAGGATGGAGCCGCGCTCCCCGCCCGTGCAGGTCACCACCAGCACGTCCACCCCCTCGGACACGTACTTCGCCATGGTGGCCGCGCCCTTGCTCGACTCGTCGTCGGGGTGGGCGTGCACGGCCATCAGTCGCAGTTGGTCAGTCAAGACTCAATCCTCAAGTCGGTAGGCGCCCCGTGTGCGGCGGCTCAGTCGCAGGCTTCTATAGTGACCGAATCGGGGGGCGAATAATTCCGGGATCCGGGTCCGCGTCCGTGAGCGGGGCCCGTGTCCCCTTCCTGCCGAGTTCCTGCCGAGGAGACGATCATGAGTACGGCGAGCACGCGGCTGCCCGAGGGCCGCTACGGCCGTTCCTCGGACGAGCGCGCCGACCGCACGCTCAAGATCGTCGGCGCCGTGCTGGCCGTGGTGATGCTCGGGCTGCTCGGCTGGTTCGGCTACCACCACGTCGCCAAGAACGAGATCAGCGCCGAGGTGATCAGCTTCGACCTCTCGAAGGACGCGGTGAAGGTGCACCTGGAGGTGCACAAGGACGCGGGGGCGAGCGGCTACTGCACGGTGCGGTCCCAGGCCGAGAACGGCGCCGAGGTGGGCCGTGCCGACTTCCGCTTCGACGGGGACGACACGCGCATCGACGAGGTCGTCACGCTCCGCACGACCTCCCCGGGGACGACGGCCGAGCTCGTCGGCTGCCACGCGGACTGACGCCGCCGGGAATACACGGCGGCTGACCTGCGCCGACATGAGTCCGGCGGCTTATGTCCTCCCCCTTTGGGCACTCAATTGTTAGGCTCGTGGTTTCGCCCATCCGTGGAGGAACATCCTCCTGGGAGGGCGATGCTTTGTATTCCCAGTACCTACGAGGAGCACCTGTGACCCAGACCAGCGAGAACGTCACCTGGCTGACCCAGGAGGCGTACAACAAGCTCAAGGACGAGCTTGAGTACCTTACTGGTCCCGCGCGCACGGAGATCGCCGCGAAGATCGCCGCCGCGCGCGAGGAGGGCGACCTGCGTGAGAACGGCGGGTACCACGCAGCCAAGGAGGAGCAGGGCAAGCAGGAGCTCCGTGTGCGCCAGCTCACCCAGCTCCTCGAGAACGCCAAGGTCGGCGAGGCGCCGGCGGCCGACGGAGCGGTGGCGCCCGGCATGGTCGTGACGATCGCCTTCGACGGCGACGAGGACGACACGCTGACCTTCCTGCTGGCCTCGCGCGAGTACGCGAGCGCGGAGATCGAGACCTACTCGCCGCAGTCCCCGCTGGGCACCGGCGTGATCGGCCACAAGGTCGGCGAGGACGCGGAGTACGAGCTGCCGAACGGCAAGAAGGCCTCGGTGAAGATCCTCAAGGCCGAGCCGTACAACGGCTGACCCGCTCCCTACGTCTTCGGCGGACCCCCGGCGCCCTGCGTGGCGCCGGGGGTCTCGTCATGCCGCGGCCGAGCGGTACTTGCGCACGGCGAGGGTCCTGAAGAACGCGATGATCAGGACGGAGTAGATCAGCGAGGCCCACACCGGGTGCTGCATGGGCCAGGCGTCCGAGGTGGAGACCCCGGGGTTGCCGAAGAGCTCGCGGCAGGCCTGGACGGTGGCGCTGAACGGGTTCCAGTCGGCGATGTGGCGCAGCCAGGGCGTCATGTTGCTGGAGTCGACGAACGCGTTCGAGACGAAGGTGACCGGGAAGAGCCAGACGAGTCCGCCGGAGGTGGCCGCCTCCGGGGTGCGGACCGACAGGCCGATGACCGCGCCGATCCAGGTGAACGCGTACCCGGTCAGGAGCAGCAGGAGGAACGCTCCGAGCACCTCGCCGAAGCTGGTGTGGGTGCGCCAGCCGACGAGGAGGGCGACGACGGCGAGCACGAGCAGGGTGAGCGCCGTCTGCACCAGGTCGGCGAGGGTGCGGCCGGTGAGCACCGCGCCGCGTGCCATGGGCAGGGAGCGGAAGCGGTCGATGAGCCCCTTGTGCATGTCCTCGGCGATGCCCGCGCCGGCTCCCGCGGTGGCGAACGTGACGGTCTGCGCGAAGATGCCCGCCATCAGGAACTCGCGGTAGACGGAGGGCTCCGTGCTGCCGCCGATGTCCATGGAGCCGCCGAAGACGTAGGAGAACAGCACCACGAACATGATCGGCTGGATGAGCCCGAAGATGACCACCTCGGGGATCCGGGCCATGCGGATCAGATTGCGTTTGGCGACGACCAGGGAGTCCCGGATCGACTGGCCGATGGGGTTGCCGGGCGCCGTGCTCCGCACGGCGTCGGTGACGGCGCTCATTTCGCGGCCTCCTCGCTGGGGCGGTGTCCCTGACCCTCGGCGTCGCGCGCGGTGCGCTCGCCGTCGTCGTCCTCGCCCTTGGCCTCCGCGACGTGTCCGGTCAGGGAGAGGAAGACGTCGTCGAGGGTCGGGCGGCGCAGACCGATGTCGTCGATCTCGATGCCGTGGGTGTCGAGCTCGCGGATGATCTCGGCCAGGAGCTTCGCTCCGCCGGAAACCGGCGTGGTGATCTTGCGCATGTGCTCCTCGACCGTGGTGTCGCCCTTGCCGAGGCCGCGCAGGCTGTATTTGTCCAGGAGGGCGGAGGCGGCCCGGATGTGCTCGCGTTCGTGCACCACGACCTCGACGCGCTCGCCGCCGGTGCGGGCCTTGAGCTGGTCGGAGGTGCCCCGGGCGATGACCCGGCCGTGGTCGACGACGGCGATGTCGTGCGCGAGGTGGTCGGCCTCCTCCAGGTACTGGGTGGTGAGCAGCAGCGTCGTGCCCCCGGAGACGAGCTGCTTGATCACCTCCCACAGCTGCTGCCGGTTGCGCGGGTCGAGGCCGGTCGTCGGCTCGTCCATGAACATCACGGGCGGCGAGACGACCAGGGCCGCCGCGAGGTCGAGCCGGCGGCGCATGCCTCCGGAGTAGGTCTTGGCGGTGCGGTCGGCCGCGTCCGCGAGGTTGAACTGCTCCAGCAGCTCGTCCGCGCGGGCCCGGGCCGCCTTCGCCCTCATCTGGTAGAGCTGTCCGACCATCTGCAGGTTCTCGCGGCCGGTCAGGTACTCGTCGACGGCGGCGAACTGGCCGGACAGGCCGATGGAGCGGCGTACGGCGTCGGGCTGTTTCAGCACGTCGAGGCCGGCGACGACCGCCTTGCCGCTGTCGGGCCGCAGCAAGGTGGTCAGACAGCGGACGGTGGTGGTCTTGCCCGCGCCGTTCGGCCCGAGCAGGCCCAGGACGGTGCCTTCGGGGACGTCGAGGTCGACGCCGTCCAGTGCCCTGACGTCCCCGAAGGTCTTCACCAGACCTTCGGCATAGATGGCGCCTGGCATATGAGTCTCCACGTCATCGGGAATTCTTCGGAAAGCCTAGGTTTGTGCGCTTTTTTCTGCTGAGATTTTTCCCGCCGAGCGGGCGGGGCCGAGCAGGGAGAGCAGTGACGCGACACACACCATAACGCGATGTATCGCGTGCCTCAACGGACTTTCCCGAACGGGTGACGAGGAGCCGTGATCCCGCCGGTGTCGGACCGCCCGTGCCGGTCCTTCTCAGTCCATTACCGTGTAACCCGCGTCGCGCAGGGCCCGGTTGACCTCGGTGCAGTGCGCCGGGCCCTTGGTCTCCAGGTGCAGCTCGACCTCCGCCTCCGTGAGCCCGAGCCGTGGGTCGGTCCGTACGTGGCTCACATCGAGGACGTTAGCGTCGACCACTGACAACGTCCCGAGAAGCGACGCGAGGGCGCCCGGCCGGTCCGTCAGACGCAGCCGGACGGCCAGGTAGCGGCCCTGCGCGGCCATGCCGTGCCGCAGCACGCGTTCCATCAGCACCGGGTCGACGTTGCCCCCGGACAGCACCGCGACGACCGGCCCGTCGAAGGCGTCGGGCCGGCTCAGCAGCGCCGCGACCGGGCTCGCCCCGGCCGGCTCGACGACCAGCTTGGCCCGCTCCAGGCACAGCAGCAGCGCCGTGGACAGCTCGTCCTCGGTGACGGTGCGCACCTCGTCCACCAACGCGCCGACGATCCCGAACGGCACGTCACCGGGCCGCCCCACCTTGATGCCGTCGGCCATCGTCGCCGGGCTGCGCACCGACACCGGATGCCCGGCCGCCAGCGAGGGCGGATACGCCGCCGCGCCCGCCGCCTGCACACCGATGATCCGCACCTCCGGCCGCAGCGCCTTCACCGCGACCGCGATGCCGGCGGCCAGCCCGCCCCCGCCGACGCCCACGACGATCGTCCGCACCTCGGGGCACTGCTCCAGGATCTCCAGCCCCACCGTGCCCTGGCCCGCGATGACGTCCGGGTGGTCGAAGGGGTGGATGAGCACCGCCCCCGTGTCGTGCGCGTACTCCTGCGCGGCGGCCAGCGACTCGTCCACCACCTGGCCCTGCAGCCGCACCTCGGCGCCGTAGTCCCGGGTCGCGCTGATCTTCGGCAGCGGGGCGCCCTTCGGCATGAACACCGTCGACCGCACCCCCAGCAGCGACGACGCCAGCGCGACACCCTGCGCGTGGTTGCCGGCGCTCGCCGCGACGACACCGGCGGCGCGCTCCTCGGGCAGCAGCCCGGCGATCCGGACGTACGCGCCGCGCAGCTTGAACGATCCCGTCCGCTGCAGGTTCTCGCACTTCAGGTGCACCGGCGCGCCCACCTGCCGGGACAGGTGCCTGCTGCCCTCCATCGCGGTCACCCGCGCCACACCCGAGAGCATCTTCTGGGCGCCGCGCACATCGTCGAGGGTGACGGTCCGCAAGGAGCCGGCCGTGCTGTAGCTCATGACTCCAGCATCGCAGTTCACACGCGTCCGTGACCGCCGTGACCAACCCGCGGACTCCGCTTTGCGCAGCGCACGCACGGCCCGCCCTCCGGCCGCGTACCCTGTCCCCCACACAAGCAGCCCTCCACGAAGTGAGCCCCCGGCCATGCCCACAACACCTGAAATGTCGATGGACATGACGACGGACCCAACTGCCGTCGGTGACACCGGTCTTCTCGACACGCTGCAGCACGAGGTGGCGCTGTTCGCCCGCCGTGCCGAACAGACGCGGCTCGGCGGGGTCGGCCAGGTGCGCAACTCCATGGACCGCGCCGCCTACCTGCTGCTGAACCGCCTCGACAAAGAAGGTCCGATGGGCGTCAAGGCGCTCGCCGCGAGCATGGGCATCGACTCCTCGACGGTCACCCGGCAGGTGGCCCCGCTCGTGGACACCGGCCTGGTCAAGCGGACCTCGCACCCCGAGGACGGACGCGCGGTGGTGCTCCAGCTGTCCCCGCGCGGGCAGTCACGGCTGGAGGAAGTGCGTGCCTCACGGCGCCAGTTGATGGCCGAGCTGACCCACGACTGGACGCCGGAGGAGCGCGAGGCGTTCTGCGCGCTCCTGACGCGCTTCAACGGCGCGCTGTCCACGCGGATGTCGGTGCAGGGCGCCTCGGGTCCGGAGGGGCAGTCGACGTCCTGATCGCTCCGGACACCCGTCGCGCGCGGGCCGCCGGACGCCGGGGCGCCGCCGCACGCGCGGACGGCCCGGTTCCGGGGGTGCGCGGCTCTTGACCACGGGGCGGGCCCTGGCCTCATATGAGACCGGGTCCCCGTCGTACGCGCCCGCCGCGGGCCGTACGCGGCCGGGGCCGGCTCGTTCAGCGGCGGCGGGAGGCGCGGTTGCGACCACGGCATGCGTCCCGGGATCTTCACCGGGCCCGTGAGTTCGAGGCGTACGTCGCGGGCGCGGGCGGCCGGCTGCTGCACACCGCGACGCTGCTCACCGCGGAGGCGCCGGGCGACAACCCGCGCGCGCGGCGCCTGCTGACCCTGGCGCTGGCCCACACGTACGCCTCCTGGGACCGGTTGCGCGGCGAGGACCCCTACGACGTCACCCGTCAGCACCTGGCGACCCGCTTCGCGCGCGGCGCCTGGCACCGGCACGGCGGTCCGCTCCGCTCCCGCCCCCACCCGGAGAGCCCCCTGGCCCGGCTCACCCCGCAGGAACGCCTGGTCCTGGTCCTGCGGTTCCACGAGGGCGTCGCCGAGGAGCAGACGGCGGCCCTGCTCGGTCTGCCCGCGGACCGCGTGCGGACGATCTGCCACCGCGCGACGGCGATCCTCCTGCGCCCGCCCCGGAAACCGGCTCCGGCGGCGGGAGGCGACAAGGCGGTGCCGTCGTGAGGCCGCCCGGCCCGGCGGGCCCCGGCCCGGCGACCACGGCGGGAGGCGGGGATGGCCCGGCTGAGCCGTGAGGCGGCCGTGCGGCGGCTGCTGGAGCGGTCGCTGCCCCCGGTGCCGCCCGAGCTCCCCGCGGAGGCCGTGCGCCGCGGTGCCCGCATCCTGCGGCGCAGGACGCGGGCGCGCCGCGTGATGTGGCTGCTGGTGGTCGCGGCGACCGTGGCGTTCACGGTGTGGGCGCTGACGGCCCGTCCCTGGGTGGGGCCGCCGTCGGAGACGACTCCACCCCTGACGGGCTGGTGAGCCGGCCCGGTGCGGACCGGCTCGCGGCCCTTACTTCCCGAGCGCCTGCTGGAGGTCGTCGAGCAGGTCGTCGACGTTCTCGATGCCGACGGAGAGCCGCACCAGGTCGGCGGGGACCTCGAGGGCGGAACCCGCCGCCGACGCGTGCGTCATGCGGCCGGGGTGCTCGATCAGCGACTCGACGCCGCCCAGGGACTCCCCGAGCGTGAACACCTTGGCCCGGTTGCAGACCTCGACGGCCGCCTCCTCGCCGCCCTCGACGCGGAAGGAGACCATGCCGCCGAACGCCCGCATCTGCTTGGCGGCGACCTCGTGACCGGGGTGGTCCGGCAGCCCCGGGTACAGGACGCTCGTCACGCGCGCGTGCCGGGTGAGCATGTCGGCGATCCTGGTCGCGTTCTCGCTGTGCCGGTCCATGCGGACCGAGAGCGTCTTGGTGCCGCGCAGCACCAGCCAGGAGTCGAAGGGCCCGGCGACCGCGCCCATCGCGTTCTGGTGGAAGGCGAGCTCCTCGCCCAGCTCCGCGTCACCGGTGATCAGGGCGCCGCCGACGACGTCCGAGTGGCCGCCCATGTACTTGGTCAGGGAGTGCACGACGACGTCCGCGCCGAGCGAGAGCGGCTGCTGGAGGTACGGCGTGGCGAAGGTGTTGTCGACGACGAGGCGGGCGCCCGCGTCCCGGGCGACCTGGGCGACGGCGGCGATGTCGGTGATGCCGAGCAGCGGGTTGGAGGGGGTCTCCACCCAGACGACCTTGGTCTTCGGGGTGAGGGCGGCCCGCACCGCGGCCGGGTCGCCGGTGTCGGCCACCGACCACTCCACGCCCCAGCGGGCGACGACCTTGGCGAAGAGGCGGAAGGTTCCGCCGTACGCGTCGTTCGGGATCACCACGTGGTCGCCGGGGCTGAGCAGCGTGCGCAGCAGGCAGTCCTCGGCCGCCAGTCCGGACGCGAACGCGAGGCCGCGGCGGCCGCCCTCCAGGGCGGCGAGGTTCTCCTCCAGCGCGGTCCTGGTCGGATTGGCGCTGCGGCTGTACTCGTAGCCGCCGCGCAGGCCGCCGACGCCGTCCTGCTTGTAGGTGGACACCTGGTAGATCGGCGGGACGACCGCGCCCGTCAGGGGGTCGGCGGTGTTGCCCGCGTGGATCGCGAGCGTCTCGAAGTGCTGACTGATGTGCCTGTCGCTCATGAGCACCGAGGGTAGTGCTCGGGCGGCGCCGATGACGGACGCGGAGCGGATGCGGGCGGACGGACTCCGCTTGCCGGGCCGGGAACCGGGGGCCGGGCCGGGAACCGGGGGCCGGGAGCCGGGAGTTTTCCACAGGGTCGGGCACCGGGTTGGCCAAGGGACGGCGCGGTCTGGTTCGCTGGTGACATGGAGATTCTCTGGGTGCTGATCGCGCTCGTCATGCTCGGCTTCGTGGTGTTGCCGGTCCTCAGGCGCCGGCGCGGCGCGGTCGGCCTGGTCCCGCCCGGCCACCCGGACGCGGCGGACCCGGCGAACTACGGCTTCGTCCGCGAGGAGGAGCTCGACATCCGCATGCCCGGCCCCGACCAGGACCTGCTGGACGTCCTGGACCTGGTGCAGCGCACGCAGGACTACCGCGCGGCACAGCAGCTGCTGGCCGGCACGGACGCGGAGAGCGAGCTGCGCTGGCAGCGCGTCCAGGCCTTCGCGGGTGCCGCCTCGCTGGAGCTGCGGCAGCGGCCCGGCGGGATGGGCGAGGCGGCGGGCGGACAGTGGCTGCGGGTGTGGCGGACCGAGGCGCCCAAGGACGCGGGGGGAGCCGCGGTGCACGCCGAGTTCCTGGTGCAGCAGGCGTGGCGTACGGCGACGCCCGGGACGGACGAGTTCCGGATCATCATGGAGGAGGCGAGGGAGGCGTGCGGCGAGGCGGCGCTGCTGGCTCCCGGTGACCCGGTCCCGTACATCGTGGAACTCTCGGTGGCCCGTGGACTCGGCTACTCCGAGAAGGACTTCGAGCAGGTCTGGCTGAAGATCCTGGACCGCGCGCCGAACCACATGGGTGCGCACCTGGCCGCGCTGCACTACTGGTGCGAGAAGTGGCACGGCTCGCGGCAGCAGGCGTACGCGTTCGCGGAGGCCGCGGCGGCCCGGGCGCCCCGGGGGTCGCTCCTCGCCGCGATGCCGCTCTTCGCGGTGTTCGAGCACCTGCCCGAGGTGAACCTGGTCAGCGGCTTCTACCAGAGCGAGGTCGTCTCCAAGGCGATCCACGGCGCGCTGCACGCGGTGCACTCGGCCCGCCCCGACGACCCGATGCTGGCGCACGTCCGGCACCTGCTGGTCTTCTTCCTGGTCCGCTCCGAGCGCTGGGCGGAGGCCATGAGCCAGCTGATACACATCGACGGCCACGTCGGCGCGCTCCCCTGGACCCTGTCCGCCGACCCCGCCGCGGAGTTCGCGGTCTACCGGGCCCTGGCGGTCGCGGGCTACGAGGCGAACGGCGGCAGCCCCGCGACCCTGCCGCACTGAGGCACCGGGGCGCCGCGGCACCGCCGCCGCGCCCTTCTCGGCCGGGCCCCGGGCACCGTTCCCTCAGTCCACGGGCAGCCGCACCGCCCCCAGCCTCTCCGCGAGGAACTCCTCCCACGTCCGCTTCCCCACCTGCGCGCCCTCCAGGGTCAGGTTCGCCCCGGCACGGTACGCGCGGCCCGGCTCGCCCGGGATGCGGACGGGGAGAGCGGGACGGCGCTTGCCGCGAAGGGTGAGGTACGGGCGGGCCAGGGCGGCCATGTCGTAGAGGCGGGGGCCGGTCATGTCGGGGACCGGGCCGGACGGGGCGCCCAGGGCCAGCTCGGTCAGGCGGGCGGCCACCTCGGCGGAGTCGACCGGCTGGAGGCGGAGGCCGCCCGGCACCGGGAGCACGGGGAGCCCGCTCATCTTCTTCACCATGGTCAGCGCCAGGTCGTGGAACTGCGCCGCCCGCAGGATGGTCCACGGGATGCCCGAGTCGGCGATCGCCCGCTCCGCCTCCAGCTTGGCGCGCATCCAGGCCAGCGGGACCCGGTCGGCGCCGACGACGGAGATGTGGACCAGGTGCCGCACGCCGGCCTTCGACGCCGCGCGCACCAGCGTGCGGGTCGCCTCGTCGTCGCCCTTCGGCCCGCCCGCCAGATGCAGCACCGTTTCCGTGCCGGCGACCGCGGCCTCGACGCCCTCGCCCTTGAGCAGGTCACCGGTGACGTACGAGACGCCGTCCGCCCGCGGCCGGGCGTGCCGGGTGAGGATCCGGACCTCGTGGCCCGCCGCGCGCAGCAGCGGGACGACGTGGCCGCCCAGGGTGCCCGTGCCACCGGTGACCAGGATGGGTGTTGTCATGGCTGCTTCTCCCGCTCTCGTCGTCGCGCGTGGTGAGCGTTCGTTCCCCGCTCACCGGTATGACGGAACGAGCCGCGCGGGTGTGACCGGGAGAAGCGCGCGGTGCGTCAGATCGTCGCCGTGTCGATGACGAAGCGGTAGCGGACGTCGCTGTTCAGGACCCGCTCGTAGGCCTCGTTGATCTCGGCCGCGCCGATCAGCTCGATCTCCGCGCCGATGCCGTGCGCGGCGCAGAAGTCCAGCATCTCCTGGGTCTCGGCGATGCCGCCGATCATCGAACCGGCGAGGGTCTTGCCGCCTCCGATCACCGAGAAGAGGTTGAGGGAGACCGGCTCCTCGGGGGCGCCCACGTTCACCAGCGCGCCCTCCGTCCTCAGCAGGGACAGGTAGGCGTTGAAGTCCAGCGGGGCCGACACCGTCGACACGATCAGGTCGAAGGTGCCCCGCAGTTCCTCGAAGGTCTCCGGGTCGCTGGTGGCGTGGTAGTGGTCGGCGCCCAGCCTGAGCCCGTCGTCCTTCTTGCGCAGGGACTGCGACAGCACCGTCACCTCCGCGCCCAGCGCGTGCGCGATCTTGACGCCCATGTGGCCGAGGCCGCCCATGCCGAGGACCGCGACCTTCTTGCCGGGGCCCGCGCCCCAGCGCTTCAGCGGGGAGTACACGGTGATGCCGGCGCACAGCAGGGGCGCGGCGACGTCGAGGGACAGGCCGTCGGGGATGCGGACGACGAAGTTCTCGTCGACGACGATCTTCTGCGAGTAACCGCCGTAGGTCGGCTCGCCGTTCTTGTCCAGGGCGTTGTACGTGCCGACCATGCCGCCGGTGCAGTACTGCTCCCTGCCCGCCCTGCAGTTCTCGCACGTGCGGCAGGAGTCGACCATGCAGCCGACGCCCACCCGGTCACCGGTCCGGAACTTCGTGACGCCGGGGCCGACCTCGGACACCACACCGGCGATCTCGTGGCCGGGGACCATGGGGAAGATCGCCCCGCCCCAGCCCTCGCGGACCTGGTGGATGTCGGAGTGGCAGATTCCGGCGAACTTGATGTCGATCAGGACGTCGAACTCACCGACCTCGCGCCGCTCGATGGTCGTCCGCTCCAGCGGAGCCTTGGCGGCGGGCGCGGCGTACGCGGCAACAGTGGTCATGCCGGGGTTCTCCTCGGGTAGTCGTGCGCCCGGCTTGCCTTCTGTCCGACCGGGCGCGGCCTCCAGCCTGCGGCAACGGCCGGGAACCACCCAGACCACGGCTTTGCCTACGTTGGCTGTGCGTACCACCGGCAGGAACAGGCTGGTGTGCGTACGACCGGGAATACTGGACCCATGGACGAGCAGCAGACCGGTCCGGCCGATCCCCTGCGTGGCGGTCCCCCGCGCACGCCCGATCCCGGGGCCGACGGGAACGGCGGCCTCGACCGGCGTGCGGAACTCAGCGAGTTCCTGCGCACCCGGCGGGCCCGGCTGAAGCCGGAGGACGTCGGGCTGCCGGACTTCGGGCGGCACCGCCGGGTGCCGGGGCTGCGCCGCGAGGAGCTGGCGCAGCTCGCCGGGGTGTCCGTGGCGTACTACACGCGCCTGGAGCAGGGCAACGGACGGAACGTGTCGGCGGAGGTGCTGGACTCGATCGCGCGCGCCCTGCGCCTGACCGACGCCGAGCACGCCCACCTCACGCACCTGGCGAAGCCGAAGCAGCACGGGAAGAAGCAGGTGGCGCGGAGCCGGCAGATCCGCCCGGCGCTGCGGCAGCTGCTGGACTCGCTGGACACGGTCCCGGCGTACGTCGTGGGCCGGCGCTCGGACATCCTCGCCTGGAACCGGATGGCCGCGGCGCTCTTCGGGGACTGGGGGAAGCTTCCGGCGCAGGAGCGGAACTGGGCGCGGCTGGTGTTCCTGAACCCCGGGTACCGGGAGCTGTTCGTGGAGTGGGACCGGAAGGCGTACGACATGGTCGCCTACCTCCGCATGGACGCGGGCTGCCATCCGGACGATCCCCAGCTGTCCTCCCTGGTCGGGGAGCTGTCCGTGAAGAGCGAGGAGTTCCGCGGGCTCTGGGCCGCGCACGACGTCAAGGAGAAGAGCCACGGCGTCAAGCGCTTCCGGCACCCGCTCGTCGGGGAACTGACCCTGTTCTTCGAGTCGTTCCGGCCGGCCGGTGACGCCGAGCAGTCGCTGGTCACGTACCACGCCGAACCGGGCTCGCCCTCGGCGGAGGCCCTGCGGCTGCTGGGCAGCTGGGGCGCGGACGCGAGGGCCCCGGGCGCGGCCTCGGCGTCCTCCGCCTGAGGACGGGCGCTCACGGGGCACGGGCGGGGCGCTCACGGGGCACGGACAACCGGAGGGCCCGCCGGAAGCAGTGCTTCCGGCGGGCCCTCGTTCAGCTCAGCCGACCCGTTCGGTGAACCGGCGGCTCACTTGCCGTAGTACGCGTTGTAGATCGAGAGCGTCGACTTGTTGCCCTTCTTGTCGGCGATCTTGGCGTGGAAGGAGATCGCCTTCCCCTTCGCCGGGTTCTTGACGGTGATCTTGCCCTTCTTGACCTCGGTCTTCTTCCAGGTCTTGCCGTAGTCGTAGGAGACGTACACGTACAGCGACTTGAGGTTCTTGCCCTTGGCGGCGCCCTCGACGGTGACCGGGACGGTGACCTTCTTGCCGGCCGTGACCTTGCTGTCCAGACCGGTGACCGCGTGGAAGCGGGCCGTGGAGGCGGGCAGCTGCGTGAGGTCGGCGGTCTTCTTGGAGCGGAAGGTCCAGCTCGCGTCGATGCGGGTGGAGGCGGCGGCGACCTTGGCACTGCGCTTGACCGAGGTGGTCAGCTTGTAGGAGGCGTCACCGGACGGGACCTTGAACTCCTTCTCGCCGAACAGCGGGTCGTCGTGCGAGCCGACCTTCTTGCCGTTGCGGTAGAGACTGGTGGTGACCGAGGTGAACACCGAGGAGCCGAGGTGGCCCTTGCCGTCGGCGAACAGCGGGACCAGGCCGGAGATGCTGTTGCCGTCGCGGAAGAGGCCGAGGTCCGCGGTGAGGCGCGGCCCGAAGACGGCCGTGTTCACGGTCCGCGTGTACTTCTTGCCGGCCTTGAGGGTCATATCGCTGCCGATGAGGTAGCCGGCCTCGCCGATCGGCCAGCCCTCCGCGTCGACACCGCCCTGCTGCTCGAAGTCGAGGTCCCACTTCACCCCGCCCGTGGTGGACAGGTGCAGGGTGCGGGTGCCGGGCAGGCTCTGCGCGCCGCCGAACGAGGAGGCACTGTTGCTGCCGGGCAGCCAGCCCATGGAGCTGACGGCGCCCTTCTTGCCGCTCGCCGCGGCACCCATGCCGACCTTCACCGCGGCGAACTCGCCGGCCTTGTACGTCCGGGTGTAACCGGTGGCGAGGTTCTTGACCTTGGCACCGGTGACGGTGCTGTACTGCTCCTTGGCGCCCTTGCTCCAGTGGGCGTCCCACTGCTGGTACAGCGAGCCGTCGGTGATCTGCGGGCCGAGGTGGGCGGAGCGGAATTTGTCGTACGAATCCAGCCACCAGCCGAAGCCGTAGAACGAGTCCTCCGTCTCGACGGTGTAGTCGACGGAGGCGACCTCCGGCTTGGCCGCCTTGTCCGGCACGGTGATGTTCACCGGCTTGGCCTTGCGCGCGTCCAGCGTGATCGTCGTGTCCTTGGTGACGTTCAGCTTCGGCTGCGCGAGCCAGTCGAGGCCCTCGTACTTCTCCGGGTCGGAGCCGACGAAGATCCCGGCGTCCAGGACGTATCCGCCCCTGGGTACGCGGACGGTGACGGTGCCGTCGGCGTCGTAGGGCTGGTACCGCTTGCCGGCGGCCAGTCCGGAGAGGCCGTTCAGGCCGGCCATGTAGTTGGCGGCCGCCTTGCCCTTGCGGTCGAGGAACTTCAGCGTCACGTCGTACGACTCGACCTCGCGCTGCACCGCGGCGGCCGTGCGCACCGTCTGCCCGCCGCCCGTGGCGACCACGTACGCGGAGTACGCGCCGTCGGCCGTGCCGCCGAGCCTGGTGTCGACGGTGAGGTCGACGGAGGCCTTGCCGCCCGCCGGGACCGTGACCGTCGTGGCGCCCAGGGTGAAGAAGCCGGCCGGGGCGGCCTTGCCCTCGGGGCCGGTGGCCGTCGACGTCAGCTTGAGCGTGACGTCCTTGGTGCCGAGGTTGCGGTAGGTCACCTGCTCGGTGACCGGCTTGTCGTCGGAGTGCGGCCACTGCTGGGCGCCGAAGCTCAGCGAGACCGGGTCGGCGATCACGGTCTGCTTGATCGCCCTGTCGACCTGGACCCGGCCCGAACCCTGCTCGAACGGGGTGTACTTGCCGCCCTTGGTGGAGCCGGTGAGCGCGCCCTTCAGCTCCGTGGAGGTCCACTCGGGGTGCTGCTGCTTCAGGATCGCCGCCGCGCCCGCGACGTGCGGGGTCGCCATCGACGTACCGGAGATGGTCATGTAGCCGGCCGGCTTCTCGCCGACCTCCTGGGCGATGTCGTTGCCCTTCGCCGAGGCGGCCGTGATGTCCACGCCGGGCGCGGTGACGTCCGGCTTGATGGCGCCGTCGCCGACGCGGGGACCGGTGGAGGTGAAGTCGGCGAGCTTGTCCTTGTCGTCGACGGCGCCGACGGTGAGGGCGGCGTCCGCGCTGCCGGGCGAACCGATCGACTCCGGGCCCTCGTTGCCGGCCGCGATGGCGAACAGGACGCCCTTCTCGGCGGACAGCTTGTTGACCGCCGCCTCCAGCGGGTCGACCTCGGCGGTGTCCATGCCGCCCAGGCTCATGTTGACGACGTCGGCGCCCTGCGCGACGGCCCACTCCATGCCGGCGAGGATGCCGGAGTCGTCGCCGAAGCCGGAGTCGTCGAGGACCTTGCCGTTGAGGATCTTCGCGCCGGGCGCGACGCCCTTGTACGTGCCCTTGGACTTGGCGCCCGTACCGGCCGCGATCGCGGCGACGTGGGTGCCGTGGCCCACCTTGTCGCCCGCGTTCGGCGCGGTGGTGAAGTTCTTGGACGCGGTCACCTGGCCCTTCAGGTCCGGGTGGGTCGCGTCGACGCCGGTGTCCAGGACGGCGATCCTGACGCCCTTGCCGTCGTAACCGGCGGACCACGCCTTGGGGGTGCCGATCTGTCCGACGGACGTGTCGAGACTGGCCCTGCGGACCCCGTCCAGCCAGACGTGGGCGATACCGGAGGCGGTCCTGTTCCCGTCGGTGACGGCGTCCCACAGCTCGGGCGCGTCCTCGTGCGGGGTCTGCACCGCGTCCGCGTTCAGGGACTTCAGGGTCCGGCGGAGCTTGCCCGCGTCGCGGACCTCTTCCTTGACGGCCTGTGCGGCGCCCTTGTAGCCGACGATGACCTTCAGCCCCCGCTTCTGGGAGCTGCGGGTCGTGGCCTTGCCGAGTTCGGTGATGTCGAAGAGCCGCTGGTCGAGCTTGCCGCTCGCGATCAGCCGGGCGGCGTCCGCCGGCAGCACGAAGGTGTGGCCGTCGGCCCTGCGGATCTGGACGGGTATGTGTTCCCGGCCCTCGGCCCGCTCCAGTCCGACGACGCGGCCCTTGGCGTCCACGGCGACCCGGTCGCCGGTGATCAGGGTGATGTGGTGCCTGGTCTTGAGCGAGGACGTCTTCGCCGGCGCCTTCGACGACGGCTGCCCGGCGGCCGTGCGCTCCCCGTTCGCCGCCGCCGGACTGGTCATGCCCGCCGCGAGGGCCACGGCGGCTGCCGTGGCGACCGTGGCCGCGCATGCTCTCTTCACTTGTCTGCGCAAGGTTCCCCCTAGCGGAGTCGCCGGGTGAACTCCCCGTCACCCGGCCGGGGGATGGTCTCGTACGCATGCGCGCACCCCCCCGGAGCACGCAGTATGCCGAGCGGCGATCAAGCGCCTCAAGGGCTGTGGAAAAGGGTGGGGAAGTCGCCGGGTGACTGTAACCTCGCCGCCGGAACTCCGTTACAGAACCGCGCGGTTGGGCCCCGGTGGTTCAGGTCGTCGGGGTTTCCGCCGGTTCGCCGGCGGGCAGCGCCTCCGGCTCCTTCACCAGGGCCCGCGCGACGGCCGGCCGCAGCCGGGGAAAGCCGATGCCGGGAGAAAGCCGATGCCGCCGTCCGCCCTCGACGGGGCGGACGGCGGCATCGGTCAGGCGGAAAGGCTCCGTGAGCGGGTGCGTCAGAGGGCCGAGCCGGCCTTCCACTGCTCCCAGTTCATGTTCCAGCCGTTGAGGCCGTTGTCCGGGGCGATCGTCTTGTCGCCGGTGTTCTGGACGACGACCACGTCACCGACGATCGAGTTGTTGTAGAACCACGCGCCGGGCGTGCTCGGGTCGTTGGCGCCCTTGGTGTCGGCCAGGCCCACGCAGCCGTGGCTGGTGTTGGCGCTGCCGAAGATGGACTTGGCGCCCCAGTAGTTGCCGTGGATGAAGGTGCCGGAGGTGCTCAGGCGCATGGCGTGCGGCACGTCCTTGATGTCGTACTCGCCCTTGCCGTCGTCGTCGGTGAAGCCGACGGTCGCGCCGTTCATCCGGGTCTCCTTGAACTTCTCGGAGATCACCATCTGGCCCTCGTACGTCTTGGTCTCGGGCGCTCCGGCGGAGATCGGGATGGTGCGGACGGTCTTGCCGTCCTGCGTGACCTTCATCTGCTTGGTCTTGGCGTCGACGTAGGAGACCTGGTTGCGGCCGATCTTGAAGGTGACCGTCTTCTGCTGGACGCCGTAGACGCCCTCGGCGCCCTCGACCCCGTCGAGCGCCAGCTTGAGGGTGACGGTGGAGCCCTCCTGCCAGTAGTCCTCGGGGCGGCAGTCCATGCGGTTGGCGTTGAACCAGTGGCAGGCGACCTCCTGGCCACTGGTGGTCGAGACGGTGATGCCCTTCTGGACCGCGGCCTTGTCGGTGATCGCCTTGTCGAAGTTGATCGACACCGGCATGCCGACGCCCACGGTGGTGCCGTCGTCCGGGGTGAAGGTGCCGATGAAGCTGTTGGCCGGGGAGACCGTGGTGAACGAGGCGTTCTCGTGCGCGGCACGGCCCTCGGAGTCCTCGGCGGTGGCCGTCACCTTGTAGGTGGTGGCGCGCTCCAGCTGGGTGTCGGGCTTCCAGCTCTTCTTGTCGGCGGATATCCGACCGGAGACGGCGGTGCCGTCGGCGGTCGTCATCTTCACCTCGGTGAGCGTGCCCTTGGCCACGGTCACGGCGGCGGAGTTGTTGATGGACGCGTTGTTCGAGCCGTCCTTCGGCGTGATCTTGATCTGGGCCTCGGAGCTCTTCTTGGCCGCCGCCTCGTCGACCTGGGCCTGCGCGGTGCCGTTGCCGCCGTCTCCTCCCGAGGCGGAGGCGTCGTCACCACCGGAACACGCCGAGAGCACCAGCACACCGCCGAGCAGAGCGGACGCGGCCGTCAGACCCCTGCGCCGCTTACCGTCCGTCATCACACGCTTCTCCATCGTTGCCGAATCCCAACCCCACGGGCCCTCGGCCCGAAGCCGGGACCTCGTCCTAACCTTCAACGCTACGACCGGTTGATCCGGTTCCCCATGGCCCGCGGGTGTGGGGCTCACCACGTCCGCCGCTGCGGAGGCGGCGGACGTCGGCCGGTGCGCCGCTTGAGACGCCGTGCCCCCGGGCGGCGGTTGCCGCCCGGGGGCACGATTTCCCCCAGGCCGCCTCAGCCGGCCCTGCCCGTCCCGCGCGCGTCGCCGTCGTCACGGTCCTCTTCGTCGTCCTCGGCGACTTCGTCGTCCCCGTCGTCGTAGGACTCCCCGTCATCTTCCTCGTCGAGGTCCCACTCCGGCGAGTCGGGGTCGTAGTCGATCCGCTCGCTGCTCCAGGAGGCCTGCTGGAGGTCGATCCCCGGTACCTCGCTGACCAGGCCGAACGGGTCGACGAGATACGCGAGGGCCTCAGCGGTGTCCTCCCTCACAGCGCTTTCGGCGTGTACCCGTTCCGCGGCCGGCATATCGCCGTCGTCCGCGATCCTGCGCAACGCGGCCCCGGTCACCGCGTCCTCGTCGTCGACTTCGAGGACGAGTTCCACCCGGAGTCGGACAAATCGTGAAGTCTCTGGAGTGCTCATGCCCGGAGCGTACGGCCCCGCGCTCCCGTGACTTTCCTGTGACCCGCGCCTTTCATTAACATCGGCCCACACGGCCAATTCGCCAGCGCCACAAGGGGATCGATATTCCGTGTCATCCGCGCTCCGTCCGTTGCTGACCGCCACCGCCGCGGGCACCCTGCTGTGCGCCCTGTGGTTCGTCCCGTCCGCGAACGCGACCTCGGACACCCCGGCGGGAGAGTCGATCCCGGCGACCCCGTCTCCGCAGGTCACGGAGCAGGCGAGAGTCGCGTCCCACACCACGTCCGCGTCCCTGGAGGGCACCGGCCAGGACGTCCGGCTCGCCGACACCGGAAGCTTCGACAGCACCCCCTACATCGTGGGCGGCACGGCCTGCCTGACCCTGGGCGCCGGGTTCGTCGTCTACTCGGTGCGCCGCGAGCGCTTCGGCTCCTGACGCGCCCGCCCCTCCCCGGCAGGGACTCCGGCCCGCCGGCTCACGGCGGGTGACGGGCCGTCGGGACCCTGTCGTCCCCGGCTCACCGAACCGGGGCCCCGCGGAAGTGCCGCGGGGCCCCGTCCGGTTCAGCCCAGTGGTCCGGTGACCGTCTCCGCGGCCGCGACCAGCCGCCCGTCGCGGACGAACGCCTCCGCCGCGGCGAGGTCGGGCGCGAGATACCGGTCCGGTCCCGGGCCCCCCACGCCCGCTTCCCGTACGGCCTCGATCACGGCCCTGGTCGCGGGCGCGGGCGTCAGCCCCTCACGCAGCTCCACCGCGCGCGCGGCGGCGTACAGTTCGACGGCGATGACCCGGGTGAGGTTGTCCACGGCCGTGCGCAGCTTGCGCGCCGCCGACCAGCCCATGGAGACGTGGTCCTCCTGCATCGCGGAGGACGGGATCGAATCCGCCGACGCCGGTACGGCGAGCCGCTTCAGCTCGCTCACCAGGGCGGCCTGCGTGTACTGGGCGATCATCAGCCCGGAGTCGACGCCGGCGTCGTCGGCGAGGAACGGCGGCAGTCCGTGGCTGCGGTTCTTGTCCAGCAGCCGGTCGGTGCGGCGCTCGGCGATGGAGCCGAGGTCGGCGGCGGCGATGGCGAGGAAGTCCAGGACGTAGGCCACCGGGGCGCCGTGGAAGTTGCCGTTGGACTCGACCCTGCCGTCGGGCAGCACCACCGGATTGTCGACGGCGGAGGCGAGTTCGCGCTCGGCGACCAGCCGGGCGTGGGCCAGGGTGTCCCGCCCGGCGCCCGCGACCTGCGGGGCGCAGCGCACCGAGTAGGCGTCCTGGACGCGGGGCGCGTCGTCCTGGTGATGCCCCGTCAGCCCCGACCCCTTCAGCACGGCCAGCATGTTGGCGGCGCTGGCGGCCTGTCCCGGGTGCGGGCGGATGGCGTGCAGCTCGGGGGCGAGCACCTTGTCGGTGCCGAGCAGGGCCTCCAGGCTGAGGGCGGCCGTGACGTCGGCGGACTTGTACAGGGTGTCCAGGTCGGCGAGGGCCATGATCAGCATGCCGAGCATGCCGTCGGTGCCGTTGAGGAGGGCGAGCCCCTCCTTCTCGCGCAGTTCGACGGGCCGGATGCCGTGTTCGGCGAGCAGTTCACCGGCGGGGCGCACGCTCCCGTCGGGGCCCTCGGCCTCCCCCTCGCCCATCAGCGTGAGGGCGCAGTGGGACAGCGGGGCCAGGTCGCCGGAGCAGCCGAGGGAGCCGTACTCGTGCACGACCGGGGTGATCCCGGCGTTCAGCACGTCGGCCATGGTGCGCGCGACCTCGGGCCGGACGCCGGTGCGCCCGGAGCAGACGGTCTTCAGCCGCAGGAACATCAGGGCGCGGACGACCTCCCGCTCCACGCGCGGCCCCATCCCGGCGGCGTGCGAGCGGACGATGTTGCGCTGCAGCTGCGCGCGCAGGTCCGGACTGATGTGACGGGTCGCCAGGGCGCCGAAGCCGGTGCTCACCCCGTACACGGGGTCCGGCTTGGCGGCCAGGGCGTCCACGATCTCGCGGGACGCGGTGAGGGCGGCCACCGCCTGGGCGGACAGTTCGATGCGGGCACCGCCGCGCGCCACGGCGAGCACGTCGGACGCGGTCGCCCCGGACGTCCCCACCACCACAGTGTGCATATCCATATTCAGGAGCGTACGCAGTGAATTCAATGATGTCACCACTGAGGGCCCGGTCCGCCCCTTACCGATACGTCACACCGCCGAGGCCGCGACGGGACACCCGCGCCTACGGCGAGTGCCGCCCCCGGAACCGGCGCCGCTCCCCGTCCGTCACCCGCGAGGGCTCGTCCGCGAGCCGTACGACGGGATCGTCGGGCCCCTCCCGTCCGGCGACGACGGGATGAACGGCCCGGCCGGCCTTGGCCCGGTACTGCGCCGCGTCGGCCAGCCGGAACAGCCGCCGGGCGGACCGCACCGGCCCGACGGGATCCTCGGTGGACGCCACCCCGCAGGCGACGCCGTCGCCGATCCCCAGATCGGCGGCCCGGCGGCACACCTCGTCGGCCGCCTTGACGACCTCGTCGGCGGACGGCCCCACGGACAGCAGGCAGAACTCGTCCCCGCCGAGCCGCGCCGCCAGAGCCCCCGGCAGCATGGCCCCGCACAGCGACAGCACGGTCCCGAACCGCTCCAGGAGCCGGTCCCCGACCGCGTGCCCGAGGGTGTCGTTGACCCGCTTCAGCCCGTTGAGATCACACACCACGAGGCTGACGACGGCCCCGTCCCGGCGGTGCCGCTCGATCGCCTCGTCGAGCCGCGCGTCGACGGCCCGGCGGTTGGCCAGCCCGGTCAGCGCGTCCGTGTACGCCAGCCGGCGCGCCTCCTCCAGCCGCTCGGTCTGCGCGATCCCGGCGGCGGCGACGGCGGCCAGAACGGTGGCGAAGTCGGCATCGCCCCGCCCGAAGACGGGCACGCCCACCGGCCGGGCCACATACAGCTCGCCCCACGCCCGCCCGTGCAGCACGATCGGGGCGACCACACAGCACCCCCGCCCGCGCCGCCGCAGCGCCGCGACCCGCTGGTGGCAGTACCCCGGCCGCCCCGCCGCCGGCCCCTCGGCCGTCTCCACCCAGGCGCCGGGCTCACCGCCGCCGGCCCACTGCTCGTGCAGGAACTCGGTGATCTCGGCGAACTGGTGCACCGGGTAGGACTCGTCGTCCGGGAACTCCTCCTCCCCCTCGGCCAGCTCCCCGACGTTCACCAGGACCCGCAGCCGCCCGAGCTCCCGCTCCCACACCGACAGCGCGGCGAAGCTTCCGCCCAGCGCCCGGCGGGCCCCGCCCGCCGCGGCCCGCCAGGCCTCCCGCGAACCCTGCGCGGCGGCCATGCCCTGGGCCAGCGCCACCACGGCCGCCAGCCGGCTGTCCTCACCCATCCCTCCAGGCTAAGGAGATTCGGGAGGAATCGGGACATTAACCGCGCGAACGGGGAGCGGGCGCGACGGGACGGACCACGGGACCGGAACGAGCCCCCGCTACTCCCCCGGCCAGTCCGGCCTGCGCTTCTCGTTGAAGGCGGCGACCCCCTCCGCACGGTCGCCCGAGAACGCCACCGACCGCCAGGCCGCGTCCTCGACCTCGAGGCCGGCGGACAGATCCAGCCCGTGTCCGAGACGCAGCGCCCGCTTGGCCGCCCGCAGCCCCACCGGGGAGTTCGCGGCGATCCGGGACGCCAGGGCCAGGGCCGCCTCCCGGTCCCGCCCCTCCTCCACCAGGTGATCGACGAGCCCCAGCTCCCGGGCCTCGGCGGCCTCCACCCGCCGCGCCGTGAAGATCAGCTCGGCGGCGCGCGCCGCACCCACCCGCCGGGGCAGCAACTGCGTACCGCCACCGCCCGGGATCACTCCGACGGACACCTCGGGCAGCCCCACCACGGCCGTGCGGTCGGCCACGATCACATCGCACGACAGGGCCAGCTCGAAACCGCCGCCCAGGGCGAACCCGTGCACCGCCGCGACTGTGGGCACCGGCAGTTCGAGCACTCCGGTGTACGCCCCGCGCGCCACGGGACGCTGACGCACCAGATCGGCGTCGCTGAAGGAATTGCGCTCCTTCAGATCGGCCCCCACACAGAACGCCCGCTCGTGCGACGAGGTCAGCACCACCACCCGGACGCCGCGGTCCTCCCCCAGTGCCGCACAGGCTCCGGCCAGGGAGCGGGCCATCTCGGTCGACACGGCGTTCATGGCCCCCGGCCGGTCGAGGACGAGCTCCGCGACATGCCCCTGCTCATGCCGGCGCACCAGCACGAACTCCCCGAACCGTTCCTCACTCATGACACCCTCCGGTTAACGCGGGTTAACATCGCTCGCCCCGATCATCGCAGCACGACGCCCACCCGGAAAAGGGCGTACGCCCGGTTCCCCTGTCACCCCCCGCCCACCCGTTCGAGTGACATCCGGCCGACTCCGGCGGCCCTCCCCCACGGGAGCGCATAACGTGCGCTCCACCGCGGCGCACGGGGGCGCGTACGCAGGGGAGGGATCGCGATGACACCGAACACGCCGGCACCACGACCCGACGAGTCACCGGGACGCACCGGCCCACGTCTCCGAGGCCGTCACCGCAAGCCCCGTCCCCGCAAGATCCTGCTGGCCGCCGGCGGCCTGGCCCTGACCGCGGGCGCTCTCGGCCTCGTCCGCCTGGCCTCCGCCCCGGGCGGCGAGGACATCGGCGTGGAGGCCGCACCCCGCCCGAGCACGTCCACCGGCCCGGCCCGAACCGTCACGGACGGCACCCCGGACACATCCACTCCCACGCCCGTGGCGGACCCTTCCTCTCCCACCCCCTTGGGCGGCCAGAACAGCACCCCGCTCACCCCGGACACGCCGGCGCCCTCCGCCCCGACGCGTTCCCCGGCCACCTCGGCCCCGGCCGTCCCCTCCGCCTCGACCGCCCCGTCGACCGTTCCGCCCCCGAAACCGACGACCCGGGCGCCGGGCCCGGTCACTCCCCCGCCACCGGCCCCGCACCGCACCCGAACACCCCCGCCCGCACCCCCGGACCCACCGCCGAACCGGCCGAGCGAGCCGACCCCCGCCCCTCACCCCGGCCTGTGCGTGCCGGTCATCGGCCTGTGTATCGGCGGCGCGGGCTAGGAGACCCCGTTCCGGCGCGTGAGCAGCCAGGGCTCCACCACACCGAGACCACGCACCGGCCGCTGCCACATCGGCTGCAGCGCGAACCGGTACGTCGGCGGCTCCTCGCCCTCCTTCTCCGCCGCGGCCACCGCCTCGGCCGCCGCGGCCTCGGAGGCGGGGGCGTCACCGGTGCGGATCAGTTCCTCGGCGAAGGCGGCGTCGACGAGCACGGCGTCCCGAGGGGCTATGGACGTGAGCCGGGAGGCCAGGTTGACCGTGGTGCCGAAGACATCGCCCATCCGGGTGGTCACGGTGCCGAACGCCATGCCGACCCGCAGCTCCGGCATCGTCTCGTCGTTCGCCATGGTCTCGATCAGCCGCACGGCGATCTCCGCGGCCGTACCCGCGTCGTCCGCGACGTACAGCACCTCGTCACCCAGCGTCTTGATCAGCCGCCCGCCGCGCGCCGCCACCAGATCGGCGGCGGTGGTCTCGAAGGCCTCGACGAGCTCGCCGAGCTCCTCCTCCTCCATCCGCCGGGTGAGCCGCGTGAACCCCACGAGGTCGGCGAACGCGACGGCGAGCCGCCGGTCCACCATCTCCTCGTCGTCGGCCCCCTGCACCACACGCCCGGCCGAGGCGGCGAGCTGGCGCCGCCAGACGTACACCAGGAACTCCTCCAGCTCGGGCAGGAGCAGCTCGACGATCGGATACGTCACCTCGGTCCGGGTCATCCCCGGCTCGGGCGGCTCGGTCAGCCCCTCCAGGAACGAATCGATCTGCCATTCGGCCAGCCGTGCGGTGGTCTGCCCGGTGGACCGCGCCACCTGCACCGCCATGGCCTCGCTCAGCAGCCCCGCCTCCACCAGACCGGCCAACCGGCGCAGGGCCAGGACGTCCGCCTCCGTGAGCGCCTTGGCCTGCCCCACGTCGGCGAAGCCCATGGCGCGCCAGAACCGCGTGGCCAGCTCCATGGTGACGCCGGCGCTGCGGGCCGCCTGAAAGGGCGTGTAACGGCGCTCGGCGCCCAGAATGAGCTGTTCGAGGCGCAGAGCGAGCGGATCCTCGCCGGTGTCGGCGGGATGGGGGTCCTCCCGCTCGAGCGAAGCCGAGAGAGGGGGAGGCTCCACCCGGCCCTGCGCGTCCGTGCCGGAACCCGAGTCGTCGACGGTCACGCGTTGCTGCCCTTCCGATCTGCCACGGCCATGTATCGACCGGCCTCAACTCTACGGCAGGTGTGCGCCAGCTCACTCCGTTCGGTTG